>JASFRZ010000121.1:0-11865 GCA_050114655.1 Acidobacteriota bacterium
ATGCGTGCCAGCCGATCGACCTCCTGACGCGCCACCTTGTCGACCTCCTCCGGCATCTTGGCATCCTCGATCTTGCCGGTGAGGTCCTCGACCTCGGCGAGGCCCTCGTCGTCTTCGCCCAGCTCGCGCCGAATGGCGCGCAGCCGCTCGCGCAAATAGAACTCGCGCTGGCTCTTGTCGATCTCGTCCTGCACCTCGGTTTCGATCTTCTGCGACAGCTCGAACAGCTTGACCTGGCGCGCCAGGTGGCTGACCACCAGCTTCAGACGCGTTTCGACGTTGTCGGTCTCGAGCAGCTCCTGTTTCTCGTCGACGCCGAGGTTGAGGTGCGCCGCAACCAGATCGGTGAGGCTGCCGGCGTCCCCGGAGGCGCTGGCCAGCGCCTGAACCTCGGGCGGCAGGTTGCTGGGCAGCTTTACGATCTGCTGCAGCAGGCGCTGCACGCTCAGCATCAGCGCTTCGACCTCGATGCTTCCAGACGCCGGAACCGACTCCACCGCCGCGATCCGCGCCGAAAGATATGGCTCGGTGCTTTCGATGGTGCGCAGATCGACGCGCGCCACGCCCTGCACGATGACGTTGAGCTTGCCGTTGGGCAGTTCGAGGGTCTTGAGGATTCGCGCCACCACGCCGCGACCGAAGAGGCTCTCGGGCGCCACCGTGTCGCCGGCCTCCGGGTGCAGCGCGGTGGCCACGAAGATGCGATCGCCGCCACGTACGGCGTCGATCAGCTCGATCGACGACGGCGTTGCCACCAGCAGCGGCATCACCACGCCTGGAAACAGCACGCTGCCGCGCAACGGCAGCACGGGAAGCTGCGCCGGAATATCGAACGGAACGTCCTGCAAACCGGCCATCTCGTCGACCAGGTCGGCGAGGTTCGGATCGTCGATGTCGGACATGGGTATCCTCGGCGCCTTACGTCAAGCCGCGGCGCGGGTCGTAGGGATGCTCTTCGGCGAATCTCGAAAGCAGATCCTCGGTGCCCTCGTCGAGCGACTCGGGCAAAACAATGCGCGCCGTGACGTACAGGTCGCCCTTGCCTTTCGAATCGGGCCGGGGAGCGCCCTTACCGGACAGGCGGATCACCTGACCGCTGCGCGTACCCGCCGGAAGCTTGATGGTCGTCGTACCGTCAAGAGTGGGAATGCGAATTTTACCGCCCAGTCCGGCTTCGTAAACCGTCACCGGCAAATCGAGGTACAGATCGGCGCCCTTGCGAGTGAACAGTCGATGCGTTGCGACCTTCACGCGCAGGTACAGGTTCCCAGGCGGGGCACCGCCCTGTCCCGGCTCGCCGCGACCGCGTACGCGGATGCGCTTGCCGTCCCCGACTCCGGCAGGGATGCGCACCGTAGTGGTCACCGTCCGGGTGATCGGGCCGTCGTGGATCTCGTAGCTGACCTTGCGCTCGACGCCGTTGATCGCGTCCTCGAAGCTCAGCGGCAACTGCACCTCCACGTCGCGCCCCGGCTGCGCCACGTTCCAGTTGCGGCTGGCGCCACCGGCACCGGCATGGCCGCCGAACATCTCGAAGATGTCGCCGAGGTCGCCACCGAAGCGCACATTGCCGCGCATCCCGCCCCCGCCGAATCCCCCGCCGAACTGGGCAAAGAAATCGCTCAGGTCGAACTCCTGGGCGAACTGCTCCGGTCCCTTGTCGTAGGCGGCGCGCCGCTCGGCGTCCCCGAGGACGTGGTAGGCCTCGGCGATCTCCTTGAAGCGTTCCTCGGCATCGGCATCGCCCGGGTTGACGTCCGGGTGGTGCTTGCGAGCCGCCTTCCGATACGCCTTCTTGATCTCATCGGCGCTGGCGTCCTTCTTCACCCCGAGGATGCCGTAGTAGTCCTTCTTCGTCGTCGACGGCATCAGTCGTCAGCTCTCGCCTCGGAGGCAACCGGCTCTGCCGGCCTCTCCTCGGACTTGCGGAACACCAGGATCGAGTCGCTGGCGTCCATGTCGGCACGGATGACGTCGCCCTCGAAGAACTGGCCCTGCAGCAGGGCCTGCGCCAGCGGATTCTCGATCATCCGCTGGATGACGCGCTTGAGCGGGCGGGCGCCGTACGCCGGATCGTAGCCGAGCTCGGCGAGGTGTCGCTTGGCGTCGTCGGTGATCTCCAGCCGCAAGTGCTGGCCGCCCAGGCGGCGGTTCAGGTCATCGATCTGCAGCGTCACGATCTCGGCGATCTGCTCGGCGCTGAGCGGATGGAAAATGATCGTCTCGTCGATGCGGTTGAGGAACTCCGGCCGGAAGGTATTGCGCAGCTCCTCGCGCACCATGGCGTGCGCCTTCTCCTCCCCGATGTCGTCGATCTGCTGCAGATAGTGGCTGCCGAGGTTGGACGTCATGATGACGACGGTGTTGGAGAAGTCCACCGTGCGCCCCTTGCCGTCGGTCAGACGGCCGTCGTCGAGGATCTGCAGAAGGATGTTGAAGACGTCCGGATGGGCCTTCTCGACCTCGTCGAAGAGCAGCACCGAGTAGGGTCGGCGCCGCACTCTCTCGGTCAGGAAGCCGCCCTCGTCGTGACCGACGTAGCCCGGCGGGGCGCCGATGAGCCGCGCCACGGCGTGTCGTTCCATGTACTCGGTCATGTCGATGCGCACCATCGCGTCCTGGCTGTCGAACAGGAACTCCGCCAAGGCCTTGGCGAGCTCGGTCTTGCCCACCCCCGTGGGACCGAGAAACAGAAACGAGCCGTAGGGACGGTTCTCAGGCTGCAGCCCGGCGCGCGCTCGCCGCACCGCGTTGGACACCGCCTCGATCGCCTCGTCCTGCCCGATCACCCGCAGGTGCAGGCGATCCTCCATGCGCAGCAGCTTGTCGCTCTCTTCCTCCAGCAGGCGGTTGACCGGAATGCCGGTCCAGCCCGACACCACCGTGGCGATGTCATCGGCATCGACCTCTTCCTTGAGCATGCCGCCGCCGCTCTGGATCTCCTCGAGTTGCTTGCGCGCCGTCTCGAGGGCGGCCTCGCGATCGCGGATGGTTCCGTAGCGCAACTCCGCGGCGCGACCGAGGTCGCCGTCGCGCTCGGCCAGATCGGCCTGCGTACGCGCATCCTCGATCTCGCGCTTGAGCTCCTGGATAACCGCAACTTGCTCCTTCTCGGCCTTCCAGCGCCGCATCTGCTCGCCGTACTCCTCCTCGAGGACGGTGAGCTCTTCCTCGATCTTCGCGAGGCGCTCCTTGGAGTCGCGGTCGCGCTCCTTGGCGAGCGCCTTCTGCTCGATCTCGAGCTGTCGCTTGCGGCGCTCGAGCTCGTCGAGAGCAACCGGCAGGCTGTCGATCTCCATGCGCAGGTGGGAGGCCGCTTCGTCGACCAGGTCGATCGCCTTGTCGGGCATGAAGCGGTCGGTGATGTAGCGCTCTGCGAGGGTCGCCGCAGCGACCAACGCGCTGTCCTTGATGCGCACGCCGTGGTGTACCTCGTAGCGCTCCTTGAGGCCGCGCAGGATCGAGATGGTCTCCTCGACCCCGGGCTCGCCCACCATCACCGGCTGGAAGCGCCGCTCCAGCGCGGGGTCCTTTTCGATGTACTTGCGGTACTCGCCCAGCGTCGTGGCGCCGACGGCGTGCAGCTCGCCGCGTGCCAGCGGCGGCTTGAGCATGTTGGCGGCGTCCACCGCACCTTCCGCGGCGCCGGCCCCGACGACGGTGTGCAACTCGTCAATGAACAGGATGACGTCGGTATCCTCCTGGATCTCGCGCAGGAACGCCTTGAGCCGGTCTTCGAACTCACCGCGGTACTTGGCGCCGGCGAGCATCGAGCCGATGTCCATCGACACCACTCGGCGGTTCTTGAGACTCTCGGGGACGTCTCCGTTGACAATGCGCTGCGCCAAACCCTCGACGATGGCGGTCTTACCCACACCGGGCTCGCCGAGCAACACGGGGTTGTTCTTGGTGCGCCGCGACAGCACCTGCACCACGCGTCGGATCTCCTCGTCGCGGCCGATCACCGGATCCAGCTTGCCCCGCCGTGCCAGCTCGGTGAGGTCGATGCCGTATTGCTCGGTGGCGTTGTACTTGTCTTCCGGATTGGGGTCGGTGACCCGCATGCTGCCGCGGACCTGCTTGAGCGCGGCAAAGAGCGGATCGCGCGTCACCCCACCGTCCTCGAGGATGCGCGCGGCCTCGCCGCCGGCGCCGAGCAGTCCGAGCAGGATGTGCTCGGTGGAAACGTACTTGTCGCTCAGCTTGTCGGCCTCTTCCTGCGCCACCTCGAGGGCCTTGCGCGCCTCCGTGTCCAGGTGCACCTCGACCGCCGCGTCGCCCTCGACGCGCGGCTTCTTGTCAATCGCGCCCTGCGCCGCCGCGGCGATGGCGTCGGGGCTGCCGCCGAGGCGCTCGATGACATTGCGCACCACGCCCTCGTGTTGTTCGAGCAGCGCCAGCAACAGGTGGGTGCCGTCCATGCCGGGATTCTGGTGCTGTTGTGCCATTTGCTGTGCACGCTGCACCGCCTCCTGTGCCTTCACGGTGAAGCGGTCGAATCGGATCATCCGGCTGTCTCTTTCGTTTCGTTCATGGATCTCAGTACGGCGACGACGCGGCCGAAGAGCTCGAAGCCGTCGTCGAGCTCGACGTCGTCGACGACACGGCGCACGCCCCGCTTCCCGGGCAACATCTCGATCAGCGCCGTCGTGGTGCGGCGGAGGTGGGCCAGCCCGAGCTCGCCGACCCGCGGCGCGGCGCCACGGATGACGATCAGATAGTCACCGCGCAGGATGCCGCGGCTCTCCAGCCCCTTGAGGTTGACGCGCACCGCTACTGCACCCTGCTGCGCGACGCGGCCGTCGAACATCAGGTGTCGTCTGCCGTTGCGGTTGCTGTGCAGCCGCTCATGCGCCGGAAGCGAGCCGATCACCGGAACCTGTACCGTCCGCGGTGGCGCGGCGGCGCGGCGCGAGGCGTCGCTGATCTCGATGCCGCGCGACACGCCGCGGCGCCGGCGGATGTAGCCCTTGCGCTCCAGGGCGCGCAGGTGATCGGCCACCCCCGAGGCCGACGCCAATTCGAATTGTTCGGCGATCTCGGTGAGGCTCGGCGGGATGCCCTGGCGCTGAACGCAGTCGGCGATGAACTCGTAGATGGCGCGTTGTTTGCGGGTCAGCTCGGTGCTCAACGGGGGTCTCGCAAAGGTCGATCAGAGGTGTTCACGACAGAGCTGATCATACCGTAAATATTTACGGTATTCAACCTCGCGACGAGCCTGGCTCGCGCCGACCCGCGCACCCTGCATCGGATGGACTCCCGACCGCTGGACGGCTCCACCGCCTCAGGCGACGTTGTCGCGATACCACGGGCAGAGATCAGGCAGTGCGCACTGCTCGCAAAGCGGCTTGCGCGCCTTGCAGGTATAACGACCGTGCCAGATGAAAAGCCGGGAAATCGTCGCCCAGGTGTCCTCCGGGTAGAGCTCCTTGAGGTCGGATTCGACCTTCGCGGGGTCGCTCTCCCCACTCAATCCGAGACGCTGGCTGACCCTTCGGCAGTGCGTGTCGACAGCGATGGCCGGCTTGTCGAAGGCCACCGCCAGCAGGACACTGGCGGTCTTGCGCCCTACCCCGGCGAGCGAGGTGAGCTCGTCGATCGTCGCCGGCACCTGGCCGTCGAACTTGTCGACGATGTCGCGGCAGCAGGCACGCAGGTTCTTTGCCTTTTGACGAAAGAACCCCGTCGGACGCACCGCCTCCTCGAGTGCCTCGGGGTCGGCCTCGGCATAGGCGCGCGCATCCGGATAGTCGACGAAGAGCTCCTCGGTCACCTCGTTGACGCGCTTGTCGGTGCATTGCGCCGACAGGATGGTGGCGACGAGCAGCTCGAGCGGATTGCTGAAGCGCAGCTCGACGCGCGCCTCCGGGTAGGCGTCCTCGATGCGGCGAAGCACCTCGAGCGCGTGCCCCTCACCCTCGAGCTTCATCGCACCCCGTCAGTCGTCAACGTTGGCTGCGTGCGCCGGGGCGGTGCCCCTTGCGGACGCACGCGCTCGAGCGCGCCGTATTCGGTGATCGGCGCGTCGCCGACCATACGGCAGAAGCCGCACAACTCGAGCGGCGACGGCATGCCGCAGCGTTCGCAGTACGCCATGGTGAGCTCGGTCTCCTCGTTCTGGAACAGCTCGCGGCGCTGCAGGAAGCCGTCGTAGAAACGCCGCTTGCTGCCCGGCGCACCGCTCTCGAGCCGGTTGATGAGCTCCTTGTAGGAGATCGTCGTGGCGCCGACCGAGTTGGGGCACTCGTCGTGGATGTACGGGATGCCGCTCAGCATCGTGTACATCGCCGTCTCGCGCTCGGTGAAGTAGCACAGCGGCTTGACCTTCTTCATCAAACGCTCGCCGCGCTGCTGCGATACCGGCGCCTTGCGCGCCAGAAAGCCGACGTCCCAGGTGAGCACGTTGCCGAACAGCGCCGCCACCTCGTCGTCCAGGTTGTGGCCGGTGGCGATGCAGTCGTAGCCGCCCTCGAAGGCCACGCGGTTCATGAAGTAGCGCTTCACCACGCCGCACGCCGAGCACACCGGCCGCTGGCCGCGCTGCAGCTCGGGCACCGTCTTGCCGATGAATCTGCGCAGGTCGATGACCCACAGCGGGCGGCCGAGGCGCGCCGCCATGCGGCGCGCGTAGTCGGTCGAGTCGGTGGAATAGCCGTAGCCCTCGTGCGCCGCCTTGCCGTTGTAGCCGATGCCGAGATCAATGACCAGGCCGTCGGCCGGGTAGCCCAGATCGGCGAGCACCTGCCACAGCGCGACGCTGTCCTTGCCGCCGGAGACCGCCAACAGGATGCGCTCGTCGTGCTGCAGCATGTCGAACTTCTTGATCGTCTTGGCGGTGTAGGCCGGGAACCACTCCAGGTAGCAGTCCTTGCACAGCGCCATGTGGTGCTGCGGCAGCTCGGCCACGGCGCGCTCACGGCACCGCTTGCACTTCATCGCGCCGGCTCCCGTCCGCCGGAGATGGCGCGGATGATCTCGACCTCGTCGCCCACGCGGATGAGGCCGTCGGAGGTGACCAGCTCGCCGTTGACCGCCACCACCACACCCTCCGGCACGATGTCGAGGGCCTCGAGCAGGCGGCGCACCGACATCTCCTGGTCGAACTCGTGCTCGCTGCGCCCGTGCTTGACCTTCATGGCTCCCTGATCACGTTGACCGCGGTGGTGAGCAGCTGCGTATGCCCCACCATACGGTGCCCGGGGCGCGTGCGACCGGGCCGTGCGAGGATCTCGCGCACCAGGATCTCGACGGTCTTGACCATCGCGAAGCCCTCGCCCACCAGGCAGGCGGCGAGTTTCTCGGCCTGATTGAAGGTCGGTGTCGCCGCGGCGAAGCGGCCGCTGCCGAGCAACCGCTCGCGCGCCGCGCCGACCTCGTCCCAGGGCTCGGGGATGTCGCACATCACCGCGGCGAGATCCTCCGGCAGGGACTCGCCGGTACCGCGCAGACGAAAGTCCACCAGGCTCATGTCGACGCCCGCACGTTGGCAGTTCTCCCGCGCCCGCTCGAGGTGCTCCTCACGGCGGTCGTAGGAAAAGACGACACCGCCGGGTGACACGGCGTGCGCCAGCGCGATGGTCATCGCTCCGGAGCCAGCGCCCAGCTCTACAACGCGGTCGCCCGCACCAATGCCGAGCTCGGCGATCAGGTAGGCGACGTCCTTGGGATACATGATGTTGGTACGGCGCTGGACCTTCATCATGCGGTCGACCCAGGTCGGGAACAGCGCCAGCACCGGCGAGCCCGAGCTGCTTTCGAAGGTGTCGCCGTAGCGCTCGCCGATCAGACGGTCGTGCGCGATCGCTCCCTTGTGCGTCGAGAAGCTACGCCCCGGCTGCAGGTGGATCAGGAAGCGTCGCTCGTCTTCCAGCACCAGCAGCACCGGGGAACCTTCGCTCATCCGGCCTCGACCGTGGGCGGCCATGGAAAAACCTCGCGCGAGAATGCTTGCA
The DNA here is from genome assembly GCA_050114655.1 of Acidobacteriota bacterium. GTDB lineage: Bacteria > Acidobacteriota > UBA890 > UBA890 > UBA890 > JASFRZ01. Next base: position 7,953 of record JASFRZ010000121.1, read on the forward strand.
GGGCGGTTGCGGCGGAACCGCCGCGGGAGAAGGGATCATAGCACCCAAGTTCGCGCCCCGGCCTGCTATCCTCGCCCCGTGCTACGAACGCGCGACGATCGGCGCCCGGGGCGCCCCAGATTTCGAGGTCGCCATGCTTGACCCGGTACCGGCCCTCATCGGCCTGGTGCTGCTGCTCATCTTGTCGGCCTTCTTTTCCGGCTCCGAGACGGCCCTCATCGCCGCCAACCGCTACCGTCTGGCCTACCTCGCCCGGCACGGCAACCGCTCGGCGATGCGCGTGCGCAAGCTCATCGACGACCGCGAGCGCCTGCTGTCGACCATCCTGGTGGGCAACAACTTCGCCAACATCGCCGCGTCGGCGCTCGCCACCACTCTGGCCATCGAGATCGCCGGCGAGCGGGGCGCCCTGCTCGCCACGCTGCTGATGACGGTGCTGGTGTTGATCTTCGCCGAGATCGCTCCCAAAACCCTCGCCGCGCGCTACCCGGAGCGCATCTCGTTCTTCGTCTCCACGCCGATCGCGCTGCTCGAAAAGGTCCTGTGGCCGTTCGCCGGCGGGGCGATCGCCATCGCCAACGTCTCGCTCCGCCTCATCGGCCACTCCGGCGCCGAGTCCACGGCGATGTCGGAGGAGGACCTAAAGGGCATGATCTCGCTGGGTGACGAGGAGCTGAAGATCGCGCGCGAGAAGCGCAGCATGCTGCGCGGGGTGTTTCGCCTCGAGGACGTCTCGGTCGAGGACATCATGATCCCGCGCACCGCGGTGGCGGCGATCGATATCGAGGCGCCGGCCGCAGCGATCGTCGACACCATCCGCAACTCCGGCTTCACTCGCTTTCCCGTTTACCGCGGAACGCTCGACGACGTCATCGGCGTCCTCAATTCCAAGGACGTGTTCAAGTTCTCCGACCGCATCGACGAACTCGACATCCGCAAGATGTGCCGCAAACCGCTGTTCGTGCCCGAGTCGGCGCCCATTCAAGCGGTGCTCAAGGCGTTCCAGAAGCAGCGTCAGCACCTGGCGATGGTGATCGACGAGTATGGCGGCGTCGAGGGCATCGTCACCCTCGAGGATGTCCTCGAGGAGATCGTCGGCGAGATCCACGACGAGTTCGATGTGCCGCGTGTGCCGCAGGTCGCCGAGCTGGCGGACGGAGCGTTGCGCGTCGCCGGTACCTGCCCACTGGCTTTCCTGAACCGGCGCTACGGACTGGGCCTGGCGTCCGAGGAAAGCACCACCCTGGCGGGGTTCCTGATGGAGCTCAGCGGCCGCATCCCCGATCCCGGTGAGGAGCTCGCCTACGAAGACCTTGAGTTCGTTGTCGAGGCAGCCGAGCCCAACCGCGTCGACCAGGTGAAGATCGTCCGCCGCGAGGCGTCGCAGTAGCGGGGTGTCGCGCGTCAGTCGCGATAGGAGGCGCCCGACAGGCGCCGCTGCAAGGCAGCGGTAGCCTCGGCGAAGCGGCGCTCGAAGCGCAACCGCCAGCCGTCATTCTCCTGCTCCAGGGAGAGCTTTCGGATCGACGTGCCCGGTGTGCGTTCCTCGAGCTGCTCGAGTAGCAGTTCCGCGGATGACTCCTGGTGCAGCCAGACGTCATACTGCCGTGTCAACGATCCGCCCTCGGACACCTCGCGCGCGGCAGCGGCGAGCTCGTGCAGCAACGACTTGCCGATTGCCTCCCAGTCCCATGCGTCGGGCGCGCGGCCGACCTCGGTGGCGGCGCACGCCGCCTGCAGGAGGCGCGCCATGTATGGGTCCTCCTCGATTTCGTGGTCGAGGCCGAGCCACGCCGGCGCATCGTTGGCCAGCGCCAGGGGCAGCGAGTACTTCAACGGGCGATGATGCCGCTCGGAGGGCTTCAGCACGATCCCCTTGCCCCCGGCTTCCTCGAACTCCTTCATCCATTCGACGATCTCGCCGACGTCCGAGGCCTCGAACGGTCCGACGTGCTCGACGCAGCGTACGTCGTATTTTTCGAATAGCGCGTACTTCTCCGCCGTCGGCAACGGCTCGCGTACGCCTTGCTCGAGGACCTCGGTGCCGCACGCGACGACGCCGTCGACCTCCCCGTGGTACGACGGTTTGGCGTAGGGAATCCCGCGCCCCTCTATGGCCAGACACACCACCAGGTGGGGATTCTCCTCGAACAGTTGGTCGGGGATGAAGTCGCGCGCGCGGTCGGTGGCGAAGGCGCAGTAGCGCCCGTCGCGCGTGAAGCCGACCTGGCGTCCGCTGAGCCAGGCCATGCGGGCGTGGTAACCGGGCACCTGGGCCTCGAGAAAGAACGGGCTGTAGTAGTACTTGGTGATTGCGTTCGTGAGGTGGAACACGCGTCGGACGCGCGCGTAATCGGGCACCACGCCTTCCTCGGCGACCACCAGGCCGCGCCCCAGGACCGGCAGCGCGCGCGCCACGCGGTAACTCGCCTGCTCGCCCATCGACTGGAAGGTCAGCGCCTCCTCGACGCGCGGTGCAAGCGCCTCACGATCGTTGCGCCCGACGAAGTCCTGCAGGCGCTCCAGTACCCAATCTTCCACGTGCCTCTCCTTGGTGGCAGGGTGCCGAAGGAACCCCGCTGGATGCGGCGATGTTAGCAGCACCGCAAGGTCCCTTCAGACGCTCGCCGATCAGAAAAAGGTCACCTCGACCGGGGTACCCGCGGCCAGCGCCGTGACCTCCGCCGGGATCTCGATCCAGCCGTCGGCGCGCGACATGCTGGTGATGGTGCTCGACGCGCGGTAGACGGGCACTGCGGCATCGCCATCGACCGCCACGGTGAGGAATTGCAGCTTGCCGGCCGGCGAGCCGACCGCCTCGCGCAGCGTCGCGCGCACCCGGCGCCTGTGCCCCGGCGGCAGGCCGGCGAGTCTGCGTACCATCGGCTCGGCAAAGGTGTGCGCGGTGAACACGCAGGAGGTCGGAAATCCCGGCAGACCGAGCACCGGGGTTGCGTCGACGCGCGCAATCAGCACCGGCTTGCCGGGCTTGATGGCGATACCGTGCACCAGCACTTCGCCGAGGCTGCTGACCACGTCGAGCACCAGGTCGTGACGCCCCACCGACGTGCCGCCGAGGGTCACCACCAGGTCGTAGGCGCCGGTCTTGATGCCGTCGACCAGCGCGGCCGGGTCGTCGCGCACGATCGGCGTGCGCTCGACCACGGCCCCATTGCTCTCCAGCACCATTTTCACGCCGACCGAGTTGGAGTCGTATACCTGCCCGGCGCGCAGCTCCTCACCGACCGGCACCAGCTCGTCACCGGTGGGGACCAACAACACCCGCGGCGCCCGGCGTACGTCGATCGCGTCGCAACCGATCGACGCCAGCGCGGCGGCCGCCGGAGCGCTGATCCGCGCGCCTGCGGCAACGACGACCTCGCCGCGCCGCAGATCCTCGCCGCGACGCGAAACGTGGTTCCCGGCGGCGACCCCTTCGAGTACGACAACGGTGTCCGCCGCGACCCGGGTATGCTCGACCGGTACCACTGCGTCGGCGCCGTGCGGCAGGCGCGCGCCGGTGGCCACTTCAAGGCATTGCCCGGGACACAGCTCGGTATCGGCGAGGTCGCCGGCCAGCACGCGACCGGCCTGCTGCAGCGCCACCTCGCCGCCACCGGCGAGATCCGACGCAATCACCGCGAAGCCGTCCATCGCCGCGCGATCAGACGAGGGCACGTCGACATCGCTGGCGACGTCGGCGGCGGCGACACGCCCGCGGCAGTCGGCGAGCGGCAGCCGCTCGTGTGCGCTTATCGGCTCGCAGAGCCCGAGCGCCACCTGCAACGCCTCGTCGTAGGGGGTCAGATCCCCGAACGGGCGCATGCGATCACGTGTCTGTATCTTCGTTCCCATGAGCCGACATTGTAGAGGGTCGCGCGTCAGTTGCCCTGCGCCGCGCGGCGCAGTAGCG
>JASFRZ010000122.1:0-11806 GCA_050114655.1 Acidobacteriota bacterium
GGCAGTCCGCGGCTCTTTTCCCAGAGTTGGGCGGTCCGCACTGTCACGTCGAGGTGACTGGCGATCTCCTTCCAGGAGGTCAATACCTGGGTCTCTTCGGTCTGCATCGGCTCCCTCGATCCCCTGATTCTCACTAGTGGATCCGATGGCACGGAACGGCTCGCGATCGGGCACAAACCTCCTAGCGCTCGGTCCCTCGCAGAGCACCGCAGCGAAGGTTACTGCAGTGAAGTGTGGATGCGCAATGAAGCATGAAACGCACCGGATCGTCCTCATCCGTCCCCGCGCCACGGCCCCTCTCTCGACCTTGCGGAGCCTTCCTGTCAACACAAACGACGGATTACGCCTCATTTCGTCTCGCTTCGCCGCCCCCTCCATTGCTTTCCCGTGCATGGAGATCTAGAAGAAGCGATGGACTGCGGCGCGACGCAATCAGGCAAAGGGTCGATCATGGCGCACCCGCTCGTGAGCGTAGTAATCCCGACGTATAACAGGACACGCACTCTCGTTAGAGCCATCAATAGCTGCATCCAGCAATCGTACGACCTCATTGAAGTGGTCGTCGTCGATGACCATTCTCCATTCGAGCTGAATGAGTACCTGACGCATAGCTTGGGAGACGCTGCAACGAAGGTACGCTGTGTCCGAAATTCGAGAAACGTTGGGCCAGGCGCATCGAGAAACATAGGCATTGACAATAGCTCTGGTGAGTACATTTGCTTTTTGGATTCCGACGACGAATTTTCGAAGGACAAAGTGCTTCTACAACTCGCGGCGATCGAAGAGACCGAGGCTGATTTCTGCTACTGCGGCTGGCAGTGGGTTGATGAAAGAAGTGGCAGGGTGCTGAGGACAAGAAATGTCCGTGACGGAAGAATCCATAAGAAGAAGAGATGGGGGCACAACGTCGTTCAGGACTTGATGGTTAACGCAAGATGCCTCGAAGACGTGAGGTTCAAGCCGTATAGGACATTCGAAAACTATGACTTCGTCATTCGCTTGTTCAATAACTACAAACCGACGTACGTCAGCAGAGTGTTGGTAACCTGCTACGAGCATCAGAATGAAAGAGCTTCTGATCTTTACGCGAGCAATATTCAAGTTCTCCGGGACACCCTGAGTCGACACGAAGATTTGATCAGGAGCGAAGACCGGCAGACGTACTGGGAGCTATGTGTGAAAATCGGAGTCCTGAGCTGTGCTAATGGCAATAAGCTAAGGGCGATTCCGTACTTCATAAAGGCTCTGAGGAATCTGAAGCAAAGCCCGCGCACCATTCGTCATTGCATAAAGGCAGCCCTTTCCTGATGAGCCGCAGTCGCGTACTAGTCGCGCGATGATCTGCGGAGGCCGTGTTGCCTGCAACCGTTCTCGTAATCGGAGCAACCGGAATGCTCGGCGAGCCGGTGGCGCGCCGGCTCGCGGCCGACGGCTTTCGTGTGCGGGTGGCGAGCCGTGACCGGGAACGGGTCGCGGCGCGCTTCACTGTGGGATTCGAGCCCGTCGGCGCCGACGTCGAGGACGCGGCTTTGCTACGGCGGGCGATGGACGGTTGCGATTTCGTCCACCTGAACCTCTCAGGCGGCGGCGATTGGGACCTCGAGCGGCGTGGCGCCGCGTGCGCGGCCGAGGTGGCGGCGGAGCTCGGTGTCCGGCGGCTGACGATCATTTCCGGAGCGAGCACGTGCGAGCAGAACGCCTGGTTTCCGGCGACTCGGGCGAAGCTCGAGGCCGAGCGCGCGATCACTGCCTCGAGCGTGCCGTACACCATCTTCCGCTGCACCATGTTCATGGAGCTGCTGCCCAAATTGGTTCGCGGCGGTCGCGCGATGATCATGGGCAAGCAACCGACACCGTGGCACTGGGTCGCCGCCGCCGACTACGCTGGGATGGTTTCGCGGTCGCTGGTCACGCCCGCCGCGGCGGGCAAGACACTGTACGTGTACGGCCCCGAACCGCTGACGTTCGAGCAGGCAATGCGCATCTTCCAGCCTGTCTGCGCCCCCGAATCGCGGATCACGAAGATTCCGTTCTGGGTGCTGCGGTTGATGTCGTGGATGCCCGGCCGCAGCGAGCTACGCAACGTCGGGTTGCCGATCATGCGTTACTTCGCGCAGGCGCAGGAGATCGGCGACGCGGGTGAGGCGAACGCCCTCGTGGGAGCGCCGACCACGACGTTGCGGGCCTGGAGTCGAGCACGTGCCGCGGAGAGCGAGGCGGCTCTCCCGCAGCGCCCGATCTAGCGCTGGTTGTCCTGCATCAGCGCCTCGACCTCGTCGGGGCAGTCCGCGAGCATCACCTGGACGAACGGTGAGAGGTCGCCGCGCTGGCGGATCCAGGGCTCGGAGTCGACCGCGGTGATGTTTTCGAGCTCCTCGAGCACGCGCGAGTCGTTGCTCTCGCGCGCGCGGCGGGCGGCGCTCTCGAACAACTCGTTCTGCTGCTCGAACTCCTCGGCTGCCGAGCCGGTGGGTTCAACACCGGCGTGCTGGTCCTCGAAGGCGAGGCGCCAGGCGGCGTACCGGGCGGCGAGCTCACATGGCGGCAGGGCTGCGAGCTCGTCGACGCGGGCGGTCTTGCGCCACTCGCTGAACAGCAGCCAGCCGGCAGCGATGACGATCGTGCCGATGAGAACCTTCGCCCCGATGCCCAGTCTGGTCTCGTTCATGGATGCCTTGATGCTGTCGCGCTATGCTGTCGGTCGTCGTCGGGAGACGCGGAGATTATCGCATTCGCGCCTACCCGATCGGCAGACAAAGGAGGAACGATGTCGCTGGAACTGACCTCGTCCGCCTTTCCCGACAAAGGTGAGATTCCCGCCGAGTACACTGCCGACGGCGATGATGTTTCGCCGCCGCTCTCCTGGTCCGGGGTGCCGCCGGGTACCGTGAGCCTGACGCTGATCGTAGACGACCCGGACGCCCCGGACCCGGCGAACCCGCGCACCACCTGGGTTCACTGGGTGCTTTATGACATCCCGCCGTCGGCCGGCGGGCTGGCGCGCGCAGTGGCGCCCGGTGATCTGCCCGAGGGCACGCGCGAGGGGCTCAACGACTGGGGTCGTACCGAATACGGCGGTCCCGCGCCGCCGATCGGCCGCCATCGCTACTTCCACAAGCTGTACGCGCTCGACACGATGCTGCCGGATCTCGACACGCCGGACAAGACGACCCTGCTGGAAGCGATGGAGGGCCACGTGCTCGAGAGCGTGGCGCTGATCGGGACCTACGAGCGGTCGTAGCGCACGTCAAAAGTCCGATGGGTCTGGTCGCGGCGAAAAGAGGCCAGATGCAAGGCCCGCGACGCCGAGCGGCCATTTCGATGACTGTCTTCGTCGCAAACTCGGTTTCCGTTGCCTGCTGCCGCTATCTCGGCTAGCCTCACGCGACGCTTTTTCTCTCTCGCCACGGGGTGGTAGTGACGGAACACCGAGCACGGGCACGCGACTGGATCTGGTTCGTCGTGCCGTCGGTCGCCGGCATCCTGATGTTCCTGGTCCCGGTGTCGTTTCGCGGCGAGCCCAACATCGGCATCGGCGTGCTGTCCGACCTCGTCGAGGCGGCGCTCGAGGGCTGGTTGCCGACGCTGGTGACGCTGATCGTCACCGTATCCGCGGCCGGCGGCCTGATCGCCGCCGCGGTACGCGCGCGCGGCGGCGGCATCCCGGTCTGGCTGGCGCGCCTGTTTGTCGTGAGCTGGCCGATGGCCGGTGTGCGGTTGGTGGGCGCGGTGCTCGCCTGGATGGTGTTGCTCGAGCGGGGGCCGGAGTGGGTGGTGTCGGCGGACACCGGCGGGGTGATCCTCAACGACCTGATGACCGTCATCTTCGTGATGTTCGTCTTCGCGGCGCTGCTGCTGCCGCTGCTCACGGACTTCGGGCTGATGGAGTTCGCCGGCACGCTGGTACGGCCGTTCTTCCGCCCGGTGTTCACCCTGCCCGGCCGTTCGTCGATCGACGCGCTGGCCTCGTGGTTCGGCTCCGCGCCGGTCGGCGTCATCCTGACCATCGGCCAGTACGAGGCCGGTTACTACACCGCGCGCGAGGCAGCGGTGATCGCCTCCAGCTTCTCGGTGGTGTCGCTCGCCTTCGCGGTGGTGATCATCGACTTCGTCGGCCTCGCCAACGTGTTCCTGCCCTTCTACGCCACCCTGGTGGTCGCCGGCGCACTCGCCGCCGTCGCGCTGCCGCGCCTGTGGCCGCTGCGCTCCAAGCTCGACGATCATTTCGAGGGCAAGCAGCCGATGGCAGCCGAGAAACCTCCCGCGGACAGCTCGCTGTTCGGCTACGCCACCTCGCTGGCGCTGCGGCGCGCCCACCAGGCGCCGCCCGCCGGGCAGATGGCGCGGCAGGCCACGTCACAGGTTCTCGACATATGGATCGGCCTCGAGCCGGTGGTGATGGTGATCGGTACGGTGGGGCTGGCGCTGGCTGTCTACACACCGCTGTTCGACTGGATCTCGATGCCCTTCGTGCCCTTGTTGCGCCTCTTCGCCCTGCCCGACGCTGCGGCTGCGGCGCCGGCGATGGTGGTCGGCTTCGCCGATCAGTTCTTGCCGGTGATCCTGGCACAGTCGATCGCCAGCCCGGAGACCCGCTTCGTGCTCGCCTGCATGGCGGTCACCCAGCTCATCTACATGTCGGAGGTCGGCGCGCTGCTGCTGCGCTCGAGCGTGCCATTGGGCTTCGGCGACTTGTTCGCGATCTTCCTCTGGCGCACGCTGATCACGCTGCCGGTGTGCGCCGCCGCTGCTCACCTGCTCTTCTGAGACCTCGGGAGCCCTCATGAGCGATCGACACAACCAGCCGCTGAGCGGCAACGACATGCCGCGCTTTGCCGGCCCGGCAACGATGATGCGCCTGCCGAGCGCCGAAAGTGCGGCCGGGCTCGATGCCTGCTTTGTCGGCGTGCCGCTCGACATCGGCACCTCCAACCGCTCGGGGACGCGCTACGGCCCGCGGCAGATCCGCGCCGAGTCCGCGCTCATCCGCCCCTACAACATGGCGACGGGAGCGGCGCCGTTCGACGCGCTGCAGGTCGCCGACATCGGCGACGTGGCGATCAACACCTTCAACCTGGAGGCCAGCATCGCGATCGTCGCCGACGCCTACCAGGGCATCGCCACGAGCGGCTGCCGGCCGCTCACCCTGGGCGGCGACCACACGATCGTGTGGCCGATCACTCAGGGACTGGCCCGGGTGCACGGTTCACTCGGTGTGGTGCATGTCGACGCCCACGCCGACGTCAACGACCTGATGTTCGGTGAGCGCATCGCCCACGGTACGCCCTTCCGCCGCATGGTCGACGACGGGGTCATCGATCCCGCGCGCGTCGTGCAGATCGGCCTGCGCGGCTCAGGCTACACGGCGCAGGGCTTCGCCGCGTCGCGCGACCTGGGGTTCCGCGTCGTGCCGGCCGAGGAATGCTGGCACCGCTCGCTGACCCCGCTGATGGACGAGGTGCGCGAGCAGATGGGCGACAGACCGGTGTACATCAGCTACGACATCGACAGCCTCGACCCCGGCCTCGCACCCGGTACCGGCACCCCCGAGATCGGCGGCCTGACCACCATCCAGGCGCTGGAGATCATCCGCGGCTGCCGCGGCCTCGATATCGTCGGCGGCGACCTGGTCGAGGTCTCTCCGCCCTACGATCCCTCCGGCAACACCGCACTGACCGGCGCGAATCTGTTGTTCGAGATGCTCTGCGTGCTACCCGGGGTGGCCTACCCGTAGAGCGCGAAGCGACGGCGCCCCGCCAAAAGGCGACTCGAACACTCTGTGGCAAGGACGGCGTCGATGGGGCCCGACCTCAGTACTCCTCGCGGTCCGGCTTGGCGGCCCAGGCGCGGAAGGGCTCGTCGGCACCCTCGATCTCCACCTGCACGGCCGGGTACTTGCGCTCGCCGGGCGCCTTGGCGAACTCGCCGTAGATGTCGTCGTCGTCGAAGCCGGCGGCGCGGGCCACCTCGCGGGGGTTGGCGTAGTAGATCGCCGCCGGCCGCGCCCAGTACAACGCTCCCAGGCACATCGGGCAGGGCTCGCTGCTGGCGTAGATCTCGCAGCCATCGAGCTGGTGGGTGCCGCGTACGCGACACGCCGCGCGGATCGCCTCGATCTCTGCGTGCGCCGTGGGGTCGTCGCTCGCCGTCACGCGATTGGCGCCACGCGCGATGATCTCGTCGTCGCGCACCACCACCGCGCCGAACGGACCGCCGCCTCGCGCGACGTTGTCGACCGCGACGCGGATCGCCTCGCGCAGGAAGGACTCCCGCCGCCGCTCATCCATCGGTCGCTGCTCCCAGGTCCGCAAGCATGTCGAAATGCGCGTCGCGGTGCAACAGGCGGGCACCGTGTGCCCGGGCGGCGGCGAACACCAGCACATCGGTGGCCGGAACGGTGACGCCACCAGCGCGCGCTTTCTCGGCCAACGCGCGCGCCGCCGCCCACACCGCCGCGGTGGTCGGGACGGTCTCGACGAGATCCTCGAGATCGCGCAGGAACCGCCGCTGGTCCGCGCCGGCGAGCCCGTTGCAAAGCTCCAGGCGCACCATGTCGGTGAAGCGCGCCGCGCCGCTCTCGAGCAACGCGGCAACGTGTCGACGCACCGTGGCATCGCCCCGCTCACGCATGGCCTCGATCCAGCACGAGGTGTCGATCACCGTGAGCTCAGCGGCGCTGCTCATCCCGGCGCATCTCCTGCAGCTCTTGCTGGCTCATGACCTCCTCGAAGGTGCCGAGCCGATCGAGCACATCGTCGAGCTTGCGACGACGATTGAACTCGCGGATCGCCGTCACCACGGCCTCCTTTTTGGTCTTCGCACCGGTCAACCGCATGATCTCATCGAGCTCATCGTCGGGAATATCAACTGTAGTTTTCATGGAATCCAAATCTACCATGAATCGGAATCCAAATTGTTCGTGATCAGAATCTCACGGTCGCGGTAGTCTATGGAACCAATGAGACGGTCATGACGCCGCCGATTCGTGCAAGGGGCTGCGGCGCCGGCCGCAACGAGCGGAAAGGCGGCGCCATGAGGGCGGTGATGCTGCGGCGACACGGCGGGCCGGGAGTCCTGCAGGTCGGCGAGGCGCCGGCTCCGGAGCCCGGCCCCGATGAGGTCGCCGTCGACGTCGCGGCGATCGGCATCAACTATGCCGAGGTGCTGAGCCGCAAGGGTCTGTACGGCTGGGCGCCCGCCCTGCCCTACGTGCTCGGCATGGAGGCCACCGGCCGTATTGCAGCGATCGGCGAAGGGGTAACGGATCGGCGGGTCGGCGAGCCGGTGATCGTCGGGGCGCAGACCGGCTGCTATGCCGAGCGCGTCGTGGTGCCGGCGACGCAGGCGCTGCCGGCGCCGCCCGGCTACTCGATCGAGGAGAGCGCCGCCTTCGCGGTCAACTACATGACCGCATGGGTGAGCCTGATGGAGATGGCGCGGCTGCGGCCCTCCGATCGCGTGCTGATCACCGCGGCGGCGGGCGGCGTCGGCACCGCGGGGCTGCAGATCGCCAAGGCCTTCGGCTGTACGGTGTACGGTGCTGCCGGCAGCGACGCCAAGCTGCCGCTGCTGCGCCAGCTCGGCGCCGACGCGGCGATCAGCTACGGCGCCCCGGAGTTTGCCGAGCGCGTGCGCGCGGCAGCCCGGGCGTCGGAAGGTAACGCCGATCCGTCCTCCGGCAACAGCGAGCCGGGGCCGGCGATGAGTGCAACGGCTCCTGTCGACGTGGTCCTCGAGGTGGTCGGCGGTCGCGTTTTTCACGACTCCATGGATCTGCTGGCTCCCTTCGGCCGCATGGTCGTCGCCGGCTTCGCCGGCTACGAGCTGCGCTGGTGGAACCCATTGACCTGGTGGCGCACCTGGCGCGACATGCCGCGCGCAGGCGTCGGTGCGCTGGCACGTGGCTCGCGCGGTCTGCTCGCCTCGCACATCGGTTACCTGCTGAAAGACCCGCGGCGCACCGCGCGGGTGTGGCGGGCGCTCGCCGACTTCGCCGCTGCACACGAGATCCGCCCGCACGTCGGGCACACCTTCGCGTTCGACGAGATTGCCGACGCCCACCGCCTGATGGAATCGCGTCGCAGCAGCGGCAAGATCGTCGTATACGTCTGAGCCGTCAATCACCGTGACCCGCCCCAGGGGCATGCGCACGCGCGCACGGCCGGCGCCTGACGCCGTCCGGACGCGCAATCCCTCCTCGGCCTCCCGAGCGCGGTGTAACCTCCGGCAAGGCGTTCTGCCCCTTGCAGCGACAGGCCATCGAGCAAACGGAGGATGGGCCATGAAGAGACGGGATTTCCTCACTGCATCGACGCTCGGCGCAATCGGGCTGGGCGCCGGGGCGCTGTCCCCGGCGAGCGCGTCGGCGACAGCCCAAGGCACTGCACCCGAGACGTCGGCCGGCATCGCGGCCGGGCGCCCGGCGGTGCAGAACCCCGACCGCAAGATCCTCATCGCCGGCGGCGGCTTCGGGACGGTCTTCATCAAGTACCTCGCCCAGCTCACCGGCAAGGAGCGGCCACGCCTTTGCTACTTGCCCACCGCTTCCGCCGACAGCGCCCCCGGCGCCGTGCGATGGTTTCAGAACTGCGCGCCGCTCCAGGTCGAGCCACACGTACAGAACAGCTTTATCTCCAGCTACGGCATGGAGGAGACCTGGGAGGAAGCACTGCTGTCGATGGACGGCATCGTCGTCTCCGGCGGCAACACGCTCAACCAGCAGGCCATCTGGCGCGCTCAGGGCATCGACGAAGTGCTGCGCCAGGCGTGGAATCGCGGCATCGTGCTCGGCGGCGCATCGGCCGGCTCGCTGTGCTGGTTCGAAGAGGGGACGACCGACTCGCGCCCGCAGCAGTTGACCAAGGTCGAGTGCCTGGGCTTCCTGCAGGGCAGCCACTCGCCCCACTACGACGGTGAGGAGCAGCGGCGCCCGACCTACCAGCAGATGATTCTGTCGGGCGAGATGAAGCCCGGCTACGCCTGCGACAACGACGCCGGGATCTTCTTTGTCGACAACCGGGTGGAGCGCGTGGTGCATACCCGCGAGGACGCCAAGGTCTACTATGTCGGCGTCGCCGGCGGCGAGATCATCGAGCGCGAGCTCGAGGCGGAGATGATCGAGTAGCCCCGCCACGGCGGAGTCATCAGCCAGGGACGAACAGAACATGGAGCGGATCCGCTCGTTGCTCGGCCGTGACGGGATACCGCTGGCGGCAGCGGTGCTGGCGCTGGTACTGACGCTGCCGGCGCTGTGGGCGGGATTCCTCTTCGACGACTACGCGATGCGGCTGATGCTCTCGCAGCATCCCGACGCCATTGTCGGGCCGGGCCAGGCGTTCTCCGTCATCGACGGCGACCCGTCGGTCAATCTCGAGATGATGGGTATGGGGATACTGCCCTGGTGGACCGCTCCCGGGCTGCGCCTCAAGTTCCTGCGCCCTCTGACCATCCTGACCCACGAGCTCGACTACGCCCTGTGGCCCGACACGCCTGCTCTCATGCATTTGCACAGCCTGCTGTGGTACGCCGTGCTGGTCGGGCTCGCCGCCCTGCTGTACCGCCGCCTGGTGCCGGGGCCGGCGTGGATCGGCGGTCTTGCCGCGCTGCTGTACGCCATCGACGATGCGGGCGCCTATCCGGCCGCCTGGCTGGCCAACCGCAACGCCGTCGTCGCCGCTGCCTTCGGGCTCGCCGCCGTGCTGCTCCACGACCGCTGGCGGCGCGATCGGTGGCGCCACGGGGCGTGGCTCGCTCCGCTGTGCCTGGGGCTGTCGTTGTTCTCGGCCGAGTTCGGCCTTGCCACGCTCGGCTACCTCGTGGCCTATGCCCTGTTCCTCGAGCGCAGGGCGAACCGCCACCCGACGGAATCCGGCGCGGGCTCTCCGCCCGCCCCGGCATGGCGACGGCTCGCCTCGCTCGCGCCCTATGCGCCCCCCCTCGCCGCGTGGCTGATCGTCTACCGGCTGGGCGGCTACGGCACCGACGCGTCGGGGTTCTACTTCGACCCGCTGCGGCAACCACTCATGTTCCTCGGGGCGCTCGCCGAGCGCGCGCCCATCCTGATGCTCGGCGAGTGGGCAATGCCTTATGCCGACGCGTACAACGCCCTGTCCGGCGCTGACGCGCTCGTCCTCTGGCTGCGCGCCGCGGGGTTGCTGGCGCTGCTGGCGATCGTGTTGACGCCGCTGGTGCGTCGCTCACCCAGCGCGCGATTTTGGGCCGCGGGCATGCTGCTGGCGCTGGTCCCCATCTCAGCTGTCGCGCCATCGAACCGCCTGCTGCTGTTCGTCGGCTTGGGCGCGATGGGCTTGTTGGCACAGTTTCTCGGCGGGCTCGCGGAGCGCGCCGAATGGTTGCCGACCGCCAGGCCGTGGCGCTGGGTCAGCATCGGCATGGCAGGCTTGTTGCTGCTCGTACATCTCGTTGCCGCGCCGCTGTTGCACCCAATCGTGCCGATGGCGCTGCCGATGCTCGACGCGCCGGTGCGCGCCGCCATGCTCAGCATCCCCGACGATACCGCCGTCGCCGACCAGACGCTGGTCATCGTCAACGCGCCCGACCACCTCATCTTCGTGACCCTTCTGTGGCCCATGCGGCTGCTCGCCGACCTGCCGATGGCTCCCCGCGTCTACGCGCTGGCCACCGAACCGGTCGAGGCCGAGGTCTCCCGCACGAGCCCGCGGTCGTTGACCGTCGACGTCGACGGCGGCCTGTTCCAGGGTGCACTCGGCTGGCTGTTCCGCGGCCCCGACCACCCGCTGCAGGTCGGTCAGTCGATCGACCTCGACGGGATCACCGTCTCGGTGACCACGGTCACGCCATGCGGCGCGCCGCGCGCGGCGGTGTTCACCTTCGATCGCCCGCTGGAGGACAGGTCGTTGCGCTGGCTGCGCTGGGATGACGGTGTGTTCGTTCCGTTCGACCCGCCTGCAATCGGCGAGCACGTCACATTGCCCCGGCCCTCCAACCCCCTGGACGCGCAGGGCTCGGAGATGCTGGAGAACTACCGCCAGGCGATGCGGCGAATCGAGGCGGGACGGTAGGCACGACCAGCGACTCGGCGCCACGATGATTCCTGTCGCGGATGGCGGGTCCGAATCCGTTCGGCACGCGGCGCCGCGGTCTGTTAGGTTCGTCAGAATTGTCCTCGCCCGCGCAGCAAGCGCCCCACTTCCCGGACTCACCGCTGGACCGTCATCATGGAGACCCAGGTCGACTTCACGCCGCTGCTGGTGGTGTCGGTGCTCGCCGTTGCGGTGCCGGTGCTGCTGCACCGCATTCCGCGCATCGCCGTCCCCATCGTGGTGGGCGAGATCATCGCCGGGATGATCGTCGGGCCCTACGGCCTCGACCTGATCGGCGGCGAGCGCGGCCAGCTCGAGTTCCTCAAGCTGTTCGGCTTCGCCTACCTGATGTTCCTGTCCGGCCTGGAGATCGACTTCGACGTGCTGTTCCGCGGCGGCAAGGACCGCTCCGGCGGCGCGCTGAAACGGATCATGAGGTCGCCGCTCGGCGCCGGCGTGGCGTCGTTCGGCCTGACGGTGGTGATCGCGCTGGCGTTCGCGCTGTGGCTGGCGGAGGCCGGGCTGGCGAGCAACGTCTGGGTGATGGCGCTGATCCTGTCGACCACCTCGCTGGGGGTGGTGGTTCCGGTGCTCAAGGAGCGCAGGCTGATCCGATCGCCCATGGGGCAGTACATCCTGGTGGCGGCGGTCATCGGCGACCTGGCAACGGTGATGCTGATCAGCATCTACGTCATCCTGCACACCCAGGGGCCCACCTTCGAGGTGCTCTTCGTGCTGGTGCT
>JASFRZ010000123.1:0-11672 GCA_050114655.1 Acidobacteriota bacterium
TGCCCCATGTCGGGCGCAAACACATCCGTCAGTGACCGGTCGAACAAGGACTGGTGGCCCAACCAGCTCAACGTCAAGATCCTCCACCAGAACTCCCCCGCCGCCGATCCGATGGGCGAGGAGTTCGACTACGCCGAGGCGTTCAATACGCTCGACCTCGCCGCTGTGAAGCAGGACCTCAGCGAGCTGATGACGACGTCGCAGGCCTGGTGGCCAGCCGACTACGGCCACTACGGGCCGCTGTTCATCCGCATGGCGTGGCATGCCGCCGGCACCTATCGCATCAGCGACGGCCGCGGCGGCGGCGGCGCCGGCTTCCAGCGCTTCGCGCCGCTCAACAGCTGGCCCGACAACGCCAACCTCGACAAGGCGCGCCGGCTGTTGTGGCCGATCAAGCAGAAGTACGGCCGCAGGATCTCCTGGGCCGACCTGATGATTCTCGCCGGCAACGTCGCGCTGGAGTCGATGGGCCTGAAAACCTTCGGCTTCGCCGGCGGCCGCGAGGACGTCTGGGAGCAGGACGACGTCACCAACTGGGGCGTCGAGACCGAGTGGCTCGGTGACGAACGCTACAGCGGTGACCGCGAGCTCGACAACCCGTTCGGCGCCGTGCAGATGGGCCTCATCTACGTCAACCCGGAGGGGCCGAACGGCAAGCCCGATCCGGTGGCCGCGGCCAAGGACATCCGTGAGACCTTCGCGCGCATGGCGATGAACGATGAGGAGACCGTCGCGTTGATCGCCGGCGGGCACACCTTCGGCAAGTGCCATGGCGCGGTCGAGCAGAAGTTCGTCGGCGCCGACCCGGAAGGCGCCTCCGTCGAGGAGCAGGGGCTGGGCTGGAAGAACAGCGTCGGCACCGGCACGGGGGTCGACACCTTCACCAGCGGGATCGAGGGCGCCTGGACCAAGGCGCCGGCACAGTGGGACAACAACTACTTCGAGAATCTGTTCGAGTACGAGTGGGAGCTGACCAAGAGCCCCGCCGGCGCGCACCAGTGGACGCCCAAGGATGCAGCGGCGCAGGGCACCGTGCCCGATGCCCACGATCCGGACGTCAAGCACGCCCCGATGATGCTCACCACCGACCTGTCGCTGCGCTTCGATCCGGACTACGAGCCGATCGCGCGCCGCTTCTACGAGAACCCCGACGAGTTCGCCGACGCCTTCGCGCGCGCGTGGTTCAAGCTGACCCACCGCGATATGGGACCGGTGTCGCGCTACCTCGGCCCCGAGGTTCCCGACGAGGAGCTGCTGTGGCAGGACCCGGTCCCGACGGTCGATCACGAGCTGATCGACGAGCAGGACATCGCCGCGCTCAAGGGCAAGATCCGCGACTCCGGGCTGTCGGTCGCCCAGCTGGTTTCGACCGCATGGGCCTCCGCTTCGACCTTCCGCGGCACCGACAAGCGCGGCGGCGCCAACGGCGCCCGCATCCGCCTGGCGCCGCAGAAGGACTGGGAGGTCAACGACCCGGCCGAGTTGGCGCCGGTGCTGGAGGCTCTGGAGGCGATTCAGCAGGACTTCAACGGTGCGCAGTCCGGCGGCAAGAAAGTCTCGCTCGCCGACCTGATCGTGCTGGGCGGTTGCGTCGGCGTCGAGGAGGCGGCCAAGGCCGCCGGCCACGAGGTCGAGGTGCCGTTCGCGCCCGGCCGCACCGACGCGTCGCAGGAACAAACCGACGTCGAGGCGTTCGCGGTGCTCGAGCCCGAGGCCGACGGGTTCCGCAACTACCTCGGCGAGACCGACAAGAAGTCGGCAGCCGCGCTGCTGCTCGATCGCGCCTCGCTGCTGACGCTCACCGCTCCCGAGATGACGGCGCTGATCGGCGGCATGCGCGTTCTCAACGCCAACGCCGGCCGCTCCGAGCTCGGCGTGTTCACCGACCGCCCCGAGACGTTGACCAACGACTTCTTCGTCAACCTCCTCGACATGGGGCTGGAGTGGAAGCCGTCCTCGTCGGAGGGCGTTTACGAGGGGCACGATCGGCAGAGCGGTGAGGTCAAGTGGACCGGCACCGCGGTCGATCTGCTGTTCGGATCCAACTCCCAGCTCCGTGCCGTCGCCGAGGTTTACGGCGCCGACGACGCGCAGGAGAAGTTCGTGCACGACTTCGTCGTTGCGTGGGACAAGGTCATGAACCTGGATCGTTTCGACCTCGCCTGAGTCCGGCGACCGGCTGATCGTTCAACCAACGACGCACCGCGCGGCCCCCGCACCGGGCGCTCGCGCGGTGCGTTCGTTCTGTTCCTGCCGTGTTGCTCCGGCGTCTTCGGGCGCGGCCCTTCCCCTTGCGTAGCCATGGGAGTTCGGATACGCTCCCCTAGCGTCACCAAGGAAAGGGCAATGGGTAGCTCCATGACACAGAATCCCAACCTCGTACGCGGCACGCTCGACCTGCTGATCCTCAAGGCGCTGACCGGCGCACAGCGCCACGGCTACGGCATCAGCGAGTGGATCGAGGAGGTCACCGACGGCTCGCTGCTGACCGAAGAGGGCACGCTGTACCCGGCGCTGCACCGCCTGCACGGCAAGGGACTGATCGAGTCGGAATGGGGGGTGTCGGAGAACAACCGGCGCGCCAAGTACTACCGGCTCACCCGCGCCGGCGAGAAGTGGCTGGAGGCGGAGGCGGCCAACTGGTCGAGCTATACGGCCGCAGTGGCCAAGGCGCTGGCGCAGGACGTGGACCTATCGTGAGCTACCACGAGCTGTACCGACACGGCGGAGAATCGTCATGAGCCGCCAGGGCCGCAAGCCGCCTGTCGATTTACCGGGCAAGAAGCACACCGTGCGCGCCGAAGCCGGCGACGAGCTTCGCTTCCACATCGAGGAGCGCGCCGCCCGCCTCGAGCGTGAAGGCCTCTCCCCCGACGAAGCGCGCGCCGCCGCGGAGCGCTGCTTCGGTGATTTCGAACAGGTGCGCGGCGAGGTCGAGAAGCTCATCAAGAGGAGGCAACGGGCCATGAAGCTGTCCACCCTGATCGACGGCGCGCGTCGCGAACTGTCCCACGCGATGCGGCAGATTGTGCATAACGCGAGCTTCAGCGCCATCGCGGTGCTGACCATCGCCGTCGCCATCGGCGCGACCACGGCGATTTTCAGCGTCGTCGACGGCATCATGCTGCGACCGCTGCCGTACGAGAACCCCGACGCGCTGGTGATGATCTGGGCCGACGTCACCCGCCGTGATGTGGTTCTGCCGGACAAGCGGCGCGAGTGGCTGTCGTGGCCCAACTTCGCCGATTTCCGCGACCAGGTGACAGCAGTCGAAGCGGCGGCGGCCTTCTCCGGCTGGAACCCCACTCTCACCGGCACGGAGGACGGCGCCCAGCAGCTCGCCGGAGGAGTTTTCAGCTACGGCATGTTCGCCGAGGTCCTCGGCGTCGCGCCGGCGATGGGCCGCGGCTTCCGCCCCGACGACGACGTCCCCAACGGGCCGGACGTCGTCCTTCTGAGCGACGGCCTGTGGCGGCGCGCCTTCGGCGCCGACCCCGATATCCTCGAGCGCACCATTCGCCTCAACGACCAGCCGTTCACGGTGATCGGTGTCATGCCGCCCGATTTCCGGCCGCCGGCCTTCCTTGGCGCCGACCTCTGGGGCCTGCTGCAGTTCGACATGAGCAACGGAGGAGGCCGCGGATCGGCGTTCCTGCGCGCCATCGGACGGCTGGAGGACAGCTCGTCGCTGGAGGTGGCACGCGCGCAGGCGGCAGACCTCGGCGCCCGACTCGAGGCCGACTTCCCGCAGGCCAATGCCGGCACCGGCTACAACGTCTATCCGCTGCGCTCCGACCTGGTGCGGCAGGCGAGCACATCGATGTGGGTACTGCTGGGCGCGGTCGGCTTCGTGCTGCTGATCGCTTGCGTCAACGTCGCCAACCTGCTGCTCGCCAAGGGCACGACGCGCGGCGGCGAGCTTGCCGTACGCGTGGCGATGGGCGCCGGCCGCGGCCGTGTGCTGGCGCAACTGATGACCGAGAGCATGCTGCTCGCCGTCTTCGGCGGGGCGCTCGGCGTGGCGCTGTCATTCGTCGGCACCGATTTGCTGGTTCGACTCGCGCCCCCCGGCACCCCGCTGCTCGAACAGGTTGCCGTGGACGGGCGCATCCTGGGTTTTGCCGTCCTGGTAACCATGCTGACAGGCGTGTTGTTCGGCATTCTGCCGGCGCTGCGCGCAGCCAAGACCGAGCCCGCCGCGGTGCTGCGTGAGGACGCACGCGCCGGCGGCGGCGCCTCGATGGGGCTGCGCAACGCCCTCGTCGTCAGCCAGGTGGCTCTGGCGCTGATGATCCTGGTGGGCGCCGGGCTGCTGATTCGCAGCTTCGAGAACCTGCAACGCGTCGATCTCGGCTTCGACCCCGAGAACGTGCTGTCGATGAACATCCAGCTTCCCGGCGTGCGCTATGACGATGCGGCTTCGCGCATCGCCTTCTTCGGGCCACTCGAGGAGCGCTTGAGTGCGCTACCGGGCGTCGAGACGGTGGGCTCGATTTCCGCACTGCCCATGGCCGGCTCCGACAGTGACACCACCTTCGCCATCGAGGGCGCCGAACCGGCGCCACCGGGGCAGGAGCCGACAGTGTGGTATCGGCGGACGACGCCCGACTACTTCGACGCGATGGGCCTGCGGATCGTCTCCGGCCGCGCCTTCACCACCTCGGACGACGCCCAGGCGACGCCGGTAGTCCTGATCAACGAGACTTTCGCACGCGATTACTTCGACGGTGAGCCGCTCGGCAAGCGCATCAACATCAACAGCCCTGACAACCCGGTGTGGCGCGAGATCCTCGGCGTGGTGGCCGACATCAAGAATTTCGGCGTGCGCGCCGGGAGCCGCAACGCGCTCTACTTCCCCTACGCGCAACTTCCTTCGAACTTCATGTTCACCGTGGTGAAGACCTCGGTCGACCCGGGGTCGCTCAGCAACGCCATCCGCGCGGTGGCCGACGAGCTGGACCCGGCGGTGGCGTTGGCACAGATGCAGCCGATGGAGGAGATCGTCAGCACCAATTTGGCCGCAGATCGCTTCACCACCTCGTTACTGTCGGGATTCGCGGCAGTGGCATTGTTACTCGCGGTTGTCGGTCTGTACGGGGTGGTGTCCTACAGCGTCAGCATGCGCCGCCGCGAGATGGGCGTGCGCATCGCTCTGGGAGCGCCTTCGGGCAACATCGGCAAGCTGGTGTTGCGTTGGGCGCTGGGGCTGGCGGCCATCGGCATCGTCATCGGTACCGCCGGTGCGCTCGTCGCCACCCGCTTCCTGGAGGCCTCCAGCGAGGCGGCGGCGAACGCGCCCACCAGCGGGCTGCTGTTCGGAGTCTCGACGTTCGACCCGGCCACCTTCGTGCTGGTGGCGACCGTCATGACCGCCGCCGCGGTGCTGGCCAGCCTGGTGCCGGCGATCCGTGCCACCCACGTCGACCCGATCAAGGTGCTGAAGACCGACTGAGGCGGAGCCAGGCAGTTCGCCCGCCTCCCCGGCGTGCGCTCCGAGTCCGCCCTGATCAGAAGAACGTCTGCACCCGGAAGTCGACGCTGTTGGCGGAACGCGCGAAGATATCGCCTGCGCTCTGGCGGGTCTCGTCGCGGATGTACAAGACCCCGTAGCGCCAGGTGTCGGAGTGGCGATAGCCGAGACCGATGCGGCCGCGCAGCTTGCTGGCGTAGGTCTCGTCGATATTGCCGTTGAGCGGCATGAAGACCTCGACGTCGACCTGGAAATAGAGCGTCCCGTCGCGGCTCATGTCGCCGTGGTTGATGCCGGCTTTGAGCTCGATCCGGTTGCGCAGACGCCACTGGTGTGAGGTCGGGGTTCCATCGGAGTACCACAGGTTGCGCCACTCGAGGCGCAGCAGGTTGGCGATGCCGACCCGCCGCAAGGGGCGCGGCCCGGAGCGCATCGTGCGCAGGTTGCTGAACAGGTGCAGGCGCAGACCGATGCGCGGCGCGACCTCGTAGGTGGTCACGTCGGTGGACTGCCGGGTGCGAGACAGCAGCGTTTGGCCGACGACCTCGAACCAGCGATTCGCCAGCCATTCGAAGGCCGGCGTGGCTTCGAGGGCGCGCCAGGTGTCATCGCCCGAAACCTGCGCCTTGGGTTGCACATCGAGCTCGTAGAGGAAGCGATCGCTTTGCCGAAAGTCGGCGGTGAAATCGGCCCACACCTGCTGTCCGGTGGACTGCGCCCACGCGACTCCCGGAAGCAAGGCAGACAACGCCAGCGCCGTCAGGAGCACGGCGGCGGTGCCGACCGCCGGGCGCGCCGCACCCCTCCAGGCCTGGTCGCGTGCCCTCGACGATGGCGATGCTCCCCCGATCAGAATTCGAAGGTCGCCCCGAAGGCGAAGCCGGCGAGCGTGGCGTCGAGCTTCCGCAGGTCGCCGTCGCTCTCGTAGTCGAAGCTCCACGCGCGGTAGCCGACGTCGATCGAGATCATTCGTGAGACCCGGATGCCGAACACCGCGCCGGCGTACCAGCTGAAATCCGAGCCGACGCCGAAACCGCCGATGTCGCCGCGCAAGTTGACCCAAATCCTCTCGCTCAGATCCCTGCGGAAGCGGGCTCCGACGATCGGGTCGACGAAGCCGCCGCTCGCCTCCCGTACCGGGCCTGCCTGCAGCGTCAACGTTACCGGCGCGTGAAAGCCACGCACGCCACCCAGGACATCGAGATACTCGTTGATCCGGTAGCCGAAATCGCCCTCCACGATGGTCATGCCCAGGTCGAGCTTTGCCGGTACCGAAGCACCGATCCCGGCGCCCAGCGTCGCGTCCTTGCTCAGGTCGGTGTAGTCGAAGTCGAATGCGAACACCCACCGGTCGTTGCGCGCCTCGATGTTGAACATCACCCCGAAGTCGAGCGATTTCAGCAGTTGCTGGACGCTCGCTTCAACCTCCTGCTGCCGCCCGGCGATCCCTACGGTGCCATCGAACCCCGACCCCCACAAGAACGGCGTCACGGCAAACTGCCAGGGCCGCACGGGCGTGGATTCGGTCTGGGCCATCGCCATGCTCGCCGGCACCACCGACAGGCAAAGCGCCAGCAGGCCCAACCCGGCACAGACCTTCCGTTGATGTCTCATCTGCATCGCTCTCCAGTCGTCCGCTAGCTACTTCTGCCTCGTCACCTCGGTCAGCCGAACGGGCTGCGCCTCGAAGCTCTCGACGGTGATCTGCTTCTTGTCGGCGTCGTAGCCGATCTTGGCACCGTCATAGAGCGTGCCTACCCCGGTTTCCTTACCGTCGTCGCCGGTCTTCATCTCCAGCACGACAGCGGATATGTCGTACTCCGTTGATCGGCCGGCGCGCATGACCTCGAGGAAGCCGAGGGTTCGATTGGTCACCAGAACCAGTGTCCGCGAACCGTCGGGCTTGGGGAACTGAAAGGCGTAGTACATCCGAACGCTCGGCTGCCCGCGCATCCCCCTGCCCGTCTGTGTCCGCACCCAGCCGGTCTCCTGCTGCTTGCCGAGCTCCTTGACGAACTCCTCCTGCCCCTTCTGCACCAGGGTGTTGGCCAGCGCCTCGCGCTCCTCCTCGGTCGTCCAACGGGTGACGTGAATCTGCACCACTCCGGCGGCGCCGACGCCCATCGCCACGGTGCGCGCCTGGAAGCTCTCGTCGACCTTTTCGTCCTGCGCGTAGCCGACGCCGGCGACGAGGCCAGCGGCCACAATGAGACTCACCACTCCACGGATCGACATCGGCAATCTCCCTGAGAAGCACCCTGACGCCGCAGCGGTCAGTGGGACAGCTTCTCGTAGTTGCTGTTCGCGATATGGACTTCGATCTGATCACCGGGGATCGCCAGCACCGTCGTGGCGGGGTAGCTGGTGCCGTCCGGCAGCGACTCGAACGTCACATCCAATGTGACCTTCTTGCTCGGGTCGTCCAGGTAGGTGTCCACGCTGACGTGCACCAGCGCATGCGTCGTGGTGTCGAGCGTCAGCGTGAGCGAGTCGCCGCTCTTCTGATAATTGGCGAAGGTGAGCACCGCCTGGCCGCCGGAATCCGGCTGCAGCGAGACACCCTTGGCCGCCACCACCGCCTGGATCCTGTCGGACGACGGCGGTACATAGCTCTCCACCAGCGCCGCCGCGCTCTTCATCTCCTCCTGCATCTCGCCGGTCTTCTTCTTGACGATGCTCTCCTTGACGCGCCCGCGACGGCGACGACTGCTCTGCTGCTCCTGCTGCTGCGCCTGCGAGTCGCTCAGCTCGGTCTTCTGCACCGTGCCGTCCGGCGCGTACTGGCACTGCTCGACCTTGGCGTCCTTGACGTCGCCCTTGACGAGAATCTGGGTGGTGCTGACCCAGGAATAGGTGTGCAGCGCCTGCTGGTTCTGTGCCGCCGCCTGGCGCGCGGCGGCGATCTTCTGCTGCATCTCGGGGCTCTGCTGCGCCAGCGCGGCGCCGGCGAAAACGCACGCCGCCGCGCAGAGGAATGCGATACGGCGCATGGTCTGCCTCTCCTGTCGTGCCCGGCCTCGCGGCCGGTCCACCCGACCGTGGCGGGCGACCCGGTGGGGCTACCCGCCACGATCCGTGAGTGCTATCCGTTGTCCTTGGCCTTGGCCATCGCCTGCTGCAGCTGCTGGATGTCCGCCTGCGACAGCTGCGGGCGATCGACCTTGATGGTGAGCTTGTTGAGCGTGGCGGTGAGCGGGAACGGCGGCGTGTAGTCGGCGTCGTTCACGCCGGTGAGTGTGTCGGAGCCGACGTCGAAGGCCTCGTCCCACTGCAGGATCATCGGCAGGGTCTGGTCCATCTTCTGCGTCTGCACCACCTGCCCGTCGACCTTGAGGGTGCCGGTGCCGGAGCGGCCCACGCCGCTCATGCTGTTGTAGGCCAGCGTGCCGACCCCGAGCCCGTCGTAGACGAAGTCGAACTCGATGGTGTGGTCACCGGGGCTGAGCGCCGCGGAGCTCGCCCACTTGATGCGCTCCATGTCGAGCATGTTCCACACGAACACCGGCTTGCCCTGCAGCAGGTAGAGGCCGTAGCCGGCGAAGCGCCCGCCCGACGTCAGGATCATCCCCTCGGCGCCACCCTGCGGCACGGTGATGTCGGCGGTGATGGTGTAGGAGGTGTTGAGCAGCAGCGGCGAGTCGCCTTGCGGCAGGCCGGTCATCGGCCGGGTGTAGACGAACTCCGAGCGCCCGGCGGTGATGTTGGGGCGCGGCGCGATCATGCGCGTGGCGGCCGATGCGTCCATCGGGAAGACCTGATACCTGCGCGCCTCCTCGATGAACTTCTGCTTCAGCTCCTGCACCTTGTCGGGATTCTGATCGGCGATGTCGTGCGACTGGGTGAAGTCCTCGTTCAGGTTGTAGAGCTGCAGGACCTGGTTGTTGAGTGGGTCGGCATTGGCCACGCCGAACCCCTCCCAGGGGAGGCGGTTGACCTTGGTGGCCAGCAGCCAGCCGTCGTCGTAGAGGGCGTACTGGCCCATCATCTCGAAGTACTGGATGGTATGGCGCGACGGTGCCTGGGCGTTCGCGGCGTCGAAGGTGTAGGCGAAGCTGGTGCCCTCGATGGGCGCCTGGCGAATGCCGTCGACGTAGTCGGGCGCCGGGATGCCGCTCGCCTCGAGAATCGTCGGCACGATGTCGATCACATGCACGAACTGGTCGCGCAGCGCACCCTTGTCGGTGATGCGCGCCGGCCACTGGATGACCATGTTCTGCTGGATGCCACCCAGCCGCGAGGCGTTCTGCTTGAAATAGGTGAACGGCGTATCGAAAGCCCACGACCAGCCCGCCGACATGTGGTTGTAGGTCTCCTCCGTGCCCCACACGTCGTAGAACTTCATCTGCTCATCGATCGGCATGGAGGTGACGCCGTTGAACCACGCCACCTCGTTGGGGGTGCCCACCGGGCCACCCTCGGCGCTGGTACCGTTGTCGCCGTTGATGTAGAT
Source organism: Acidobacteriota bacterium (assembly GCA_050114655.1). GTDB lineage: Bacteria > Acidobacteriota > UBA890 > UBA890 > UBA890 > JASFRZ01. Next base: position 9,921 of record JASFRZ010000123.1, read on the forward strand.
GATCAGCGTGTTGTCGAGCTTGCCGAGGTCCTCGACCGCCTGCACGACGCGGCCGATCTCGTAGTCGTTATATGCCGCGTAGGCGGCGAAGACCTCGACCTGGCGGATGAACAGCTTCTGCTCGTCCGCGGTCAACTGGTCCCAACTCTTGAGGATGTCGGTAGGCCACTCCTCGAGCACCGAGTCCTGTGGGATCACGCCGAGCCGCTTCTGGTTGGCGTAGATCGTCTCGCGCAGCTTGTCGTAGCCGTCGTCGAACAGGTGCATGTCGCGGATCTTGTCGACCCATTCCTGCGTCGGGTGATGCGGCGCATGCGTCGCACCGGGCGCGTACTTGATGAAGAACGGCTTGGAGGGATCGATCTGGTCCATCCTGGTCATCCAGTCGATGGCGTCGTCGGCCATGGCGGTGACCAGGTTCCAGCCCGGATGGCCCGTGAAGGGATAGATCTGCGTGGTGTTGCGGAACAGGTTGGGCTGCCACTGGTTGGCGTCGCCGCCGACGAAGCCGTAGAAGTACTCGAAGCCGAGGCCGGTGGGCCACTGGTCGAAGGGCCCTGCCTGGCTGGCGGCGAACGCCGGCGTGTTGTGGTCCTTGCCGAACCAGGCGGTGGAGTAGCCGTTGTCGAGCAGGATGCGGCCGATGGTGGCCTTGTCCTCGGGAATGATGCTGTTGTAGCCGGGGAAGCCGGTGGACTGCTCGGAAATCACGCCGAAGCCGGCGGAGTGGTGGTTGCGCCCGGTGATCAGCGCCGCGCGGGTGGGCGAGCACAGCGCGGTGGAGTACACCCGGTTGTAGCGCAGGCCGTCGTTCGCAATGCGATCCATCGTCGGCGTCGGGATGACGCCGCCGAAGGTGCTCGGCACACCGAAGCCGGCGTCGTCGGTGATGATCAGCAGCACGTTGGGGGCCTGCTCGGGCGGCACGATGGCCGGCGCCCACCAGGGCGTCGACTGCAGCGCGGCGTCATTGATCGTGCCTCCGAATGCCGGGTTCGGCGCCGGTAGCTGCTTGCCGTCGATCGTGGCTTTGGCATCGGGGGCTCCCGCCGTGCCGCTGACGATGGTCTGGCTCGAGGCTTGCTGCCCTTGCCCGCCATCGCCGGCGACGCAACCCGCCAGGGCGCCGATGACCATCATCAGGCACACCGTGAGTATCGTGGTCTTGCGCATGTCTCTTCCTCCATCGCCAGGTGTCCCGTGGCGCATCGATCGGCCTGCGCGGCCGACCGTTTGTCTGGTCCCGCTTCTCTGGGAACGAGCTCGAAGGGCGCTCATCGCACCGCGACGTTGGTCATGATCTGAACTTGGAATGGCGCCGCCACGGTGAACGGCTCGGGGGTCTGCGCCGAGATGACGGCGGCGTCCGGGTTGCTGGCCGCCGCCGCCACGCCGCCGACCCCGGCGCCTGCCGCGGCGCCGATCGCTGCGCCCTCGCCACCGCCGGCGATCGCCCCGATGGTGGCCCCCAGGAGGCCGCCTCCTGCCAGCTTTCTGCCACCGGAGCTCGCCTGCCCCTGGGCCTGCACAGGATCCGTCTGGACGGCGACCACTTGCGAGCCGATCTCGATATCGGTCAAGGTGACGCTGAGCGAGGCCGTCCCCCGCATCCTGCTGCCCTGATCGACGGTGGTGACCGTGCCGTAGACCTTCGCGCCCTTGCCGACGATCATGCGCCCGCCGGCGGCGAGGTCCTGGTCGAGGAAGCCCTGAAAACGGTCGCCTACCTTGGCGGTGTCCGAGCTCACGTCG
>JASFRZ010000124.1:0-11444 GCA_050114655.1 Acidobacteriota bacterium
GGTTCCCGGGCGCACCACGTCGATGCTCGGAATGGCGCCGCGCATGGCGTTGGCGACGAAGACGTTGCCCAGCGTCGAGTCCTCCCAGCCGGGCACGAACAGCGGCAGGTCACGCTCACACGCCGCGACGAGCCACGAGTCCTCGGGGTCGATCTGGTAGTCGCCCGCGACCGTGCCCTCGCGGATGAGCCGGTAGAGGAACTGGTGCGGCAACAGCCGCTCTCCGGCCTCGGCGGCGCGCGACCACAGCTCGCGCATCGGCACCTCGAGGGCGCGGAACGCCTCCGACTCGGGGATGCAGGTGTCGGTGACGCGGTTGAGCCCGCGGTGCTCGAGGTCCTTCTCGCTCTGCGGCGTCAGGTTGCGCCAGTTGGGGATGCGCTGGTAGTGGTCGTGCGCCACCAGGTTGAAGAGATCTTCCTCCAGGTTGGCGCCGGTGCAGGTGATCGCGTGCACCTTGTCGCGCCGGATCATCTCGGCGAGCGACAGCCCGAGCTCGGCGGTGCTCATGGCGCCGGCGAGGGTGACCATCATGTGCCCGCCGGCGTCCAGGTGAGCGCAATACGCCTCGGCCGCCTCGCGCAGCGTGGCGGCGTTGAAGTGGCGATAGTGCCGGTCGATGAAGTCGCGGATGCTCAAGGCGCTTGTGGTGCCGTCGACAACCACCCAACCGGCGTCGCGATCGAGTCCAGATCGAAGCTGCGATAGTCGCAGGTGAGCTCCTCGCCGGCGCGGATGCGTCGCAGGGTCACCGTGCGGTCGCCGCTGTCGTCGCAGTTCGGGGTCGTCGAGTGGTTCATGTACTTCGCATTGTCGCCACAGAACACGTAATCACCGTCGGGCAGACGATAACAGTAATCGCGCATGCGGCTCTGAAACGGCTCCGGAAAGCGGGCCAGATCCTCGGCGCTCATCTTCCAGTCGACCTTCTCGTCGTAGATCCATATGAGCGTGTCGGCCGGAATGTCCCCGGCCGCGAACACGCCCATCCCGTGAATGTTGCTGGGCCTGACGCACGTGTGAATCAGGAACATCCCCGCGCCTCCTGTAACGCCGGCGAGCCCGCCGTCAGCCTTGCTGGGAGCCGCGGCTCGGCCCGCACGGGGAAACCCGAGCGGCACCGGGGCTATCCGCACCGGCACTGCGCTCCGAGATCAGGGCGCGCAGCCGCTCTGCGCGATTCATTACCACGGCTGCAATCGAATGCATAGAGAGCTTCGCACCGCCCTTCGCGCGCGGCGCGCGGCCCCCGCCGGGTGCTCTGAAGCAGGGCTCCGTGGGTGCTCGCAAAAGCGCCGAAACGACTGTTGCCGAGCACGCGGAAATGCTAATAGAACTAGTGCGGCCCGAGCGGGCCGAGTGTCTCGCAACGACTGCTCGCGCGAGACGATGTGGCGTCGCGCAGGGGCCTCGCCCCAGTCTTCGCCTCCGTCGCCGGGCGGGCGGTCCGCTGGCTTCGTGGCCATCGAACTTTCCACACGATCCGATGCACTCGACGTGTCTCATGCCGCGAAGCTCCGGAGTGCTGCAAAATGTCACGTGGTAGCAGTCGCCAATCGGATGATGCGTTTCCTTTCTGGGACGAACCGGAAGGGCGCCGTCGGCGCCAGAAGAAACACAGCGACAAGCATCACAAGCCCAGCGAAGGCGGGCGCTCGCGCCGGCCTCGTTATGATGACGATGACGACTGGGACGATGATCGCGATCGGTCCGAATGGGACTCGATGGATCTCGACGAGGACCTCGACCTAGACGACGAGCTCGACGACAACGAGTGGGAGAGCGGCGAATGGGACGAGAGCGATGACGACGACGAAGGAGAGGACGATTGGCGATCGCGCGATGACCGATGATCCCCTCGAGGGTCCGTGGACGCCGGACGATTCGGTCGCCCTGTACGGCTGTGACGCGTGGGGCGACGGCTACGTCGCGATACGCTCGGATGGGCATCTGGCGATGCGCCCGAAGTCCGGCGATGCTGCCGAGATCGACCTCTACGACGTCGTCGAGGGACTGCGCGCGCGCGGCCTGTCGGCGCCGCTGCTCATGCGCTTCTCCGACGTGTTGCACGATCGTCTGGCCCGGCTGCACGGCGCGTTCGCCGAGGCGATCGCGGACAACAAGTACGGCGGCGGTTACCTGACCGTCTTCCCGATCAAGGTCAACCAGCAGCGCTCCGTCGTCGAGGAGGTCCATCGTCACGGGGCCGCCTTCGGCGCCGGCCTCGAGGTGGGCTCCAAGCCCGAGTTGCTCGCCGTCATGGCGATGACCGGGGGCGACGACGAGGGGCGCCCGATCATTTGCAACGGCTTCAAGGACAGCAATTACCTCGAGGCGGTGGTGCTGGCCACCAAGCTGGGGCGCAACATCATCCCGGTGATCGAGAAGCCGGACGAGATCCGTATCCTCATCCGTCACGCCGACAATTACGGCGTCAAGCCGACGGTGGGCGTGCGGGTCAAGCTGGCCAGCCGCGGCGCCGGTCGCTGGCGCGCATCGGCCGGCGCGCGGTCGAAGTTCGGGCTGTTCGCCTCCGAGGTGCTGGAGATGGTCGAGTTGCTGCGCGAGCACGACATGCTCGACTCGCTGCAGCTCGTGCACGCGCACGCCGGCAGCCAGCTGCAGGACATTCGCCGCGTCAAGGAGGTGATCTCCGAGCTGGCGCACTTCTACGGCGAGCTGGTCGCGCTCGGCGCACCGATCCGCTACATCGACATCGGCGGCGGCCTCGGCATCGACTACGACGGCAGCCGCACCAACTCCTCCTCGTCGATGAACTACACGCTGCAGGAGTACGCCTCCGAGGTGGTCTATCGCATCGGCAGCGTGTGCGATGAACGCGAAGTGCCGCACCCGTCGATCATCAGTGAATCGGGACGTGCGCTGGCGGCGCACCACAGCGTGCTGGTTTTCGAGGTGCTCGGCGCCGCGTCGCGCGATCGATCCGTGGTGGCGCCGCAGGAGCTGGAGCTCGACGATGACGCTCCGCAGCCGGTGCGCGACCTCGCCGGAGCCTACGCGGCGGTCAACGAGCGCAGCCTGATCGAGTGCTTCCACGACGCCGTCGAGGCGCGCCGCCAGGTCGTCGAGCTGTTCGCTTTGGGGTTCCTCTCGCTGCGCTATCGGGGTCTTGCCGAGCGCCTCTTCTGGGGCACCTGCGAGCGCGTGCGCGATGCCATGAATCGCTTCGAAGAAGTGCCCGAGGAGCTCGAGGCGCTCGACGAGATCCTCGCCGACACCTACTTCTGCAATCTGTCGATCTTCCAGTCGCTGCCCGACGTCTGGGCGATCGGGCAGCGCTTTCCGATCGTGCCCCTGCAGCGCCTCGACGAGAAGCCGACGCGTAACGGCGTGCTCGCCGACATGACCTGCGACTCGGACGGTAAGATCGATCGCTTCACGGCGCACGGAGAGGTGGTTCGCACCCTGCCGCTGCACGAGCTGAAAGCCGGCGAGCGCTACTACCTCGCCGTGTTTCTGGTGGGCGCCTACCAGGAGGCCCTCGGCGATCTGCACAACCTCTTCGGCGATGCCCACGCGGCCGACATCAGCATCGACGAGACCGGCGAGTGGAGGATCGAGGAGGTCATCAAGGGCGACACCGCGGCCGAAGTGCTCGGCTACATGCAGTACGATCCCGCCCGCATGCACGCCCAGCTGGCGCGCGACTGCGAAGCGGCGATTCGCAAGAAGCGCCTGTCGGTCGAGGAGAGCAGCGCGCTGCTGCGCTTCTACGAGTCCGAGATGGCCGGCTACACCTACCTGACCGACTCCTAGCCGCCGCCGGGCCCCACGGCGCCACATCTCACCTCGGCGCGTCGTCCCCGGTTTGCCGCTGGCGAAACCCGTTACAATTCCCCGCGACCGATCCCCACCGCCCGGCTAGGACACACTCCTAGAAGCGAGGAATCAGCCCATGAAGGCCCGCCGCTCCATCGTTCCGCTCACCGTCTTCGCGCTCTTCGCGCTCAGTGCGGCCGCCGCGCCGCCGCAACAGGACACGGCCGATCCCTACGCCGGCGAGCTCGCCTGGCGCCAGATCGGCCCGGTCAACATGTCCGGCCGCGTCTCCGACATCGAGGCGCTCGACAGCGACTTCAGCTATGTCGTGCTGGGCTCGGCGTCCGGCGGCGTCTTCAAGTCGATCAACGCCGGCACCACGTGGGAGTCGATCTTCGACGACTACGGCTCCTCGTCGATCGGCGACGTGGCGATCTTCCAGCCCGATCCGGACATTATCTGGGTAGGCACGGGCGAGGAGTGCATCCGCAACACGGTGTCGTGGGGCGACGGCGTCTACAAGTCGACCGACGGCGGCGCGACGTTCCAGAACATGGGGCTCGAGAACAGCTACACCATCGCCTCGATTATCACCCACCCCACCGACCCCGACATCGTCTGGGTGGCCGCGGGCGGCAACCCCTGGGGGCGGGGCGGCGAGCGCGGCGTGTTCAAGACCACCGATGGCGGCGCCACCTGGCAGAAGCTGACCAACGGCCTGCCCGACGACGATCTCACCGGTGCCTCCGACCTGGTGATCGACCGCAGCGACCCCGACGTCCTGTACGCCGGCCTGTGGGACCGCATCCGCGAGCCCAACCGGCTGCTGTCCGGCGGCCCCGACAGCGGCGTCTACAAGACCAGCGACGGCGGCGCGTCGTGGACGCGGCTGACCGCAGGGCTGCCCGAGGGCGACATCGGCAAGGTCGGCGTGGCGGTGGCGCGCAGCAATCCCGACGTGGTGATGGCGTTCATCGAGCACGGCGTTCAGCTCGATGAGGATGATCCGGACTACGCCGACATGAGCGTGCTCGGCACCGGCCTGTACCGCTCCGAGGACGGCGGCGAGAGCTGGCAGTACGTCAACCGCTACCAGTCGCGTCCGTTCTACTACAGCCACATCTGGATCAACCCGACGGACGATCAGATGGTGTACGTGGTCACCGGCACGTTGCTGTTCTCGGACGACGGCGGCCGCACGCTCGAGCGCCAGTCCGACACCCGCATCCACGGCGACCACCACGCCCTGTGGGTCGACCCGCAGAAGCCCGAGCGCTTCTACATGGGTACGGACGGCGGCGCGGCGCTCAGCCAGGACGGGGGGGCGACCTACGAGTTCTTCGACAACCTGGTGCTGGGGCAGTTCTATACGCTGACCGCCGACATGCGCGATCCCTACTGGGTGTGGGGCGGGCTGCAGGACAACGGCACCTGGGGCGGCCCGAGCAAGGTGCGCGATCCCAACGGCATCCTGTTCGACCACTGGGTCAAGATCGGTGGCGGCGACGGCTTTCACGCGCAGGCCGATCCGAGCGACTGGCGCACCGTCTACTTCGAGTCGCAGCCCAACGCCACCGGTGGCAACCAGCGTCGCGCCGACGTGCTTACCGGCGAGACCGTCAACATCGGGCCGCGGCGCGACAACATCGTCAACTGGGACGACTACATCACCGACGAGATCGTCGCCGAGCAGGAGGCCAAGAACTGGCCGACGCCTTTCCGCTGCAACTGGAGCACGCCGATGGTGCTGTCGCCCAACAACCCAGGGGCGCTGTACATCGGCTGTAACCACCTGTTCATGAGCGTCGATCAGGGCGACAGCTGGCGCATCATCAGCCCCGATCTGACCAAGAACGACCCTGAGCGCACCATCCGCAAGTCGGGCGGGTTGACCGCTGAGGAGGACGCCAGCGGCGGTGCGGAGAACTACGGCACCATCATCACCATCGCCGAGTCCACCGTGCGGCCGGGGCTGATCTGGGTCGGTACCGACGACGGCAATGTCCAGTTCACCCGCGACTTCGGCGCCGCCTGGACCGACGTCACCGCCAACCTCCCGGTGCCCGCCGGCCTGTGGGTGACGCGCGTCGAGGCGTCGCACTTCGACGAAGCGACCGCCTACGTCACCATCGACGGTCACCGCTCGGCGAACTTCCACCCGTGGGTCTTGAAGACCACCGATTACGGGCAAAGCTGGGTGCTGATCTCCGCCGATTTGCCCGACGGCGAGCCGGCACTCGTGGTGCGCGAGGACCCGTCCAACCCGAACCTGCTGTTCGTCGGCACCGAGCGCTCGATCCACTTCTCCATCGATGGCGGCGATTCGTGGCGCAAGCTCAACAACAACATGCCGACGGTGGCGGTGCACGAGATCCTGATCCACCCGCGCGATCGCGACCTGATCGTCGCCACGCACGGCAGGGGCGTCTGGATCCTCGACGACATCACCGCCCTGGAGCAACTCACCCCGGAGGTGCTGTCGTCGGACGCGCATCTGTTCGAGCAGCGGCCGTTTACCCGCTGGGCACGTATCCAGAAGAGCGATCCCCGCATGGGCTACCAGGTCTTCGCGGGTGACAACTACGACGTCGACACGGTGCCGATCGATTACTACATCGGCTCGGGTGACGGAGAGGTGATGCTGGAGATCACCAGCGTGGACGGCCGCAAGCACACCGCGGTAATCGATGCCGCCGCCGGCATGCAGCAGTATCGCTGGAACCTGCGGTTCGACGGGCCGCCGCTCAACGACGCACAGATCGGCTTCATCGAGCAGCAACTGGTGACGATGATCGATGAGTGGGATGCGGAGCAGGCGGCCGAGGGAGGCCCGACGCTCGCCGACGTGCAGGAGCGGCGGGCGGCGCTCCGCGCCGCCACCGACGATGCGCACCGCATGAAGGCGATCCGCGGCCTCGACGGCGTGCGCGTCGGCCCCACCGGCGGTGGTGGTCGGGGCAGTCGCGGTGGCGGTCGTGGCGGCTTCCGCGGCGGCTTCGGGGCCTGGGGCGAGCCCGCCGGCACCGGCGAGTTCCTCGTGCGCATGACCGCCGGCGACGTCAGCGAGACGGCAACGCTGGTGGTGAAGGCGGATCCCATTCTCCAGCAGCAATAGCGCATATCGGGAACCCGCCTGCCCGCGGACGTCCAATATGTCATGGTGTGCAGCCATGACGACGCTTCCATTCCAATCCGCCGACCGCGTCGCGATCCTCGACGTCGTGCGCCACACCTGGGGCTACGACTCGCTGCGCCCGCTGCAGGAGGAGGCCATCGCCGCCGGCCTCGACCGGCGCGACTCGCTGGTGGTGCTGCCCACCGGCGGCGGCAAGTCGCTCTGCTACCAGGTGCCGCCGTTGCTCGCCGGCCGCACCGACATCGTCGTCTCACCGCTGATCTCATTGATGAAGGATCAGGTTGACGGCTTGCTCGCCAACGGCTACCCGGCTGCAGCGCTGCACAGCGCGCAGGAGCCGCAAGAGCGCGCCGAGGCGGAACGCTTCATCGCCTCGGGTGAGTGCAGGCTGGCCTTCGTGTCGCCCGAGCGACTGGTGACGTCGTGGTTCCTGCAGACGGTCGAGAACCTCGGCATCACCTCCTTTGCGGTCGACGAAGCGCACTGCATCAGCCATTGGGGGCACGATTTCCGCCCGGAGTACCGCCAGCTCGCGGTGCTCAAGCAGCGCGTTCCGGGGGCGGCGCTGCACGCTTACACCGCCACTGCCACCGAGCGCGTGCGCGCCGACATTATCGAGCAGCTCGGCCTGCAGGACCCCGCCGTGCTGGTGGGCCGCTTCGACCGGCCCAACCTGATCTACCGGTTGATCCCGCGGCTGGACCGGCGCCGACAGGTGCGCGACGTGCTGTCGCGGCATGCCGGTGAGGCGGTGATCATCTACTGCATCAGCCGCAAGGACACCGAGAAGCTCACCGAGCTGCTCGAGGGCGACGGGCACCGCGTCGCCTGCTACCACGCCGGTCTCGATGCGGAGCAGCGCCACGCCACCCAGGAGGCCTTCGCTTCCGAGCAGCTCGACGTGGTTGTGGCGACAGTTGCTTTCGGCATGGGGATCGACCGCTCCGATGTGCGTTGCGTGCTGCACGCCGCGATGCCCAAGTCGGTCGAGCACTACCAGCAGGAGACCGGGCGCGCCGGGCGCGACGGGCTCACCGCCGAGTGCGTCCTGCTGCACTCGCCCGCCGACGCGCTCAAGTGGCGCACCGTGCTGGAAAGGAGCTCTGCCGACGGCAGCGAGGGTGGCGAGGTCGCCGAGGGTTTGCAGGCAGCGCTGGAGCTGCTCGACGAGATGCGCCGCTTCTGCGCTCCCGGACGCTGCCGACACCGCTCGCTTTCCGAGTACTTCGGACAACGGTACGAGGCGCCCGAGGGCGCACAGGCGGAGGGGTGCGGGGCGTGCGACGTCTGCCTGGGGGAGACCGAAGGGGTCGTCGACGGCACGCGCGAGGCGCAGATGATCCTGTCGTGCGTGGCGCGGGTCGAGCAGCACTACGGCATGGGGCACGTCGTCGACGTGTTGCGCGGCGCCGACACCGAGCGTATCCGCTCGCTCGGCCACGATCGCCTCAGCACCTGGGGCCTGATGAAGGAGCGCGACCGCAAGGAGGTGATGAACCTCACCTTCCAGCTGCTCGACCAGGAGCTCCTGGCGCGCACCGAGGGGGAGTACCCGGTGCTCCACCTCAACGACGCCTCGCTCGAGGTGATGCGCGGCGAGCGCGCGGTGCAGCTGGTGCCGGTCAAGGTCAAGAAGGCGCGCACCACGGCGCGCGAGGCGGCCTCCTGGGAAGGCGTCGATCGTGACCTGTTCGAGCGCCTGCGCACGCTGCGCAGCGAGCTGGCGCGCGAGCGCGACGTGCCTCCCTACGTCATCTTCAGCGATGCCAGCCTGCAGGACATGGCGCGTCGGCGCCCGGCCACGCCCGAAGAGTTCCTCGAGGTTCACGGTGTCGGCGACAAGAAGCTCGCCGATCTCGGTCCCGCCTTTCTCACCTGCATCCGGGACCACGGAGAGACTTCCCGGCGGGAAACCGACGCTTCATAGGTGGCCGGGGAGCCGCTTGCCTTCCTTATTGCGCGAATTGCCCGACGGCGGGCGGACAAACCCCTTGCCAACAAATGTCAGCCGCAATACGCTCAGGGCCTCCGCAAGGAGCGGCGACTGTTCCGCCGATGGGCATCCCGACTACGGCAATCAGGCGAAGAGCCGGCTCAGCGCCCCATTCTCGCTGGCTCTGAGGTGATGTAACGATGAAGAAGTTTGCCCTGGCGCTGGCAATCACGGTGATCGTGTGCCTTGCCTTCACCGTCGACAACAGCCTTGCGCGCCCGCCGCAATCCGCCGTGACGAGCGAGCTCGAGATCGCTCCGTACACGCCGCCGGGCGTGGCGGAGATGTCGGCCCAGGAGCAGAACATGACCATCGGGCGGTTCTGCTTTCGCTGCCACAATGACACCTCGCTGACTGCCGGCCTCACGCTCGAGTCGTTCGACGCCGAGAACGCGTACGACAACGCCGAGCTGGCGGAGAAGATGATTCGCAAGCTGCGTGCCCACCAGATGCCGCCGCGCCAGGCGCAGCAGCCCGACGACGCCACCCGCATGGCGCTGGTGACGGCGCTCGAGACCACCATCGATACCGCCGCCGCGGCCGACCCGAACCCCGGTCACCGTACCTTCCAGCGCCTCAACCAGGCAGAATACGTCGCCTCGGTGCGCGATCTGCTCGGTATCGACGTCGACGTCAGTGCCTTCCTGCCCCCCGACACCATCAGCGCCGGCTTCGACAACATCGCCGACGTTCAGATGCCCTCGGCCACGGTCATGGAGGGCTACCTGCGCGCCGCTGGGCAGGTGTCGCGCCTGGCGGTCGGCGATCCTCACGCCGGACCCGATTCGGTCACTTACAACGTGCCCCGCACGCAGTCGCAGAAGGAACGCGTCGAGGGCGCGCCGATCGGCACGCGCGGCGGCATGGCTGTTGACCATGTATTCCCGGCCGACGGCAGCTACGAGTTTCAGATCCTGCTGCACGGCGAGCCCACCGGCGCGTTGTTCGGTCGCCCGATGCGCGGCGAGAAGATCGAGGTTTCGATCGACGGAGAGCGCGCCGCGCTGGTCGAGATCGACCGCTGGATGTCGGAGTCCGATCCGGACGGTCTGACCATCACCACGGATCCGATCCACATCCGCGCCGGCACGCGACGCGTGGCGGTGGCGTTCCTGGTGCACGATGAGGGGCCGGAGGACGACCTGATCACCCCTATCGACCAGACTCTGGCTGACACCCAGATCGGCGTCGGCTACGGCGTCACGACATTGCCGCACCTGCGCGACTTCGCCATCGTCGGGCCGTTCGAGGTCACCGGGATCTCCGACAACGAGACGCGCCGTCGCATCTTCACGTGCCGCCCGACGGCGCCCGATGAGGAGATCCCGTGTGCCCGCGACATCATCGGCCGGCTCGCCGAGCATGCCTACCGGCGTCCAATCAGCGACGCGGACGTCAACGGTCTGATGGCCTTCTACAACCAGGGCGCCGCGTTCGGTGGCTTCGAGGGCGGCATCACGACCGCGCTGCAGGCAATCCTCGCCAGCCCGCACTTCCTGTTCCGCATGGAAGAGATGCCGGCCGGCGTCACGGCTGGGGCGACCTACCAGATCACCGATACCGACCTCGCCGCGCGCCTGTCGTTCTTCATCTGGGGCGCGCCGCCCGATGACGAGCTCATCGAGCTCGCCAAACGCGGTGAGCTGTCCGACGATGGCGTGTTCGATGCCCAGGTGCGCCGCATGCTCGCCGATCCGCGCTCCGAGGCACTGGCAACGCGGTTCGCGGCGCAGTGGCTGCGCCTGCAGGACCTCGACAAGGTAGACCCCGACGCGCTGTCCTACCCGTACTTCGACGAGGTCCTCTCCCAGGCGATGCACCGCGAAACCGAGCTGCTGTTCAACTACATCGTGCGCGAGGATCGCAGCGTGCTGGAGCTGCTCACCGCCGACTACACCTTCGCCAACGAGCGCCTGGCGCGCCACTACGGCATTCCCGGCGTCACCGGACCCGAGTTCCGCCAGGTCCACTACGTCGACGATCATCGTCGTGGCCTTCTGGGCCAGGGCAGCGTTCTGGTCATGACGTCGCACGGCAACCGCACGTCGCCGGTCAAGCGCGGCCTGTGGGTGCTCGAGGTGCTGCTCGGCACCCCACCTCCGCCGCCGCCACCCAACGTTCCGGATCTCGAGGAAACCGGTGACGCCGAGGGCGGCCGCTTCAAGTCGGTCGCCGAGCAGATGGCCGAGCACCGTGCCAACCCCTTCTGCAGCTCGTGTCACAACGTCATGGACCCGATCGGCCTGGCGCTCGACAACTTCGACGTCACCGGGGCGTGGCGCATCAAGGATCGCGGCGTGCCGATCGATCCTTCCGGGCAGCTGTTCGACGGCACCGAGCTCAACGGCCCCGCCGACCTGCGCAACGCGCTGCTCAAGCGCGCCGACGTGGTGATCACGCACTTCACCGAGAGCCTGATGGCCTACGCGCTGGGGCGCCGCACCGAGTACTACGACATGCCGACGGTGCGCCGCATCGTGCGGCAGGCGGAGCAGAACGACTATCGCATCTCTTCCTTCATCCTCGGGGTCGCCG
>JASFRZ010000125.1:0-11423 GCA_050114655.1 Acidobacteriota bacterium
GTACACGCCCATGTCGACCACCATGTCGGGGTCGATGTCGTCGCGCTTGGCGAAGTGTCGGGCGATGAAGATCGCCACCAGGAACGAGATCACCAGCAGCACACCGTAGGTGTGGATGGTGATCGGCCCGACAAAGGGGAGAGGTAACTCGAATAGGGTTGGGAACATCAGCAGTGCCCTCGCGCCGGCCTGTAGCTAGCCTAGCTCAATCGGCCCGATCCGCCACGGCGGACGGCGCCTCGTCGACGTGGCCCTGCCGGGCCATGCCGATGAACAACGTCAGCGCGCCTGTTGTGATCGCCATGTCGGCGACATTGAACGAGGGCCAATGATACGCCCCCCAGTACACATCGATGAAGTCGACCACCTCGTGCAGGTACAGGCGATCGAGCAGGTTGCCGATCGCGCCGCCGAGGATGAGCCCGAACGCCAGCACCACGCTGCGGTCGTGCCAGCCGTCGCGAGCGTAGGCCCAGATGAGCACGACGGCGAGCACGGAGACGACCACCAGCAAGGCACGTACGGGCCCTGCCGGCGCGTTGGCGAACAAGCCGAACGCGGCGCCGGTGTTGCGCACGTGGGTAAGCGAGATGAGTCCGTCGATGATCGGTCGGTTGGCGCCCTGAGGGATGTAGGTGCGCACCATCAGCTTGGTGATCTGATCGACCACCAGCACGGCTAGCGCCACAGACAACACCCAGCTGCGATCCCGCATCATCAACGGTCCCCCGCTGCCCGACGGCAGTGTTACTCGACTTCCATCAGCACGATGCGGTACTGCTGTGCCGTCTGCGCGGTCGACACCGCGATGGTGGCGGTCTGCTCGACCGGCGTGCTCTCCATCTTCGGCAGCATCAGGTCGGCGGAGTTGTTGCCCACGACGTTGCCCTGCGCATCGAGCAACTCGATGGTGACGCGCACGTTGAGCTCGCGGCCACTCGGGTTGTCAATGGTTGCCGACCAGCGGTAGTTGGCGTTCTGGCCTGTCTTGCCGGTCCACGCGAAGCTGGGATTCTGCACGCTTACTTGCGTTTGAGCCAGCGCATCGACGGCGAACATCGCGCCCAGAGCGACGACGAGCAGTACGGCGACAATCGAACGAGCTTTCATCGATTCCTCCTGGAGACGATCACTATTACTGTAGCGCGTTTTCACGCGGGTCCAAGGCGACGACCCGCAGTCCTTGTCCTTGCGTCGCGACCAGAGCCAGGCCGGGGGCCTGTGCACTGACGCGCAGCTTCCAGGCCCTCGCAAGGCCCGGATCCGAGTCCAGAATCAGCCAGTGGCGGCCGCCGTCGTGGCCGCGGTAGAGGGCGCCGCCGAAATCGAGCGCCAGTACTTGATCGGGATTCGCGGGGTCGACAGCAACGGCGCGCAGGTCGGCCGCCGCCCACGGCAGCTCGAGCTGTTGCCAGCTCAGCCCGTTGTCGTCGGTACGGTAGACGCTGTGACCCCCTGCGGCGTAGGCGCGGCCGAAGTTCGCGGGGTCGAGCGCCACCGCGGCGACCTGTTCGGGCAGGCCCCGCGAGCTCGTCGTCGAGATGCCGCTGTCGGAGTCCATCGGCCGCACCTCGCCGGCGATTGCGTGTCCGGAACCGACGGCGAGGAAGCGATTGCCCTCGATCGACAGCGAGCTCAGCTCGCCGCCTTCCCACAGCGGGGTCCAGATGCGCGGCGCGCCGCCGCCGAAGGGCAGTGACGCGCGGGAGGTCTCACCGAGGCTCTCGGGCTGGGCGAGGTACAGCCCCCGCGAGGTCGCGGCGAGCACCTCACCGCCGACATCGTGGGCGATCTGCAGGTCGTGGATCTCGCCGGGCGCCGGATCTACGGCGTTCCAGCCGCCGCCCGGCTCGACGCTCCACCAACCACGCTCGGAGATGATCAGCACACGGTTGACCGGCGTGAGCTGGGCGCGGATGAGCGAGACGCGTCCCAGTGGCGGCCCGTAGCCGAGCTCGCGCCAGGTCGTCCCGATGTCGGTGGAGTAGTACACCGAGTTGGATGTCGGCCCCTCGGAGCGCGCGGCGAACAGCACGCGCGGGGCGCCGGGCAGGGCGTCGAAGGCGGTCACCCGGCTGGCGTCGAGCCCGTCGTTCTGTTCCTCGAAGATCATGCCGTCTTGGCTCACCAGCACGCCGCGCTCCTCGGTGCCGACGTAGACCGGCAGACCGAACGGCGCCACCTGGATGGAGCTCACCGACACTCCCGGCAGCGCGATGGCGAAGCTCTTGCCACCGTCCTCGGAGCGGTACAGCGCGCCGCGCGTGCCGGCATACAGCACCTCGGGGTTGGCCGGGTCGTGGGCCACCAGGTGGACGCGGTTGTGGTCGGCGGCGAGGCCTTTGCGCAGCTCGACCCAGTCGTCACCGCCACTGCCCGAGACGTAAATGAAGTTGCAGGTGCCGGCCAGCAACGAGTCGGGGTCGCGCGGGTCGATGGTGACCGAGAACACGTCGCGGTCGATCTGCATGCCGCTGTTGATACGGCTCCAGCTGTCGCCGCCATCCGTGGTGCGGTAGGCCTGCCGCCAGGTGCCGGCGTACACGCGATCGGGGTCGCGCGGGTCGATGGCGAGCGACTCCACGAACTCGAACGGCTTGCGGTTGTCGCCCACGTCGGTCCACGTGTCGCCGCCGTCGTTGCTGCGCCAGATAACGCCGAGGCCACCGACGTACATGATGTCGGGCTCGGTCGAGGAGATCGCCATGGCGCGCAGCGAGGGGGCGCCCGGGACCAGCAACGGTTGCCAGTTGCGGCCGCCGTCGCGCGAGCGCACCAGGCCGCCGCTGCCGTTGCCGCGGTAGTAGGCGGCATACACCGTGTCGTCGTCGGTGGGGTGCACCAGCAGGTTGTCGACCACTGCGTCTTCGGGCAGATCGGCAAACGACAGTTGCCATGACGCGGCACCGTCGCGCGAATAGTAGAGGTGACCGTCGACGGTTCCCAGGTACAACCGTGCCGGATCTCCGTGCGCCAGCGCCAGCGAGCGCACCTCGCCGCCGGGAGGACCCAGACTGGTGCCCACCTTCGAGGCGAGGACCTCGCGCGCGACCTTCAGGTCGTGCAGATCCGCCGACTGCTGTGCATCCACCGGCGGCGGAGTGGCCGCGACGCTCACCAGGAGCGCCGCGGCCGTCACCGCCGGAAGAATCCGGAGTGACCGCAAGGAGGACCTACTGCGCCGGGATCGTCACGACAACGACGATGCGGCGATTCTGCAGGCGGCCCTCGGCGGTGGAGTTGTCGCCAACCGGCTGGCTCGAGCCGGCGGACGCCGTATCGATACGGTCTCCGCCGATGCCATGGGTCTCCACCAGGTACGCCTCGGCGTTGTCGGCGCGCTCCATCGACATGCGGTTGTTGACCTCGTCGGAGCCGGCGGAGTCGCTGTGACCGGTGATCACCGCCGTGGCGCGCGGGTTCTGCCGCATCTGCAGGGCGACGTCATCGAGGATCGCCTTGCAGCGGTTGTCGATACGGGTGTTGCCCGATGGGAACTCGGAGCAGCTGAAGGTCAGGATGGTCGGCTCCGGCGGCGGGGGCGGCTCGTTGACGGTGAGCGTCAACTGGCAGTCCGCGGTGCCGCCGTAACCGTCGGAGGCCTCCGCCACCACCGGGCCGCTGCCCGGGCGTACGCCCTGGCTGCTCCAGGTGACGGTCTCGCCCTGGCGCGGGCTGATCGTGCCCGCCTGGGTGTTCCAGGTCACGGTGACGGCGTCGCCGTCGGGGTCATTGACGTCGGCGAACAGCCGCACGCTCTCACCGACGCGGACGCTGGTGCGCTCGGCGCGGCAGCTCAGGGTCGGCGGGCGGTTGACCGGCGGCAGGTCCATCGGCGGGGCGCCGACGTACACGACTTGCTCGCGGCGGCTGTTGGTGTAGGAGGCCTTCAGCAGGAACCCGTCCTTGCGCAGCTCCAGGCCGGAAGGCTCATCCACGTTGAGGTTGTAGATGTACGCTGCGTCGCCGGTGAGGCCGATGTCGGTCGACACCCGCAGTCCGGCGAGCAGGTAAACCGGATCGTAGCCGGCAACTGCCGGGTTCTCCGGATCATAGGGCGTCGCGGTCACCGGCTGACTGACGACCGAGCCCTTGAACTCGGCGATACCCGAGAGCCAGAAGCGTGTCGGGACCTGCACGCCGACGCCGAGGTCCAACTTGTTGCCGAGCTCGATCTCCGACGGCGAGGAGCGGAAGGTGCCGCCGACGAAACCGCTGACGCCGACCATCTCGCCGGCCTCGGCGCTGGCGATCACACCGACGCTGAAGTCGACCTTGCCGGTGCCGATGCCGCTGTCCGTATCCGAGGTCGGCAGCTTGATCTCACCATAGGCGGCGACGCCGCTGTATTCCTCGAGGTTCCCCATGAGCTTGTACTTGACGCCGAGGAAGAGGTCGCCGATGCCGGTCTGCCAGCGGTCGACAGCGAACGGGTCATCGTCCAACCGGGGCGCGTACGACGTCGGGATGTTGGCGGCCTTCTGCACCGTGAAGTTGCGGTGGATGCCGATGCGGGGCTCGAACATGCCGTACACCTCGAGTCCCGGGGCAGCCGCGAAGGCGAATGAACCGGCGATGCCGGAGTACTCCATGCTGGTGTCGCCGGGCTGCAGGGGGGCCGTTGCATAGAATGCCGCGACGGAGAATTCCCCGTCGCCGAGAACCGCGGCGACAGGAACCGTAAAGAGGCCGGTCGTTCCATTGCTGGCCGGGTCCTTATGGGCCTCCTGGGCGGTGACCGCAGGGGCCGTGGCGAGGATCAGCGTGGCGACGAGCAGCGTGGCGATGAGTCGTGCTTTCACTTCGACAACTCCTTGCGCTTGTGGGCGAAGCGGGCTGGCGTGGCGCTTGCATTCCCTGCGGCCTTCCATCAGGGAAGGCCGCCCATCATTTTCTATCGCAAGAATATGGCCAAATCGCCTCAAACACAAGGTTTTGGGCGACCCCTCCCGTCCTGACTTCAAGCCTCCGCGGTGGTACTGTGGGCAGGTGTCGCGAGCCCCTCGCGCCCGGCTGTTCCCCGCGCACAAAGCCCGCAGATCCGAACCCCTTCCAGAGGAAAAACGACCCATGCCGAGAGCTTGCCATCGCGGACCTTTTCGCGTCGTGCCGATCCTTACCGTCGTCGGCATCCTTGCCGTGCTCGCGTCACCCGGACTCGCCGCGCCCGCTGCTCCGCAGGGACAGCAGGCGTCGACGGCGCAGACGATGCAGCTGAGCCTCGACCGTGCACTGCGGCTGGCGCTGGAGAACAACCTCGACATCGCGGTGATCGACTTCGACCGGCGCATCGCGCGCGAGAACATCGTCACCCAGAGCGGCGCCTTCGATCCGACGATCAACGTCGGCATCCCGGGCGCCACCGCCGCGGTCGGCGGCGTCGGGCAGACCGCGCCGGCGGTCGGCGGCCTCGGGTTTTCGGGCGCCAAGACGCCGGCCAGCTCGATCCTCGCCGGCGCCGACATCAACGAGAGCACGGGCTACAACACCCAGGCGAACGTCTTCCAGAGGTTCGACTTCGGCTTCAGCTACCAGGCGTCATATAACGTCAACCGGCAGACCACCAACAGCACGTTCACCAGCTTGAACCCGTCGTGGAACAACACCCTCGGGTTCGCCTTCGCGCAGCCGCTGCTGCGCGGGCGCGGCAAGGAATCCGCTGGCGCGCAGGTGCTGCTGGCGCGCGCCAACGCCACGGTCTCCGACGAGAGCTTCCGCTCGCAGGTCAACGCCATCCTGTTCAACGTTGTGCAGGCCTACTGGGAGCTGGTGTTCGCCGAGCGCAACCTCCAGGTGGCGGAACAATCCCTGCAGCTCGCCCAGGATCAGCTCGGGCGCACCCAGGCGCAGGTCGAGGTCGGGATGATCGCCCCGGTCGAGGAGACCCAGGCGCAGGTGGCGGTGGCCCAGCGTCGCAACGACCTGATCGTGGCGCGCAACAGCGCGTCGAACGCGGCCGACAACCTGCGCGCGCTGCTCAAGGCGGACACGCTGCCGGGCAGCTGGGAGACGCAGATCGTCGCCACCGAAGCGCCGGAGATCACCATCGAGGCCCCCGATATGGACAGCTCCATCCAGACGGCGCTCGACTCGCGCCCGGAGATCGCCAGCGTGCGCGCCCAGGTCGCCGCACGGCGCGTCGAGACCAACGCCGCCAACAACGCGCTGCTGCCGGCGCTCGACATCGTTGGCGGTCTGGCCTTCAACGGAATCGGCGGTACCCAGCTGCTCTTCGACCCCGAAGGAGGCTTCCCGCCGGTGGTGATTGGTGAGATTCCCGGCGGCTACTCGGACGCCGCCGGTGACCTGTTCAGCCTCGACTATCCGACCTGGCGCCTCGGCTTCAACTTCAGCATGCCGATCGGCAACAACGCCGCCAAGGGGGCCTACGCACAGGCCACCCTCAACGAGGACAAGGCGCGCACCGATCTGTTGCGTGTCGAGCAGCAGACCACCCTCGAGGTGCGCCAGGCGGTGCGCGCGGTGACCGACGCCGGCGAGCTGGTGACTACCACGCGGGCGACGCGCGAGCTCGCCGAGCAGCAGCTCTCCATCGAGCAGGACCGATTCGACGTCGGCATGTCGACCAACTTCGAGGTGCTGCAGTTCCAGGACGACCTCGCACGCGCCCAGGTGCAGGAGCTGCGCGCGCTGATCGATTACCGTAAAGCGCGCGCCGCGCTGGCGCGGGTGACCGGGGCCATCGCCGGCATGTACGGGGTGCAAATTCAGTAGGCTGTGAGCCGGCCTACAGCGTCCGGGAAAACGCCGCGGCGGGGCTGCTACCGTCCCTCTTGAGTCGCTCCCCTGGCGATGCCTAAGATGGGACTGTCATGAAAAACGCCGAGGTTTCTCCATTCGTCGTTGCGCTGGCTGTCGTGTCGTCGGCGCTTTTTTCATCCGGTGCGGGAGCACAGCAGCAACAGCAGCAGCAGCAGCAGCAAGGCAACCCGCCCGCCGGTCAGGATCTCGTCGAGCAAGAGATGCGGCCGCAGTTCGGTGCTGCCGTCGATCGCGTGCTGGTCGACGTCGCCGTGGTCGACGATGACGGCAACTTCGTCCCCGACCTGACCGCCGACGACTTCACGATCCTCGAAGAGGGCGAGCCGGTCGAGTTGAGCTTCTTCGCCCTCGAGCGCTTCCGCGAGACACTGCCGGTGCGCGTCGATGAGGACGGCTCCGAGCACGACAACTCGATGGCGCCATCGCTGCAGGAGGCGCCGCTACTGCCGCGCTACATGGTGCTGTTCATCGACGGCTTCAACACCTCGCCGCCCGACTGGGACAACGTCCGTTACGCGCTCAACGAGTACCTCGACGAGTTCATCCAGCCCAACGACCGCATCCTGCTGGCGACGTTGACGCCGCGTCGCCGCCTGATGGTCGCGCCCGAGTTCACTCGCGACATCGAAAGCCTGCGGCGCTCGATCAATGAGATCGTCACCAATCCGACGGTCAAGGAGCGCGAGCGGCAGCAGAAGCAGGACATGCTGCGCGCCCTCTACGAGGACACCAACCTGGCGGTGATCACCGACGACCCGCAGGACGTCTTCACTTCCGAGGCCAACCAGTTGCGCCAGGGCGCCAGCATGGCCGAGGTCTTCGCCGGCCAGCGCAAGGACGAGATCTTGTACACGCTGGAGGCGATGACCTCGCTCGCCGCGCACCTCAACCGCACCTTCGACGTGCCCGGACCCAAGACCATGATCATGGTGTCGGCGGGCATCGCGCAGAACCCCGGAGCGCCGTATTTCTACATCCTCGACGCACGCCTCGATCAGCTGGCGGCGCGCGCGCGCACCGAGGCCACGACGGCCGCCGAGCACCCGGTCGCCTTCCGCTCGCGCTACTCGACCACCATCGAGGAGTACATCCTGCGCACCATCGGCAACCTCAACCGGCTCAATTACACGCTCTACACCATCGGCGCGCGCGGTACCTCGATCGGTGCCTTCGCCGATACCACCGACCAGTACCGCAGCAACCTGACCCCCGGCATCTCGACCGTCGCTTACCAGTCCGAGGAAGAGGGGCTTCGCATGTTGTCGAACGGTACCGGTGGGCTGCCGTTCGTCAACTCGGCCAATTTCCGCGGTGCCTTCGAGCAGATCGATCGCGACACCGCGTTCCGCTACGTGCTCGGCTACAACCCACCGCCGCGCGCCGACAACGCCGACCCCGAGAAGTTCTATCGTATCCAAGTGCGCGTCGATCGCGACGACGTCACGGTACGCGCGCGTCACGGCTACGTCGACGGCACCACGGGCTAGGGCCAACCGCCCGCCGGGCCCGACGACACATCGTTCCACCCGCACGGGAGGTCTGCATGCAGGCTGCGGTCATTGACGAGCATGGAACCGTCGAACAGGTGAAGGTCGCCGATGTGCCCGCGCCGGAGCTCACCCCCGGTACGGTGCGCGTCGAGCTGCGCGCTGCCGCGCTCAATCACCTCGACCTTTTCGTCGTGCGCGGGATCCCGGGCCTCGAGTTGCCGAAGCCGCACGTGCTCGGCGCCGACGGTGCCGGCGTGGTGACCCATGTGGCGGAAAACGTAGAGGGCGTCGCGCCGGGCGACGAGGTGGTGCTCGATCCCGGTCTCGGCTCGCCCGACGACGAAGGCTACGCGCTGCTCGGCGAGATGGTCGCCGGCACCATCGCGGAGCAGATCGTCGTGCCGTTCGAGAACTGCTTTCCCAAACCGAAGGACCTGTCGTGGGTCGAGGCCGCCGCCTTCCCTCTGGTGACGCTGACCGCCTGGCGCATGCTGGTTTCGAAGGCCAAGCTGCAGGCCGGTGAGTGGGTGCTGATCCACGGCATTGGCGGCGGCGTCAGCCTGACCGCGCTACAGATCGCCACCCACCTGAGGGCGCATGCGGTCGTCACGAGCCACAGCGAGGACAAGCGCCGCCGCGCGATGGAGCTCGGCGCGGCGCGTGTCGTCGACTACGTCAACGAGGATGTCGTTGCCGCGGCCCGCGAGGCCACCGGCGGTCGTGGCGTCGACGTGGTGGTCGACAACGTCGGCGAGGCGACCTTCGCCGACAGCATCCGCGCCGTCCGCAAGGGCGGCCGCATCGTCACCTGCGGTGCCACCACCGGGCCGAAGATCCCGGTCGATGTGCGGCGCGTGTTCTGGAACCAGATCTCCATCCTCGGCTCGACGATGGGCGACAGAGACGAGTTCGCCGCCATGCTCGCAGTCGTCGCCGCCGGCGGCCTGCAGCCGGTCATCGACGAGGTGTTCCCGCTGTCCGAGGCGCGTGCCGCGCTCGAGCGTCTCGAGCGCGCCGAGCAGTTCGGCAAGATCGTGATCGAAATCGGTCGGTGATAGCATCGCCGCGGGCGCTGTTCCGCCCCGTTGCTCACCCCCTTGACCACCTGTTGCTTGCATGAGTTCCACCGCGTCCCGCGTCACCACGTGGGCTTCCTTCGTCAAATTCGAGCACACGCTGTTCTCGCTGCCGATGCTCTACGCGGGGGCAGTAATTGCTGCGGGGCGCTTTCCCGACGCACGAACCGCGCTGCTGATCCTGTGCGCCGGCAGCGGTGCGCGCACTGCGGCGATGGGGCTCAACCGCATCATCGATCGCCACATCGACGCGCGGAACCCGCGCACGGTGGTGCGCGAGCTACCGCGCGGCACGATGAAGCTTGTCGAGGCGTGGAGCGTCGTGGTGGGTGGCTTGGCGGTCTACCTGACCACGTGCTGGTTGCTTTCGCCGGTCGCCTTGAAGCTATCGCCGATCCCGCTGCTCGCGTTCTTCGTGTACCCCTACATGAAGCGCTTCACACCGCTGGCGCACTACGGCGTCGGCCTGTCGCTATCGTTCGCTCCGCTGGGCGGCTTCGTCGCGGTCACCGGGAGCACCTCGAACGCCACCGCGGTGCTCTGGCTGGCCGGGTTCACACTGCTGTGGGTGGCGGGTTTCGACATCATCTACGCGACCCTCGATATCGATTTCGATCGCGCCGAGGGGCTGCGCAGCCTGCCGGCGCTGCTCGGCCGCGAGCGCGCCCTGGTGATCGCAGCGATCACTCACCTGGCGGCGGTGCTGTGCCTGGCGATGGTGTACCGCACCGACTTGAGCGGTAGCCTGGCAGTCTTCGGCATCGTGTTGACCGCGGTGGTGCTGGCGGCAGAGAGCTGGCTGGCCGAAAAGGTGAATCTCGCCTTCTTTCAGCTCAACATCATCGTGGGATTCGTGGTTTTCGGTACCGTGTGGATCGGCAACCGGGGATGGTGAAGCGGATGAGCGAGGTGACCGACAAGATGCGGCTGTTCGTCGGCGTGACCGGCGCCTCCGGGGCTCCGTACGCCGTCGCGCTGCTGCGCCGGCGCGTCGGGGAGGTCTACCTGGCGCTGTCGAGCTGGGGCCGCATGGTGCTGCGCGAGGAGACCGGCATGCGCGAGGAGGACCTGCGGCCGCTGGTACGCAGGGTCTTCTCCGATAAGGACCTCGCCAACCCGTTCTCGTCGGGCACCAATGCGTTCGACGCCATGGTCATCATCCCGTGCTCGGTCAGCACGATGGCCAAGATCGCCGCCGGCATCGGCGACACGTTGATCACCCGCGCCGCCCTGGTGGCGCTCAAGGAGCGCCGCCGGCTGGTGCTGGTGGTGCGCGAGGCGCCGTGGCCGACCAGCGCGCTGGAGAACGCCGCGCGGCTCTCGCGCGAGGGCGTCGTCATCATTCCCGCGTCGCCGCCCTTCTATCACGTCCCCGAGACGCTCGATGAGTTGATCGAGCAGTTCGTCGATAAGGTCCTCGGCGTGCTCGGCGTCGAGCCGGCGCACAAATGGCGCGAGCAGGTGCTGCACGACGACGCCGGTGATCGGCCGGCCAGCCCGGAGGAGCGGCAGGCACTCGGCATGGACCCGGCCGACGGGCGGGAGGAGGACTAGGTGGCCGGCTACGTCGACCTGCAGAGCTTCGCTCACGACCTCGAGAAGGCCGGCCAGCTGCGGCGCGTCAGCGTCCTGGTGGATCCGTACCTGGAGATCGCCGAGATCTACCAGCGGGTGATCAAGCGTGAGGGACCGGCGCTCCTGTTTACCAACGTGCGCGACTCCGACTACCCCCTGCTGATCAACGCGCTGGGCAGCACGCGCCGCGTCGAGATGGCGCTCGGCCGCCATCCTTCGGAGATCGGCGCGTCGTTGCTGCGGCTCGCCGAGGCGGCACAGCCGCCGCAGCCGCGCCGGCTGTGGCAGCAACGACGAACCATCAAGGAGGTGTTGTTCGGGATGCGCGCGCGTCGCGTCGGCCGCGGGCCGGTGCAGCAGGTGGTCGAGGATCCCGACCTGTCGCGCCTGCCGGTGCAGACCACCTGGCCGGGCGACGGAGGGCCGTTCATCACCTTCGGCCTTGTGGTCACCAAGGACCCCGAGAACGGCGAGCGCAACGTCGGCCTGTACCGCATCC
>JASFRZ010000126.1:0-11269 GCA_050114655.1 Acidobacteriota bacterium
GCTGGCGGGCAGCAGGTAGCGGCTGGCGACGAAATAGAGCTGCGACTGGTCGGGATCGTAGACACCGAGCGTGGTGAACACCGACGGCAGGAAGTAGCACACCAGCAGGCTGGGCACGATCGAGTAGAAGCGCTTCCAGCCCGGCCGCTCGCTGTGCGAAGTGACGAACACGAACGCCAGGATCGTCATCAGGATCCCGAGGTTCACGGCGTCGTTGGTTATTAACGGCCCGTCCATGGCGCCGCATTCTACAGCAGGAGGACGTGACGACGACATCTGCGGCGTTGCGCGGCGCTCGGCTGAACTCCAACGTACTTTCCAGTACGCCTCCGTTCATCCTCGCTTGCGCGCCTTGCAGCTGCCGCCGTCACGTCCTCCTTGTGCCTTACGCGACAATTGTTCCGTCGAAGAGCTCGACGCTTCTCTGGACGGTTTCCTGCCAACGCGGGTCGTGGGTGACCAGCAGGATGGTGGCGCCGGCAGAGTGCAGCTCCTCGAGCATGGCGATCACGGTCTCGGCCTGGTGCGAGTTGAGATTGCCGGTGGGCTCGTCGGCGAGGATGATCTCCGGCTCGCCGACCACCGCGCGCGCTACCGCAACGCGCTGCTGCTGGCCGCCGGATAGCTGCGACGGCATCTGGCGGGCGCGGTCGGTCATGTCGACGCGCTCGAGCGCGTCGCTGACCCGCTCGCGCCGCTCGGCGGCCGGCAGTCCGAGGTAGGTCAGCGGAAGCTCGACGTTCTCGTATACGGTCAGGTCGCCGATCAGGTTGAAGCTCTGGAAGATGAAGCCGACCTCGCGATTGCGCACCGCGGCGCGGGAGCTCGCCGGCAGGCCCGAGACGTCATGACCGTTGAGGATGTAAGCGCCGCTGGTGGGCGCTTCGAGCAGCCCGCAGATCGACAGCAGCGTGGTCTTGCCCGATCCCGACGGCCCGTTGACCGCGACGAACTCGCCACGCTGCACCTCCAGGTTGACGTCGCGCAGCGCGTGCGTCTGCACGTCGTCGATCTGGAACGTCTTGCCGATGCCCTCGAGGCGAATCAACGCACCGGTGTACGCCTCGCCCTGGGGGCCGGCCTCGCGCTTGACGCTGGTGAAACCGGCCTCACCGGCGCCACCGCCGAAGATATCGCGCAGCTTGCCGAACATGGTGCTCCCACTCTACAAAATCCGGCCCGCCATGGGGCGGCCGACTCGCTCATCACTACGTGCCGCAGGCAAGAAGGTTTCCCGTCGCGATTCGATGTCCGCTACCCGACACTTTCTATAGAAGATGCAACGGTAGAGGTCGGGGTTTGATTGCGTGGTCCTGCAATAAAATGATACAAAGGTCGTGTTATTTAGTTTCTGTCCGCCTCGTCTCTCTCGTTTCGCGGAGCAGCCATCATGAGGCTCTCGTTCCCGTTCTCGCCTCGTTCCCTGTCGTTGATTCCCGTCGCCCTGCTCGCCGGCGCGCTGCTCGCCGGATGCAGCACGCCCACCTCGCCTCAGACGCAGGATCCGATGCAGAGCTCCCTGCGACTCAGCAGCGCCCAGATCCTCATCAGTGGAGAGGTAGTCAACGGCCAGACGATGGAAACCGGCCACATGCAGGGCGGCAGCACGCTGTTTCAGGCCACCCTCACCATGGGCAACGGTGGGCCGGCGCTCGGCGACACGGTTCAGGTGCAGTACCAGACCCCCGGCGGCGGACCGGGCGGGATGATGCACCAGCAGGGGCTGATGACGTTGTACGACGACGGCACCCACGGCGACCCGTCCGCCGGTGACGGTGTGTACTGCTACGCCGACGAGCAGGGTCAGTACGGATTCCACATGCCGTGGGCACCCGCGGGCGAGTACCACTACGAGTTCTTCGGCTTCGACCACGACGACCACCACAGCAACCATATGACGGTGTCGGTCACCATGGTCGCCGGCTCCGCGACGACGGCGCTGCAGCTGTCCGGGGCGCAGGTCATGGTCGGCGGCCAGGTGGTCAACGGCCAGACCATGCAGCCGGGCCAGATGCACGGTGACAGCACCTTTTTCCAGGCCACCTTGACCGGACCGCAGGGGCCGGCGGTGGGCGACACGGTGCAGGTGCACTACCAGATCCCCCACGGCGGCATGGGCGGTCACATGGGTTCCGGTGACGGGTACATGTACCTGTATGACGACGGCACCCACGGCGACCCGACCGCCGGCGACGGCATCTACTGCTACAACGACGCGCAGGGCCTCTACGGCTTTCACATGCACGACGCGCTGCACGGCGACTACCACTACGACTTCTTCGGCTTCGATCACGACGATCACCACAGCAATCACATGAACGTGGTGGTGACGATCGGGGGCTGAGGCAGTCTCACAGCGGTCCGGATACGTGCTAACGTCAGCGGACCCGAACCTTCTCGCAACTTCCCGCAGTGGAGATTGCATGTAACGGAGGTGAGTGATACCCTACGGGGGTATCCTATCTGCGAGGGATCATGAAAAGAGCCATCGCAATCAGTTGCCTGCTGTTGATGACCGTGGTGCCCGTGGCGGCATGGGCGACGACCTGCTGCCCACCGGATCACGACATGGACATGCGCGCGGCAGACGATTGCCTGGTCCCCGCAACGCAGACCTCCTCGGCGTCGGTCGTTTCGAGGTCCTTCGGCGAGAGCTCGCTGCGACATCTGGTCAGCGCAGCGCTCGCCATCGCCGCACGCCACGACATCATTGCCGAGTCCCGGCCAGCCGAGTCGACCTCCAGAGGCGACGCCTCTCCCGGCGTCGCGCAGACTTCTCCCGTCCTGCTGCGATGAGGACAGGCGCCAGCGCCTGAAGCAGCCGCCCGCTTCAGACGGGCGGTGCCCGCAGTCCTCACATCGATCGAGCCCGAAAAGACCCACGTCGTGGTGTCCGGGTTCCGCAGGGAGTAGTTCCACAATGAGCCTTCGGCTGCCGAAACGACCGGCACCTTCTCAGCATCCGGCGGCGTACCCCGTCGTCGCCGCGGCCATGGTTTTCTTGCTTGTATCAACCGCTTCGGCCCAAAGCGCGGCACCTCGCCCGCCGGCCGGCAGCGTGCAATCCGCCGCCGGCACGGTGCAGGGCGCTGCCCAGGGACGGTCGCCTGCGGCGACGACCTCGCTGGAGAACGTACTGGCGACGGCGTTGCAAGACAATCCCGAGATTCTCGCGGCGGCGGCCCGGCGGGATGCGGCCAACGAGCGCCCAGCCCAGGCCGGCAGTCTCGCCGACCCGGTGCTGACCGGCGTGTACCGAAACGTGAGCTGGAACAACCTCACGCTCGGCGAGGAGCCGATGTCCATGGCCGGCCTGCGCTTCACCCAACCGATGCCCTACAAGGGCAAGCGCGGCCTCGAGGCGACCGCCGCCCGCAAGGGGATCGATGTCGCCACATCACAGCTCGACCTGATCTCGCGGCGCGTCGCGCGCGAGGTGGTCGAGGCATACTACGAGCTCGGCTTCGTGCACGAGGCGATCGACATCGTCGAGGATACGCGTGACTACCTGGTCAACCTCGAGCAGACCGCCGAGGCGCGCTATGCGGTCGGCGAGGGCATCCAGCAGGACGTGCTCAAGGCGCAGGTCGAGGTGTCGGTGCTACTCAATCGGCTGATCATGCTCGAGCAGCAACGCGACAGCACCGAGACCTCGCTGAACCGGCTCCTCGATCGGCCGGTGTCGACCGCGGTCGGCCAACCCGCAGATTTCACACCGCCTTCCTGGACCCTCGATCTCGCCGACCTGCAGGCCGAGGCCACGGCATCGTCGGCGCTGCTGCGCGAACGGGCGCGGCAGATCGACCAGCGTCGCGCGGCGCTCGATGTCGCACGCAGCGAGAGCAAGCCCGACTGGATTCTCAGCGGGGCATGGATGACCCGCGGCAGCCTGCCCGATGTCTGGGAGGTCAACGTGGGCATCACCCTGCCGTTCTACAAGGACACCAAACAGGACCGTGGCGTCGCCGAGGCAGCCGCCACCGTGCGCGCCAGCGAGCACGACCTGCAGAACAGTGCCAGCATCGTCGCCGAAGCGGTGCGCGACCAGTACCTGCGCGCCGAGCGCGCTTCGCGCCTCGTGCAACTGTACGGCGAGGCGATCATCCCGCAGGCCACGCTGAGCCTGGAGTCGGCGGCGGCCGGCTACGAGGTCGGAAGGGTCGACTTCCTCACCGTAATCGACAACGTCGTGACGCTGTTGACCTACCAGCTCGAGTATTACCGGCAGTCGACCGACTACATGCAGGCACTAGCCCGCATCGAGGAGCACATCGGCCGATCGCTGGGCGCAACACCCGCGACGGTGCTGCAGCAGATCGGCACGCCCGCCGTGCAGACCGAAGTGTCCGTGACCATTCCCGGAGGTGACCGATGAACCGCACATTGATCGGCATCCTGCTCGGCGCCGTGATCGTGGCCGCCGCGCTCGGTGCCGCCACTATGACCGGATGGGTGACCATCGGTCGCCCCGTGGCCGAGATGGCCGACACGCAGATGGACGACATGGAGGCGGCCGGCAGCCCGGCGTCCGCCGACGAGCACGCCGGCCACGACATGAGCACCATGCCGGCTGAGCCCGCGGCGCAGGGGGGAGACACAGCCGCGGGCCAGCCCGGCATGGAAGGCATGGACATGGGCGGGGCCGAGAGCGGCGGCGAGACCGCCGGCGACATGCCGGCGAACGCGGTGATGATCAGCCCGGAGCGCCAGCAGCTCATCGGGCTGCGCACCGCGCGGGTCGAGCGCCGCAACCTCGACCAGACCATCCGCACCGTCGGCGTGGTCGAGTACGACGAGCGACGGGTGGCCCACATCCACACCAAGGTCAGCGGCTGGATCGAGCAGCTCGACGTCGACTTCACCGGCGAGCTGGTCGAGGAGGGCCAGCGCCTGCTGGAGATCTACAGCCCCGAGCTGCTGTCGACCCAGGAGGAGTACCTGCTGGCGCTGCGCGCCCGCGGCACGCTGGGCAACAGCCGCTTCGACGTCGTGCGGCAGAGCTCCGACAGCCTGCTGGAGGCGACCCGCCGCCGCCTCGAGCTGTGGGACATTCCCGACGAGCAGATCATGGCGCTTGAGGAGCAGGGGGTGCCGTTCAAGACGCTGCCGGTGTACTCGCCGATCCGCGGCTTCGTCATCCACAAGGCGGCCTACGAAGGCCAGCACGTCGGCCCCGAGGCGGAGCTGTACACGATCGCCGATCTGCGCGAGGTGTGGATCACCGCCGACATCTATGAGTACGAGCTGCCGCTGATCTCGGTCGGGCAGCGCGCCGAGGTGACGCTGCCCTACTTCCCCGGCGAGCGCTTCTCGGGACGGGTGGACTACATCTACCCCTACCTCGAGGGGGAGACGCGCACCGCCAAAGCGCGGCTGGTGTTCGCCAACCCCGACTGGAAGCTCAAGCCCGACATGTACGCCAACGTCGTGCTCACTGCCGAGCTCGGCGAGGGCCTGGTGATTCCGGAGGACGCGGTCATCGACACCGGTGTGCGCCAGGTGGCGTTTCGCGCGCTGCCGGGCGGTCACTTCCAGCCGGTCGAGATCCAGACCGGCGTCAAGGTCGGCGACTGGCTGCAGGTCCTGTCCGGTCTCGACGAGGATGAAGAGATCGTCACCGGCGCGGCCTTCCTGGTCGATTCCGAAAGCCGCCTGGGCTCCGCCATGCGCGCCATGCCCGGGATGCATCACTGATGGCCCGGCACAGCCACCGCAGCAGCCGAGGGTTGTCATGATCGAGAGAATCATCGACTGGAGCGCCCGAAACCGTTTTCTCGTCTTCCTGGGGACGTTCTTCGCCATCGCCTGGGGCGTGTACGCGCTCGACAACATCCCGCTGGACGCCATCCCCGACCTGTCCGACGTGCAGGTCATCGTCTTTACCGAGTGGCCGGGACGCAGCCCCGATCTGGTAGAGGACCAGATCACCTACCCGATCGTCACCTCGCTGATCAGCGCCCCGCAGGTCAGCGTGGTGCGCGGCTACTCCTTTTTCGGCCTGTCGTTCGTGTACGCCATCTTCGAGGACGGCACCGACATGTACTGGGCGCGCTCGCGCGTGCTGGAGTACATGAACGAGGTGTCCGACGAGTTGCCCGAGGGGGTCAACCCGACCCTCGGCCCCGATGCCACCGGCGTCGGCTGGGCCTTCGAGTACGCCCTCGTCGATCGTACCGGCACCCACGACCTCGCCGAGTTGCGCAGCATCCAGGACTGGTACGTGCGCTACTGGCTGGAGAGCGTGCCCGGCGTCTCGGAGGTCGCCAGCCTGGGCGGCTTCGTGCGCCAGTACCAGGTCACCGTCGATCCCAACACGTTACTCGCCTACAACATGCCGGTGTCGCACGTGATCATGGCGATCCAGCGCAGCAACAACGACGTCGGCGGGCGCATCGCCGAGTTCGCCGGCACCGAGTACATGGTGCGCGGACGCGGCTACATCAAGGACCTCGACGACCTGCGCAGCGTCACGCTGGGCGTTGGCCCGAGCGGGACGCCGATCACGGTGCGCGACGTCGCCAGCGTCGGGCGCGGCCCCGATATCCGGCGCGGCCTCGCCGAGCTCAACGGCGAGGGCGAGGTGGTCGGCGGCATCGTGGTCATGCGCTACGGCGAGAACGCCCTCGGGGTCATCGACCGCGTCAAGGAAAAGATCGAGGAGATCCGCCCCGCGCTGCCGGAAGGGGTGGAGATCGTCACCACCTACGACCGCACCGGCCTGATCCACCACGCCATCGAGACGCTGCGCGGCAAGCTGCTGGAAGAGATCCTCATCGTCTCGATCGTGTGCCTGGTCTTCCTGTTCCACTTCCGCTCGGCGCTGGTGGCGATCCTCATGCTGCCGGTGGCGATCCTGCTGTCGTTCATCGCCATGTACTACCTCGGCATCAACTCCAACATCATGTCGCTGGGCGGCATCGCCATCGCCATCGGCGCGATGATCGACGCCGCCATCGTCATGGTGGAGAACGTGCACAAGCGGCTCGAGCACTGGGGGGAGCTGCCCGAATCGGAGAGAGCGAGCCGCAACTCCGTGATCGTCGAGGCGACCAAGGAGGTCGGCAAACCGCTGTTCTTCTCCCTGCTGATCATCACCGTGTCGTTCCTGCCGGTGTTCACGCTCGAGGCGCAGGAGGGGCGACTGTTCAAGCCACTCGCGTTCACCAAGACCTTCTCGATGTTCTTCGCCGCGTTCCTGTCGATCACGCTGGTGCCGGTGCTGATGGTACTGCTGGTGCGCGGCCACATCGCGCCGGAGCACAAGAACCCGATCTCGCGCGTGCTCATCTGGCTGTACCACCCGTTCGCCGCCGGGGCGTTGCGCTTCCGCAAGACCGTGGTGATTCTCGCCGTCATCGCGCTGGCGGCGACCTGGCCCGCCTACCAGCAGCTCGGCTCGGAGTTCATGCCGCCGCTGTGGGAGGGCACGACGATGTACATGCCGACGCTGCTGCCGGGGGCGTCGATCGGGGAGGTCGGCCGCATCCTGCAGGTGCAGGACCGCATGATCCGCACCCTGCCCGAGGTGGAGATGGTGTTCGGCAAGGCGGGGCGCGCGCGCACCGCTACCGATCCCGCCCCGCTCGGCATGATCGAGACGGTCATCACCCTAAAGCCTGAAGATCAGTGGCGCCCCGACATGACGCCGCAGAAGCTCGAGGCCGAGCTCGACTCGATGTTGCAGCTCCCCGGCGTCACCAACACCTGGACGATGCCGATCAAGGGCCGCATCGACATGCTGTCCACCGGCATCCGTACACCGGTGGGGGTGAAGATCTTCGGTCCCGACCTGAGCGTCATCCAGGGGATCGGCGAGCAGATCGAGCGCGTTCTGGGCGAGGTCCCCGGCACCCGCAACGTCGTCGCCGAGCGTGTCGTGGGCGGCTACTTCCTCGACTTCGAGGTCAAGCGCGCCGAGGCGGCGCGCTACGGTCTCAACGTCGAGGACGTCGAAGCCGTCGTCGAGACCGCGGTGGGCGGCAAGAACATCGCCCAGACCATCGAGGGGCGCGAGCGCTACCCGATCAGCGTGCGCTACTCGCGCGAGCTGCGCGACAACATCGAGAGCCTGCGCCGCGTGCTGGTGGCGACACCGACCGGCGCGCAGGTGCCGATCGGCCAGGTGGCCGACATCCGCCTGACCACCGGCCCGCCGGTGATCAAGAGCGAGGACGCCCAACTCGTCGGCTACGTCTTCGTCGACATCGCCGACCGCGACATCGGCTCCTACGTCGCCGAGGCTCAGGAGGTGGTGGCGAACAACGTCGAGCTGCCCTCGGGCTACTACCTGCAGTGGAGCGGCCAGTACGAGTACATGCAGCGCGCCAAGGAACGGCTGATCTACGTCGTGCCCCTGACCCTGGTGATCATCTTTCTGCTGCTGTACCTCAACTTCGGCTCGGTGGCGGAGTCGCTCATCGTCATGCTGTCGGTACCGTTCGCCCTGGTCGGTGCGGTGTGGCTGCTGTGGTACCTGCAGTACAACCTCAGCGTGGCAGTGTGGGTCGGCGTCATCGCCCTCGCCGGTGTCGCCGCGGAGACCGGCGTGGTGATGATCGTCTACCTCGACGAGTTCTACGAGGAGTACCTGCGCGACGGGCGCCTGGTGTCGATGGAGGCACTGCGCGACGCGGTGATGCACGGCGCCGTGCAGCGCGTGCGCCCCAAGATGATGACCGTCACCGCCATCATGGGCGGCCTGCTGCCGATCATGTGGGCCACCGGATCGGGCGCCGACATGATGAAGCGCATCGCCGCCCCGATGGTAGGCGGCATGGTCACCTCGACCGTGCTCACCCTGCTGGTCATCCCCGCCCTGTACGTGTCCTGGCGCGGCTGGCAGCACCGCAAGGAGTTCCGCGCCCGGCACGAGGAGGAATAGCCCCATGGCAATGGCGAAAAGCGACCTCGTCGGTCTGTATCGTCGGCGATCCCGACGCTATGACCTCACCGCCAACCTCTACTACCTGATCGGCTTCCGCGAGCACGCGTTTCGCAGACGGGCCGTCGCGGCGCTGGACCTGCATCGCGGCGACACCGTCGTCGAGATCGGCTGCGGTACCGGGCTGAACTTCAAGCTGCTGCGAGATGCCGTCGGGTCGCAGGGTCGCGTCGTGGGCATCGACCTGACGGAAGCCATGTTGGACAAGGCGAGGCGACGAGTCGCCCGCCATGGGTGGTCGAATGTCGAGTTCGTTCACGCGGACGCAGACCAGTTCGAGCTTCCCGACGACGCCTGTGCCGTGATCTCGACATTCGCCCTCACGTTGATGCCGCGGTACGACGACATCATCCGGCGTTCGGCCGATGCCCTTCCTCCGGGCGGGCGGATGGCGGTGCTGGACTTCAAGGGGCCCGAAGGCTGGCCACACTGGCTGGTGCGCCTGGGCGTAACCATCACCAGCCCTTTCGGCGTCACAGCCGACCTGATGGCCCGCAAGCCCTGGGAGTCCATGAAGCGCTGGTTTGCGGACGTTCACATGAAGGAACTGTTCTGGGGATCAGCCTACATCTGCGTCGGAGCCGCGGGCGGAGGCCCGCCGGACGACGCGCCATCAGACGAGGAGGAATCGCGGTGAAGCTGGTCAGCGCGATCGTGCGAACACCCAAGCTGCGCGACGTGGAAGACGCCCTGATCGCACGCGGCATTCCGGACGTGACGGTCACCAGCGTGGCCGGCTTCGCCGGCCGCAAGATGCTGGGGCGCAAGGAGCTGACGCCGCACAGCAAGGTCGAGGTGATCCTGCCGGAAAGCCAGGCCGAGGCCGTTGCCGAGTGCATCTGCGAGGCCGCGTGCACCGGGCTGTCCGGTGACGGTATCATTGTAATGGCGCCGATCGAGAAGGTCGTGAAGATCAAACAGTGGCGCTCGCGCCACGGGGTATGCGGAGATGAAGTGCGCGAATGATTCTCCCGGCGCGGCGGTGGTGAGAACCACCGTCCTGACGCTGGTCGCAACGCTGATCGGCGTGTGTGCCCTGTGCCCGCCCCGGCGCGCCGAAGCAGAGTCGTCCGCCGACGCGCGCCCGGCGTCCGTGGTCATGGCGTCCGCCGCGCCCGGGACACCCGGCTGCGCCGTCGCGATCGTCGACGCCGACAACAGGGTCCCCGACAACGACGGCTTCGACAGCCCGGCGCCCACCGCCGCACACCCGCTCGCCCCCGAAAAGGAGGCCGCAGCGGGGACTCCGGTCGATGCTCCGATGAACCCGGCGCCGACGTCCGCGCCACCGCCGCTCGCGATCCCGCTCCTCTGCTAGAGCCGACCTCCATCGCGACGTTTCTTCAGAACAACCGGCACGACCCGATCGTCCGTCAAGCGATCGCGACGTGGCGGGCGGCTCGCTGAACCGGCTTCCCGTGCACGAGACAGCCGGCACCGGGCTCTCACAGGAGCAAGACCATGAACAGGAAATATTCAATCGGGACGATTTCGATCCTTCTCACCGCTGCTGTAGCACTGGGCGGTAGCGCCCTGGCGGCATCGCAAGACGCGCAGAAAGCCACCGGGCACCAGGCGCAGGCGGCCGACTCATCGGCCAGAGTGCCGGCCGCGTGTCAGCAGATGATGACCGCGGCGAACGGCTACATGGCGGACGTGCAGCAGATGATGACCGAAATGCATCAGGGACAGGCATCCGAAGAAACGGATGAGTCCCACGGCATGATAGGCGGGTCCTCCGGTATGGCGGGCGGATCGCACGGCATGATGGGCGGGTCCTCCGGTATGGCGGACGGATCGCACGGCATGATGGGCGGGTCGCGCGGCATGAACGGCATGACGGCGGGAATGATGGGCAACCTGGCCGGCATGATGGAGAGCATGATGGGGACGATGGGGACGATGGCGAACACCGACCCCTCCACCATCGATGACGCCGCCACCGCCGAGCAGGAAGCCCAGGTTCTCGAGACGATGGTCGCGAGCATGCGTCCGCACCTCGACCAGATGCAGGCGCAGGCGGCCGCGTTGCGCAAGCGCGCCTCCGAGATCCGGTAGATGCATCAAGCGGGGAAGGGTGTGATCGTCATCCGCGTCGCGGACGGCGACTTCCGCGCCTTCTCGGCCGTGTGCACCCATCTCGACTGCATTGTCGAGTTCCAGAAGCAATGGCCGCGCATCTGGTGCAACTGCCACGGCGGCTGGTATGACCTGCAGGGGCGGGTGGTCTCCGGACCGCCGCCACGGCCCCTCGCCCCGTACGAGGTGGACCTGGTGGACAATGGCCCGGGCAAGCCGTCCACGATCGTGGTTTCGAAGGAGTGAATG
>JASFRZ010000127.1:0-11212 GCA_050114655.1 Acidobacteriota bacterium
CCGGCCCCTCCCGGCCGGCGCCCGGCTCGACCGCCGGCACCAGGTACAGATCGGTGGCATCGATCACCCGGAGCGCATCGATGCCCTCCAGGTCACCGACCTCGTTGATCACGCCGTCGCTGCGATCGAGCGAATCGGCGTAGATCACCGTGACGTCGGCGCGCACCGGCTCACGCCCCGGCAAGGCGATCGACGCCCCGAAGATCAGAAGGTCGCTCACCGCCCGGCCATTGGGCGGCAGAGCGGCGTAGGCGTCCTGAGACACATCGCGCCAGGCGCCGCTGGCGATGGCGTCGAGGGCGCTGAGGATGGCGATGAAGTTGGCCCGCCGGGGTAGCTCCTTGTCGGGATCGTCAAGGCTACCGCCCGACTCGATGAGCACCGTCGCTGTGCCCCATTGCGTCATCAGATCACCGAACGCC
The DNA here is from genome assembly GCA_050114655.1 of Acidobacteriota bacterium. Taxonomy (GTDB): domain Bacteria; phylum Acidobacteriota; class UBA890; order UBA890; family UBA890; genus JASFRZ01. The sequence goes on from JASFRZ010000127.1 coordinate 423, forward strand.
CGCGGGTTGAAGGTCTCGCTATAGCGCGCGATGGCATCGCCGACCACCGGTCGTAACGCGTACACCAGCAGCGCCGCGAGATTCTTGGCATTCTGGTTGGCATCGTTGGTGATGTCGGCACCCGGCGGCGGCGCGAGCAGGGAGATCTGCACTCCCTGGTCGCTGCGCCCCCGTCGCGTGCGGATGTTCTGGTCGTGCAGGTTGAAGCCCCATTGCGCTCCGACCTGGTCGCGCACGGCCTTCAGGACTTGTGCCTCCGGGCTCGCCAGGCGCCGCGCATCGCGGTTGATATCGATACCGACCGCGTTGTAGCGGACGAAGCGCGCCGCCCCGTCGGGGTTGAGTACCGGCACGACGGTGACCGCCAAGCGCTCCTCGATGCGCCGTACGCGGGCGTCGTCGGGGTTGCGCTGCAGGTAATCGAACACGTCGAGCAGAGCACGTGACGCGGTCGACTCGTCGCCGTGCATCTGCGACCACAGCAGCACCGTGGTGTCACCTTCGCCGAAGTCTACGCGGTACAAGGGCCGTCCCTCGATGCTGCTGCCCAGCTCGCGCACGCGGAAGCGTTGCGGATCGCGGTCGAAGATGCGCCGCGCCAGGCGCCAGTACTGCGCCGGATCGAAGCGCCGGCTGTCGAGGCCGGCGGTACGGTAATCGGAATAGGCCGCGCTCAGCTCGGTGGTCGCCGCGGTGATCGGCGCCGGCGCTGTCGCGGGACCGGAGGACGGCGTGCTGGCGCAGCCGGCGGCGACAACGAGCTGCAACAGCAAGGTAGCCACGGAGGCGGCAACGCCGCCGGATGCGCGAACAGGGGGCATCAATCCTTGCTCCCGCCCTCTCCGCTGCTCCCCGGAACACCCGGAGATGTCATGTGCATCGGGTCGAGCAGTTCGTCGAGCTGATCGTCGGGCACCAGCCGTTGCTCGCGCACTACCTCGCGTACCGTGCGGCCCGACTGGTGCGCCTCCTTGGCCACTGCCGCCGCCTTGTCGTAGCCGATGACCGGCGCCAACGCGGTGACCATGGCCATCGACTGCTCGATCATCGAAGCGGTGCGCTCGCGGTTGACCTGCAGCCCCCGCACGCAGCGCAACCCCAGGTTGTGCGCCGCGTTGGCCAGGATCTCGATCGATTCGAGCAGGTTGGAGGCCATCAGCGGCATCATGACGTTGAGCTCGAAGTTGCCCCACTGCCCGCCGAGCGTGACCGCCAGGTCGTTGGCGATGACCTGAGCGCTCACCATGATGGCAGACTCCGCGATCACCGGGTTGACCTTGCCGGGCATGATCGACGAGCCCGGCTGCACCGCCGGCAGGCTGAGCTCGCCGATGCCGCAGCGCGGCCCCGATCCCAACCAGCGGAAGTCGTTGGCGATCTTCATGATCGAGACCGCCACCGTCTTGAGCGCTCCGCTGGCCTCGACCAGCGCGTCCTGTGCCGCCTGCGCCTCGAAGTGATTGCGCGCCTCGCGGTACTCGAGGCCGGTCATCTCGTTGATCTTGCGGATGACCCCGGGGGCCATGTCGGGGTGCATGTTGAGGCCGGTGCCCACCGCGGTGCCGCCGAGCGCCAGCTCCGAAACCGACGCGCGGCAGTCGGCCACCCGGCGGATACCCAGCTCGATCTGCCGCGCGTAGCCGGAGAACACCTGCCCGAAGCGCACCGGTGTGGCGTCCTGAAGGTGGGTGCGGCCGATCTTGACGATGTCGTCGAACTCCTCGGCCTTGGCGTCGAGCGCGGCGCGCAGCTCGCGCAGCGCCGGCAGCACGTTCTTCTCGAGACCCTGCAGCACGGCGATGTGGATCGCCGTCGGGATGACGTCGTTGGATGACTGCCCCATGTTGACGTGGTCATTGGGGTGTACCAGCTTGCTGCCGATCTCGCCGCCGAGGATCTCGGTGGCGCGATTGGCGATGACCTCGTTGGTGTTCATGTTCGACGACGTGCCGGAACCGGTCTGATAGATGTCGAGCACGAACTGCTCATCGAGGTCGCCGGCGATGACCTCGTCGGCGGCGGCGCAGATCGCCTTGCACTTGTCGTCGTCGAGCAGGCCGAGATCGCTATTCATCTCCGCGGCCGCCCGCTTGATCATGCCCATGGCGGCGATGAAGTTGCGCGGAAAGCGCCGCCCGCTGATCGGGAAGTTCTCCACCGCCCGCTGCGTTTGCGCACCGTAGTAGGCGTCGGCGGGGACCTGCATCTCCCCCATCGAGTCGGATTCGGTGCGGAACTTCTCGGGATCGCTCATGGGTAACAGATTACCCAATCCCCCGGTTCCGTGTTTGCAGCGGCGTCGCCGCTACTCCGCCGGCGCGTCGGGCGGCGCCGCCTCGTCGACGTGATGAATCAGGGTCTGATCCGCCAGCACGTCGTCCTCGACCACGCGGCCGTCGAACAGGTTGACCGTACGGTCGGCGTAGCCCGCCCAGCGGGGATCGTGCGTCACCATGCAGATGGTCGCGCCCTCGTTGTGCAGCTCGCCCATCAGGTTCATCACCGCCTCGGCGTTGCCCGAGTCCAGGTTACCCGTGGGCTCGTCCGCCAGCAGGATCGACGGCGAGCCGACGACGGCGCGCGCCACCGCCACGCGCTGCTGCTGACCGCCCGACAGCTGGCTCGGGTAGTGCTTCATGCGGTGCGACATGCCGACGCGCTCGAGCGCCACCTCGACCCGCTCGCGCCGCTCCGCCTTGGCCATGCCGCGGTAGGTCAGCGGCAGCTCGACGTTCTCGTACACCGTCAGGTCGCCGATCAGGTTGAAGCTCTGGAAGATGAAGCCGATCTCGCGATTGCGCACCCGCGCGCGCTCCGACGCCGACAGGTCCTCGACCGGATGCTGATTGAGGATGTACCTGCCGCCCGACGGCGTGTCGAGCAGGCCGAGCAACGACAGCAGCGTCGTTTTGCCCGAGCCCGACGGCCCGGCAATCGAGACGAACTCGCCGGTGTTGATGTCCATGTTGATGTCCGAGAGGGCGTGGGTCTCGACCTCCTCGGTAAAGAAGATCTTGGTGACTCCCTCGAGGTGAATCAGCTTATCGGCGTTGTCGCTCATGCATCCCTCCTCGTCATCGCAGACGAACGCGGTCCACCGAGTCCCATCGGGACATATCCGACAAGACCACGCGGTCGCCCTCGTTGAGCCCTTGGACGACCTCGATCAAATTGACCGAGCCGAGACCGAGCTGCACGGTGACGCGCACCGCGTAGTCTCCGTCATCGACCAGCTTGAACAACCCCACCTGGCTGTCTGACTGACCGTATGCCGGCTTGCCGACGTACAGTACGTCCGGGAGCCGCCGCACTTCCACCGTACCGTCGATGGAAAGCTGCGGGCGCGCCCCCGGCGGCAGCTTGTCGACCAGCAGCTTCACGTCCACCGTAACCGTACCCTGCGAGGCCGACGGATCGATACGGGTCACCTCTCCCGGGATGGTCGCGGTGCGGATGTCGACCACCGCCGGTTGCCCGACGACGATGTCTTTGGCCTGCGTCTCCGGAATGCGTAGCTGCGCCTTGAGCTTGTCGGGATTGACCACTCGGGCGAGGACCATTCCCGGCGTCACCGACTGCCCGACCTCCATCGGCATCTCTTGCAGCACCCCCTTGATCCCGGCCGTGACGTCGAGCGCGGCGACGTCACGCGCCGCAAGCTCGTAGCGCGCCTTGCGCTGGCTGAGGTTGGCGCGCGCCTGGTCGAGCCGTGCGTCGATTGAATCCTCCAGGATCCCCAGTCGCTCCTGTTCGATGGTGTTGCGCTGCTCCAGCTCCTCGGCGCGGTTCTTCGAAATCAGCATGTCCCGCTCCGAGGTCAGCCCCTCCTCGAACAGCTCCAGGTCGCGCTGGTACTGGATCTGTGCCGTTTTGTAGTCGGCGGACACCGCAGCCGCTTCCGAACGGCGCTGCAGTCGCTCGGTTTCCAGTTGCACCTGCAGGTCGCGGAAATTCGACTGCTCGACGGCGTAGTCCCACTCGGCGTTGCGCGCCGCGAGCTCGAGATCGGGATTGCTCAGGCGCAGGAGCACCGTATCGGGCTCGGTCGGCGCGCCCGGCAACAGCACGATTTCCTCGACCCGTCCCGATGAGCGTGCAGCGACAGCGCGGATCTCCTCCGGCACCAGGGTGCCGGCGCCGCGGCGTTCGAGCAGCAGCTCACCACGCTTTACCTCGTCGATCCACAGGGTGGCGCTGTCGACCGTCGGTGCGGCGCGCTCCAGAGTCGACAGGAAATAGGTCACGGCCAGCACAGCGACGACCCCGATGACCCCGTAGAGGATCTGCCGCTTCTTCTTTCCGGAAGTGTCCCGCTTGATGTCCATCATCCGCTCCCCAGGTGACAGTTTCCGTGACACCAGCCGGCGTGGCAAGGCCTGCGGTACGGGACGCGATCAACGACGCCGTATGCTAGCTTGTGGCTGAGTAGTCGCAAGCCAACCAGGACTTCGGGTTGCCGACGACCGGTGACCCTCGAGAAGGCAGCGTTCACGATGAGCGAGAAACTCGTTTCCGACCTCATGTCGACGCCCGTGCATACCATCACCGCGGACCGCAGCCTCACAGATCTCGCCGAGCTCTTCGACCGTTTCGACGTGCGTCACGTTCCCGTCGTCGATGCCGAGGGCGACATCGTCGGGCTGGTGTCCGACCGCGACCTGCTGCGCAACGTTCTCACCGATCAGGCCGATGTACCGTTGAGCGTGCGCGATTCGGCCATGCAGGGGACGCTGGTGGAGACCATCATGACCGAAGAGGTCGTGACGCTGGAACCCAATGAGACCGCGCAGAAGGCGGCGCGGACAATGCTGGAGAACAAGTTCGGCTGCATCCCGGTGACCGAAGGCGCGCGCCTGGTCGGCATCATCACCCAGTCCGACTTCCTGCGCCTCTACGCCACCGGAGGCGCGTGAACCGCGGGCAAGGACACCACAGCCGGCGTCCCATGACTCCGGCGACCCCGGAGACGGGCCGATGAAGCTGTATCAGGTCGACGCCTTCACCGATGAGCCTTTCAAGGGCAACCCTGCGGGCGTCTGCGTCCTCGACGGGGCGCGCGGCGATGCCTGGATGCAGGCACTGGCCAGCGAGATGAACCTGTCGGAGACGGCCTTTGTCGAGCCCGGTGACGGGCCCTATCGCTTGCGCTGGTTCACGCCGTCCACCGAGGTCGACCTGTGCGGCCATGCCACGCTGGCGAGCGCCCATATCCTTTGGGAAACGGGTCTGGTCAAAGGAACCGACTCGATCGCGTTCGATACCCGCAGCGGGGTGCTGAGCGCGAACCGCGCCGGCGACTGGATCGAGCTCGACTTTCCCGCCACCCCGGAGGAAGAAACACCCTGCAACATCGACCTGGACCGCGGCCTCGGCGCCACCCCGATTTACGTCGGCAAGAGCAAGTTCGACTTCCTCGTCGAGCTGCCCTCGGAGCAGGTGCTGCGCGATCTCAAGCCCGACTTCATCGTGCTCGAGCGCGCCAAGTCGCGCGGCATCATCGTCACCGCGCACGCCGCCGAAGACGGGTACGATTTTGTGTCGCGCTTTTTCGCACCGCAGTGCGGCGTCGACGAGGACCCGGTGACCGGATCCTCACACTGCTGCCTGGCGCCCTACTGGTCGAAGCGCCTCGGCAAGGACGAAATGGTCGCCTATCAGGCAAGCGCGCGCGGCGGCACGGTACGCGTACGGGTCGACGGCTCCCGCGTGGTACTGGGCGGCCAGGCGGTCACCGTGTTCGACGCCGACCTGCTCTAGCGCTTCGGCGCGTCCGGCAATCCGTCTCAGGAGCGCTCCAGGATGCGCACCCCCCCTTCGCCCGCCACCACCACGCGATCGGCCATGCCGAGGAACATGCCGTGTGCCACAACGCCGGGGATGGCGTCGATCGCCCGCGCCAGGCCGGGCGGATCAGCGATGCCGGCGGAGAATCGGCAGTCGAGCAGGTAGTTGCCCTGGTCGGTGGTCATCGGCCGGTCGGCGGCGCGGCGCAGCACCGGTGCCGCGCCGATCTCGCGTAGCTGCCGTTCGACCACCTTCCAGCCGAAGGGGATCACCTCGACCGGCAGCGGGGAGCGCTCGCCGAGCTCGTTCACCAGCTTCGAATCGTCGACGATGATGATCAGCTCGCGGCTCGCCGACGCGACGATCTTCTCGCGTGTCAGCGCGCCGCCCAGCCCCTTGATCAGATCGAGGTTACGGCTGACCTCGTCGGCACCATCCACCGTGACGTCGACCTGCGGATTGCGCTCCAGGTCGCCGAGCGGGATCCCCAGGCCCTCGGCCTGCTTCCCGGTCGCTACCGAAGTCGGAACGGCGATCACGCCGCTGAGCGCCCCCGATTGCACCAGCTCCCCGACGACCTCGACAAACTGCGCCGCCGTCGAGCCGGTACCGAGCCCGAGCACGCGCACCCCACCGAGGAAGAGAGCAGCCTTCTCGGCCGCCAATCGCTTCAGCTGCTCGCTCGAACGTTCCATGACGGCGCACACATTAGTTTCCGGGTCGGACGTCCGCAACATCCTGCACGCCCGCCCGCAGGTGCACCCGCAGTTCTCCCGGCGGCGGCTTTGCCGAGAGTGCGCCCATCTTTGTCCGGTTCCGCACATGCCGTTCCCACAAGCGGACAAGAAACTCACCGTCGACGATCGTCGGCACGCCGACCGCACGCCGCGGCCGCACGCGCCGCGTTGCGCGTGCCTTGGCTCTTGCGCCGAGAAACGGCGATTCCGGGGCGCCTGCGGCCCTTTCGCACCCTTCCCGCCTCTTTTCTACGCTCGTCCTCGCTCGCCAGGCGCTTTTGGCACGACGCTTGCTTTCTTCTATCGGCCAGAGGCGATCAGCGGCGCGCCAGTCCTGTCCCTATGGTGGACTAAACTGGGGAGCGGCCTGGGGCTGAGGCTGGCGCACCCCTGATCGCCTCTATTTTTTTGCCCGCGCGCGATCGGTGAGTGGCGTCCGGAGATCGCCGCAGTCGTCGCGGCGCCCGGTGCTATCATGGCTTTTCCTCATCCGACCTCTCCAGACCGCCGGTTGCACCCATGATCAAAGTTCGGAACCTCGACAAGTTCTACGAAACGGGCTACGGCCGCACCTACGTGCTGCGGCGCATCAACGTGGACGTACAGCAGGGCGAGTTCGTCACCATCATGGGCCCGTCGGGCGCCGGCAAGACCACCCTGCTGAGCATCCTCGGTATGCTCGACGGCGTATGGACCGGCGAGTACTACTTCTTCGACCATCCGGTGCACGACATGAAGCCGAAGCACCGCAACGAGCTCAACAAGCAGTACATCGGCTTCGTCTTCCAGAGCTTTCATCTCCTCGACAGCCTGACCGTCTACGAGAACCTCGAGATCCCGCTGTCGTACCGCAACGTGCGTCGCAAGGAGCGCCAGTCGTTGGTCGCCGACGTCCTCGACCGCTTCCAGATCGTCGGCAAAAAGGATCTCTACCCCAGCCAGCTCTCCGGCGGCCAGCAGCAACTGGTCGCGGTCGCGCGCGCGGTGATCGGCGAACCCAAGCTGATCCTCGCCGACGAGCCCACCGGCAACCTGCACTCCAGCCAGGGCGAAGAGGTCATGGCGCTGCTCAAGCGCCTCAACGAGCAGGGCACTACGATCATCCAGGTGACCCACAACGAGGCCTACGCCGCCTACGGCGAACGCATCATCAACCTGCTCGACGGCTGGGTTGTCGAGGGTGACGAGCTGCCCGCCGAGGCTCTGGCCGAGGCTGACCGCCCGGGTATCGCGTAGCGTACCGGCTGCGAACGACCGCACCTGCACCGGAGGTTCCGCTGCCATGGCCTCAGCCAACACCATGACCGTCCAACTCGACTGGCGGGGCGACCAGCTCTTCCAGGGCTCCGTCGGCGACACGCCTGTCGCCGTCGACGGCAAGGCGGCTTCCGCAGCCTCACCGGTGCAGCAACTCGCCACCGGGCTCGCCGGCTGCATGGCGATCGACGTGGTGCACATCCTCGGCCGCATGCGCACGCCGCCTGTGGAGATGAGCATCGAGTTGACCATCGAGCGTGCATCCAGCGATCCTCGCCGGGTGTTGCGCGCGGACATGAAGTTCGTCGTGGTCGGCGACGTGCCGGACAAGAACATCCAGCGCGCGCTCGACATGTCGCGCGAGACCTACTGCTCCGTGTGGCACTCGCTGCGCCGGGACATCGAGCTGAAGACCGGTTTCGAGGTCCGCCCCCTCTAGGCGAAAGGCTGCCGAGAGACCCGAGCGTTGCGTCAGCAGCGCTGCCAGAACTCCGCGATACGCCGGGAAAACTCGTCCTCGTCGGCGAACGGCGTGTGCCCCACCCCTGCGACCAGCCAGGCCTCGACATCCGCCACCTGGCGCGCGATCACCTCGAGCTGCTCGACGCTGCCGAACTCGTCGGCATCTCCCTGGATGGCGAAGACCGGCCGCCGGATCGATGCAAGCTCCCCCCGCACGTCCCAGCAGGCGTGCACCTGACCGAGCCACACGTCGGCCCAGGCGCGCAGCAACTGCATACCGCGATCACCATGGAAGCGGGTCAGCCAGCCCGGCGGCCCGTCGCTCTCGGCAACATCGAGCAGCGCCCGGATGCTGGTGGTAGTGATCGGCTCGACGAAGGTGTGGGCGGCGATGCTGACCACCGAGCGCACACACTCCGGATGCCATGCGGCGGCCAGCAACGCGATGGTGGCGCCGTCGGAGTGACCGACCAGATCGACCGGCCGGTCAGCGTAGGCGTCGATGATCTCGAGTAGCGTGGGCACCTCGGCCTCCATGAAGCCGGGCGCGAACGCCGCGCGTCGCTCCGCGCCGCCGTAGCCCCAGCGCTCGTACACCAGAGTGCGGCAGCCGCTCGCCGCGCGCAGTTTCTGCGGCAGCGCCTTCCACGACTCCCGCGCGCCCAGCCCGTGATGCAGGAAGACCGCCGTGCGACCGTCGTCCGCGCCCGACAGCCGTAGCCGCAACCGATGACCGCCAAAGGTCCCCTGCACCGCAGTGTTCCGCTCTCTGGATACCTTGATGCTCGCGGTGAGCGCGGTGGCGCTCAGCGCGTGCTCGAATAGAAGACGTCGGACTGTAGCCGTAGCGGCGCGATCGGCGCCGGCGCGCCGATCCCCGGTGGCGGATCGAGGCCGATGATGCCGTCGGCTGGCGGCGGCGGCGGGGTCGGCGTCGGCAGCAACGGAAACACCCATAGCAGGTGAAACCTGTCGGCGCCCGCGGCGATGCCGGTGTAGTCACCGAGGAAGTACTCGCGCGACCACGCCGCCCAGCGGATATCGCTGGTCACCGGGCTGAGTCGCCGCCGCTCGGGGAAGCTGACGCCACGGTTGCGAGAGATGCTGACGTACTGATCGATGGCGAAACCGCGCGCCGGGTCGTTCTCCAGGCTGCTATAGCTGACCGCCACCTCTCCCCGACCGTTGACCGCCACCGCCGGCGTGAAGGTGGGGGCGTCCCCGGGTCCGCTGCTGACCCGGATGGGCGGCGACCAGGTGGTCCCCTTGTCGCGCGAGTATGACAAGGTCGCCTGGTCGACGCCGGTCCAGCGCGCGTCGGTCCACACCAGGTAGAGATCACCGCTGACCCGGTCCACGGCCATTGAGGGCAGGATGGCGCCATCGCGCACGAAGGGGACGCTCAGGCTCTGCAGCGACTGGATGCGCCGTGGGCTGCTGAAAGTGACACCGCCGTTGCTGCTGCTCGCCAGGTAGATGCCCCAGCCGGTGCCCGGGGAGGTGCCTGCCCACATCACGTACACCGTGCCGTCCGGGCCCACGCGCGGGATGGCGCCGATGTTGGCACCGGCAGTGCGCAAAACCACCGGCGAGCGGTAGCTCGCCCCACCGTCGGTCGAGCGCGCCACCACCAGGTGTTGCGCCGCGAATCCCTGACCCTGGTCGATGTTGATGTCCCAGGCGACATAGACGTTGCCGAAGTGCGGGCTGGCCGGGATGGTGTCGACCTCGATGGCCTCCTTGTCGTTGAAGTCCAGATCGGCGCCGAACACGGTCACCGGCGCGCCCCAGGTCAGGCCACCGTCGATCGAAACGCTGACGCCGACCTGATTGGCCGGATTGGTGTCGTTGAAGTCGAGCGTGACGTAGTAGACGCGGTTGTCGGGCCCGAACGCCACCCACGGATCGGAGGCGCGCTCCCACGGCCCGCCGAGCTCCTGGGTCAGGTGCGGCAGGCTCCCCTCTACCCAGGTAAGACCGCCGTCCTTCGAGGTGGCGTAGTTGAGAGCGCGCGCGCCGCCGTCGCGAAAGCGGCTCTCCTGGTACACCGCCACCAGGTTGTTTTCGTCGAACGGGTTGACCGCGATGTCGGGCTCCGCCTGCGACCACGGATTGGTGGCGTTGCCAGGCGGCAACAGATCGTTGTTCACCCGCACCGGGCCGGTGACCGCCGGGTCGACGAAGGCGCGCGCCGCGGCCAGCAGCACGAAGTCCGGCAGCACCGTGGTGGGCGGCGGCGCGGGCGCCAGAGGGTTGGGCTCCCCCGGGTAGGGCAGCTCGTGCTGCTCGATCCAGCGAATGCGCGAGAACGGCTGCTCCTGCCCCGACCCCCCGCCGGGCGCAGCTGGCTCGCCGGGCGGTTGCGGAGGCTCCCCGGGCGGCTGCCCCTGCTGCCCCGGCCCCTGCCCTCCCGGAGGGCTCTGGCCGGCGCCACGGGCGGGCAGCACGGCGAATGCCAGGATCGCCGCCACCACTGCGCTGGTTCCGACCTTTCCCATCGTGCGCCTCGCTTGCCTACCGTTGGTGATCACGACGGATGGTAGCAAACGG
>JASFRZ010000128.1:0-11206 GCA_050114655.1 Acidobacteriota bacterium
GCTTCTCCGAGATCGCCGGCTTCCGCAACCGCCTGACGCACTACTACCACGAGGTGACCCCAGAGGAGATCTACGCCGTGGTGGCCGAGGACATCCCGGACCTCGAAGCGATAGGCGAGGAACTGCGCCAGGCCGGCGCTCGGCTGGGCGAGGACGCGGATGAGTCCGACGGCTCGCCGCATGGCGCCGCGCGACCCGACTGATCGGCTACGGCGGGAAGTTCAATCCCCTTCGGGAGGGCCGAGCACGCCGACTCGCGATTCCACTTCCTTTGCCACGCGGACTATCCGAGCGGTAACCGTGCCACCGCAGGGCCGCGAGCGCCAACGCGTGTGCGGCGTTGTAAGCCAGGTCGAACCGACTCTCCAGGTGCAGGCCTGTGTTCTCGGCATCCCGCAGGTGGTTGCGGCCGGTTTGAACCAACCCGGCACATATCCATGCCAGCCCAGCGCCCCGAGCCGTTGGCGCACTGAAGATACATCCGAGGCGCTCGTGCAGGAGGTCATCGGCCTCATGCCGGAGAGCCCTCCCGAACGCTGGTGGGAAAGTCTCCGATCGGAGCTGCGATGGATCGATGAAGAGACCATCGCCACGCTGCAACAGATCGACGTGCCCGTTGCCGCGATCAACAGGGACCAGCCGCCGACCGACGTCGCGACCTACCAGCGCCCCTTGCTCACCGTGAGGCTCATGACGGGGCGCGGCCACCTGGGCGTGATCTGGGAAGAGACAGGGCAGTTCGATCGGCACCTGCGCGCTATCGTCGAAAAGATGGGCGGCTAGCGGCGGCCGGCCGCCCGCCGGATGCGGCTATCAGACCCGGGCCGTGATCGGTCCACCAGCCATCAAGGCGTTGGTGCAGTCGCCGCTGCGCCGGTGTATGATCGGCGCCCTGAACTCGAACGGCTGCCCACCTCCATGATCGGAAAAACCGTCTCTCACTACCGGATCCTCGACAAGATCGGCGAGGGTGGCATGGGAGAGGTGTACGCCGCCGAGGACTCGAATCTGCACCGCAAGGTGGCGCTCAAGCTGCTGCCGGCGGCGATGGCGAGCGATCACGGGCGTCTGGAGCGGTTTCGTCGCGAGGCGCAGTCGGTCGCCGCGCTGTCACACCCGAATATCGTCACGATCTACTCGATCGAGGAAGCGGACATCGGCCCGTTCATCACCATGGAGCTGGTCGAGGGACGCAGCCTCGACGCCATCATCACCAGCGGTGGCTTATCGGTGCAGCGCACGCTCGAGGTGGCGCGGCCGTTGGTCAAGGCCCTGGTCGCGGCGCATCAGCAGGGCATCACCCATCGTGACCTGAAGCCGGCGAACGTCATGGTCACTGCGGAGGGGGCGGTCAAGATCCTCGATTTCGGCCTCGCCAAGCTGACCCGCGAAGAAAGCGGCAGCGACGACGGCGGATTGCCGACCGACACGCTCACACAGGCCGGCGCCGTCATCGGCACGGTGCCCTACATGTCGCCCGAGCAGATACAGGGCAAGCCCGTTGACCACCGTGCGGATATCTTCTCCCTCGGGGTCATCCTCTATGAGATGTCGACCGGCAAGCGGCCGTTCGGTGGCAACTCGTCAGCCGACGTGGTCTCGTCGATCCTGCGCGACAGCCCGCAGTCGATCGGTGAGTCGCGGCCGGACCTGCCCGACCAGCTCGGCCGCATTGTCGCGCGCTGCCTCGAGAAGGAGCCCGAGCTCCGCTACCAGTCTGCGACCGACATCGAAACGGCGCTGTCGAAGATCGGGCAGGAGCTCGACGAGCAGCAACACGAGGCCGCGCCCTCGGTGGCAGTTCTTCCCTTCGTCGACATGAGCCCGGAGAAGGACCAGGACTATTTCTGCGAAGGTCTGGCCGAGGAGCTCATCAATGCCCTCGTGTCGATCGAGGGCCTGCAGGTTGCCTCGCGCACCTCGGCGTTCCGCTTCAAGGGATCGCAGCAGGACATCCGCGAGATCGGTCGCCGTCTGGGCGTCTCCACGGTGCTCGAAGGTAGCGTCCGCAAGGCGGGCAGCCAGGTGCGGATCAGCGTCCAGCTCGTCAACGTCGAGGACGGCTACCAGCTCTGGTCGGAGCGCTTCGATCGCAAGCTCGAGGACGTCTTCGCCATCCAGGACGAGATTGCCCAGCAGGTCGTCGAAGCCCTGCAGGTGACGCTGACCCCGAATGCGAAGCGCAAGGCCGAGCAAGCTCAACCCGCCGACGTGCAGGCCTACGACTACTACCTCAAGGGTCGCAAGTACCTGTACGAGTTCCGCGCCAAGGGCTTCGAGCTGGCGCGCCAGATGTTCGCCCGCGCCATCGTCATCGATGCCACCTACGCCCGCGCGTACGCCGGCGTCGCCGACTGCTGCTCGCTCTTGTACATGTACTACGACTCGAGCGACGAGAACCTCAAGGAGGCCGACGCATCGAGCCGCAAGGCGGTCGAGATCGACCCGGAGAACGCCGAGGCGCATTCCTCGCGCGGCCTGGCGCTGAGCCTGTCGGGCCGCAATGAGGAGGCCATCGCCGAGTTCGAAAAGGCGATCGAGCTCAACGCCAAGCTCTACGAGGCGCACTACTTCTACGGCCGCGCGTTGTTCGCGATGGGCAAAGCCGAGCAGGCGGCGAGGAAGTTCGAGACCGCCTGCGAGGTCAATCCGGAGGATTACCAGGCACCGTTCTTCCTCGCGCAAACGTACCTGTCGCTCGGCCGACGCGCCTACGCGGCGGCGAGCCTACGCAAGATGGTGGAGGCGGCGCGCAAGCACCTCTCTTTCAACACCGACGACGTGCGTGCCCTCTACCTGGGGGCCGGCGGTCTCGTCGAGCTCGGCGAGCTCGAAGAAGCGCAGGAGTGGGTGGCGAAGGCCTTCGAGATCGATCCGGAAGACACTCTCGTGCTCTACAACATCGCCTGCGTGTATGCGCAGCTCGGCGACAACGACCAGGCGATGGATTGTCTGGAAACGGCCATCGACCGCGGCATGCGCCACATCGCCTGGCTCGAGCACGATCCGTACTTCGACCCGCTGCGCGACACCGAGCGCTTCCAGGCGCTACTCAAGCGGCTGCGAGACCAAGGGCTCGACTCCAATCCCGGTGATTCCGGAGTGAGTGAGGAGCCAGGAGACCCCGGCGAAGCCTGAGATCGGGCTGGCCTGGTAGCGGTCACGGGGCCTCCCCTTGTCCAAAGGTACGCCGATGGGGCAACCAATGGCTTTTCGAGGAGGCGACTCAGGCTCTCATGAAGCGGCGTCGCAGGCTGCGCATGGTTTCGAGCTCGCCGTCGTTATTGCGGAACTGCCAAAATGACCAGCCATTGCTCGACAGCTCGCGAGCACCTGCCGGTGAGTCTGTCGGTACCAGCTCATGCGCCGCAGCTTAGCGATAGAATCGGCGCCGTGCCCGGTACCCACGCATGAACCGCGACGAGCTCACCGGGGTGCTGTATCGCACCGTGCGCGAAAACGGCATGGAATCGGGCCGGGAAGCATGACGCGCCGGCTGACAGAGTTTTACGAGCAGCGAGTTGTCGAAGACACGGAATCGAGTTAGCGACGCCGTGCCCACGCCGGCGCCGGCCGCCAGAGGGCCGGAGCGGCTGCTGGGGCCGATTCGCCGCACCGTCGAGGTGGCGATCGTGGCCTTGTTCGCCGTGCTGACGATCGCCGTGTTCGTGCAGGTGGTAGCGCGCTACGTATTCAACCAGCCGCCCACCTGGACCGAGGAGCTGGCGCGCTTCTGCCAGGTGTGGATCGTGTTGCTCGCCGCCTCGATCTGCGTGCGTAAGGGCAGCCACCTGTCGGTCGACTACCTCGGCCCGGCGCTGGGCGCGCGCGGCCGAAGAGCGGTGGCGGCGATCACCGGCTGCCTGATCGCCGTCTACGCGGCGGTGGTGATGATCTGGGGGGTGCGGCTGATGCTGATCGGGTCGCTGCAGACGTCTCCCGCCATGCAGTGGAACATGGCGCTGGTGTACCTGGTGTTTCCCGTCGCCGGTGGGCTGATGCTGCTGGAGTCGATGCTGGCGACGTTACGGCGCGTGCGCGGCGGGGAGAGATCGTGATCCTGCTGCTCCTGTTGATGCTGGTGCTCATCGTCATCGGCATGCCGGTGGCGTTCGCCCTCGGCGTGGGTGCGCTGGGCGTCCTGGTGTCCGATCCGGCGCTCCCGCTCACACTGGTGCCGCAGCGCATGTTCACCGCGCTCGATTCGTGGCCCATCATGGCGGTGCCGCTGTTCATGCTGGCGGGCGGCCTGATGGACAGGGGGGGCATGTCGCGGCGCATCGTCGAGTTCGCCACCGCCTGCCTGTGCTTCGTGCGCGGGCGGCTCGGCATGGTCACCGTGATGGCCAGCATGGTGTTCGCCGGCATCTCGGGCTCGTCGACCGCGGACACCGCAGCGGTGGGCTCGATCATGCTGCCGGCGATGCGCCGCCAGGGATACGACATGCGCTTCGCTGCGGCGCTGCAGGCGGCCGCCGGGGCGATCGGGCCGGTCATACCGCCGAGCATCCTGATGATCATCATCGGTTACGTCACCGGTGCCTCGGTGGCGCAACTGTTCCTCGCGGGGGTGGTGCCGGGGTTGCTGATCGGCCTCGCCCTGATGGTGGTGGTCTATCGGGAGGCGCTGCGCGAGGGTCCGGAGTTCGACGCGCCGGAGCCCTTCGAGGGGCGCAAGGTCCTGGCTACCGGCGGCAGGGCGCTGCCGGCGCTGGGGCTGCCGTTCCTGATCGTGTTCGGGATCCTGGGGGGGATCTTCACGGCCACCGAGGCGGCGGCGGCGGCGGTGGTCTACGGCCTGGCGGTCGGCCTGTTCCTCTATCGCGAGATCCGCTGGCGCGACGTCCCCTCCATTGCCCTGGATGCGGCGGAAAAGTCTTGCGTGGTGCTGTTCATCGCCGCTACCGCGATGCTGTTCGCCTGGCTGGTGGCGGCCTACCAGGTGCCGCAGGCGCTCGGGTCGTTGCTGCAGTCGCAGGTCGGCGACCGCGTGGTATTCCTGGTGTTGCTCAACCTGGTGTTGCTCGTGCTGGGGATGTTCCTCGAGAGCTTTTCGGCGGTCATCGTGTTCGTTCCAATCCTGTTTCCGCTGGCGATCGATTTCGGCATCGACCCGCTGCACTTCGGCATTCTGGCGACGGTCAACCTGGCCATCGGATACATCACACCGCCGTACGGCGCCACGCTGTTCGTCTCCTGCGGCATCGCGCAGGAGAGCGTGCGCGAAGTCAGCGCGCGCGTTGCGCCGTTGGTGATCGCCATGCTGCTGGTGCTCGCGCTGGTGACCTACTGGCCCGACACGGTGCTGTGGCTGCCGCGTATGGCCGCGCCATGAGCCGCCGCTCGTCGGTGGTGACGATTCTCTCGTCGATGGTGCCCCTCCTCTTGCTCGCCCTCGCTTGCTTGGCTGGTGCGGGATGTGCGGCGCGCGGAGACGTCACCATCCTGAAGGCGGCCCTGTCGCAGAACCCGTCAGAGCCGCAGGTGCGCGCCGTGCAGCTGTTTGCCGATCTGGTCGACCAGGGCACCGAGGGCCGCATACGGGTGCAGATCTATCCCAACAACCAGCTCGGCAATCAGCGCGACGTGGTCGAAGGACTGCAGATGGGCAGCATCGAGCTGGCCAACATCGCCAGCGTGATGGCGAGCTTCGTCCCCGAGACCAACCTCTTTGAGCTGCCCTTCCTGTTCGACGGACCGGAGCACTTCGATGCGGTGATGGACTCGTCCATCGGGCGCGGTCTGGCGCCGGCGTTCGAGCGTCGCGGGTTGCACCTGCTGGGATACTTCGACGTCGGCGAGCGTCACATCATGACCACCGCGAGGGCGGTCGAGCGCCTCGAGGACCTCGGCGGGCTCAAGATCCGGGTGATGGAGAACCCGTTGCACCTGGCCACCTTCGAGGCGTTCGGCGCCAGCCCGTTGCCGATGGCCTACGGTGAGCTCTACACCGCCTTGCAGCAGGGAGTCATCGACGGCGCGGAGGCCGCCGATCCCAACTACTTCGCCAAGCGGTTCTACGAGCCGGCGCCCTTCTGGGCGCGGGTCGGCTGGATCCGGCTGATCGAATACGTCGTCATGAGCCGGTCGTTCTACGACGGCCTCGCGGCGGCCGACCGCGAGGTGATCGACCGGGCGGCGCGTGACATGATCGTGCAGCAGAGGGCTTGGTATCGCGCCGAGGCCGAGGCGGCCCTCGAGCGGTTGCGCAGCGCGGGCGTGACGATCAGCATTCCCGATCGCGAGCCCTTCCGCGCCGCGGCGCAGGACGTGTACCGGGAATGGGCCGAGCGCGTGGGAGGCATGGAAGCGATCGAGGCGATCCTGGCGCTGGGCGATTCGGGGCCGGTGAGATGACACGAAACAAGGATGCGGACATGGAATACAGAGTGCTCGGCCGGACCGGCGTTCGGGCCTCTGCCATCGCCCTCGGTACCGCGAACTTCGCCGACCCGACGCCCGCAGACGAAGCGCGACAGATCCTCGAGCGCGCCATCGACGCCGGCATCAACTTCATCGACACCGGCGACAGCTACGCCAAAGGGGAGGCCGAACGGATCATCGGCCGGACGCTGAAAGACGGCAGGCTGCGCCGACGCGTGCTGCTTTCCACCAAGGTGTTTCCGCCGACGGGACCGGGGCCCAACGAGCGCGGCAACTCGCGGCTGCACATCCTGCAGGCCTGTGAGGATTCGCTCGAGCGCCTGCAGACCGACTACATCGACGTCTACTTCATCCACCGGTTCGATCCCGAAACCCCGCAGGAGGAGACGCTCGCAGCGCTTGACGATCTCGTCCGTTCCGGCAAGGTGCGCTACGTGGCGTGCTCTACCCACCCGGCTTGGCGGGTGATGGAGGCGCTGGCGATCAGCGATCGACGCGGCTACCCCCGCTACTGCTGCGAGCAGCCGCCCTACAACCTGCTCGACCGGCGCATCGAGAACGAGCTGGTGCCGCTGTGCCGCGAGCACGGGCTGGGGCTTTTCCCGTGGTCACCCATCGCGCAGGGTGTGCTCACCGGCCGTTACGCTGACGCGACGGAGTTTCCCGAGGGATCGAGGGCCGCGTACCGTGGTGGCATCTACGCCGAGCGCATCAACCCGGCGGGCATCGAGGTCGGCAATCGGTTCGTTGCCCTGGCGCAGGAGGCAGGCATCCCGCCCATCCAGCTCGCCGTCCTGTGGGTGAAGGACCAGCCGGGTATCACGGCGCCGATCATTGGTCCGCGCACACTCGCGCACCTCGAAGACTATCTCCCGGTGGGCGGCATGCGGCTGAGCGGCGACCTGCGCGACGCCTGCGACGAGCTGGTCCCGCCGGGCGGCATGGTGGCGAACTTCCATAATTCGGCGGGGTGGGGGGCGCAGAGCCGGACACTTGGAGTGGCGGACAGGGACTGAGTAGGTTTGGACATTCGAAGCTCGACGATGCACGTCGACAGGATTCGCGAGGCGAAGATGGCATCCATACGGCTCGAGTTCGAAAAGGGAGGCGTCTTCACCGCCCGGCTGCTGGAGGACGAGGCGCCCAAGACCTGCGCCACCATCAAGAGCAGGCTGCCCTTCGAGTACCTTTTCCAGCAGAGCATCGTCTCCGGGCAGGCGATGGTGGCGATCCCGCCCGATCTGACGGTGGATCGCGAGAACCAGCGCGTTGCCGGCATCCCGGCCGGCGCGCTCAGCTTTCTGGTGCGCGACGAGCCGGTGCTGGTGCCCGACGAGATCTACATCGCCTACGGCATCTTCATCTCGCGCGGCCTGACGGTGGACGCCAAGCAGCCCGTCAACGTGTTTGCCCAGATCGACGACGACCTCGACGAGCTGAAGGAGATCGGGGCGCGCATCATCCGCCACGGCGCCGAGGTGGTGCGCTTCCGCCTGGCCGACTGAAGGAGGTTCCGAATGCTCGTTCGCGTCACATTGTCCGCGTTGCTGGCGGCGTTCGCGCTGCTTTCCGGTGGTGTGACGCCGGCCACCGCGCTTCCGCAGGAGGACAACGAGCTGCGGGAGTGGAACCACCACATCCGGCGCGAGAAGTTCGACCTGGTCCTGCCCGAGATCATGCGCAAGAACGGCGTCGACATGTGGATTCACGTGATGCGGGAGTCCATCCCCGACCCGTTCGGTGCCGAGGACCTGGGCAGCACCTCCGGCGTGTTTGTCTTCACCGACCGTGGCGGCGAGCGCATCGAGCGGGCGGTGCTCGGGCGTCGCTGGGGAGACTCGCAGGCGCCGGAAACATGGCGCGTTACCTGGGATACGCGGCGGGTGGAGGAATCGGGCGCCTATGACATCATCGCCGATCCTGTCCTGGTCAGGCAGCCGCCGGGCGGGCCGGATACCGAATACGACTACCGCTTCGAAGGCCTGCGGGAATTCGTCGCCGAACGCGACCCGCAGCGCATCGCGGTCAACTTCATTCGCGAGCTCGGACCCTATCCGACCACCACGCGGGCGCACGACGGCCTGTCGCACACCGACTACCTGTTGCTGAGCGACGAGCTCGGTGAGCCCTACGCCGAGCGCATCGTGTCGTCCGAGCGGCTGATCATGGAGTACATTGCCACCCCGGTGCCGAGCGAGGTCGAACTGCTGAAGAGGATGCGCGCCGACGAGGTCGAGCGCGTCTTCAACGCCTTCGATCAGATCGTCCCCGGCACCACTCGCAATCGCGACGTCGGGCTGACCGTATTTCGTCGCCGCGGCAACGGGGTGTCACAGCGTGGACGGACGCCGGGGCAGCAGAACGTGGTGATCGAGGGCGGCGACATTGTCGCTGCCCCGAGCCAGGGAATGTACGCCTACGTGCTGCGCGAGGGCGAGACGGAGCCGCCGGCGGACATTCAGGAGATCTGGGCAAAGTACCGCTTGATCGACGGCATCCTGGCCGACCAGGTCAGGGTCGGGCTCACCGGGCGCGAGATCGTCGACAACTACACAGCGATCCTCGAGCGCGAGGGCATCATCCTGCGGCAGGTGCAGCTGCACCTGTTCACCCCACGCAACGATTTCGCCGCCTACACCGCCGGCTACGAGCCCGGCAGGACCCACCTCAACATCGACATGCACGGCATGGGGAAGGGGGCGCGCGAGCGGAAGTTCGAGAACTACTTCGGACCGCGGGTCGGCTCGAACGGCCCCGAGTGGATGTGGGACATCCCGCTGCCGCCCAATCACCACTTCGTGCTCGAGTACTTCATCTACATGCCGTGGCCCTCCGACGAACACGAGGACCAGTATCTGTTCTGGTGGGATCACGAGCAGGCCATCGCCACGGAAGACGGCGTCGAGTACCTCTCGTCGCCGCAGGAGGAGCTCTACCTCATCCGCTGAGGCGGAGAGACAAATGGAACCGTTGGGCGACGCGGTCCGAGGCGGCGCACCGCACGACGACGCCGTTCGCGCCCGGTCGGCAGGAGATCGACGCCGATATCTTCGCCGCGGCGCGGCGTGAGTTGCTGATCCCGCCGGAGGTGACCTTCTGCAACACCGCGACCTACGGCGCCTCGCGATGCCGCCGTTCGGCTATCAGCGCACCTCCACGTGGCGTCGGCCGACATCGACCGCGTGCTCGTCGTGGTCCGCTCGATGGGCTTACGCGCGAGACCCCACACGCCTGCGGGGGTGTCCCGCGTACCGGTCGACCGCGAGCGGCCGTGCTGAGCCGGAACTGGCGTCGGAATGCACCGAGGGCGAAGCGGGTGTCGGCAAGAAGCGAGGCCGTAGGCATCGCGCGCGGCTACCTTGCGCCTTCCCGGTCAGGCGCGCTTGCCGAGTCGTGGCCGGTCGATTCATTCATCGCATCGACGAACGTGGCCAGAGTCTTGACCCGCGCGAAGCGCTTGCAGTTGCCTTCGATCACGGTCCACGGCGCCGATGGCGGGCTGGTCTTCAGCAGCATGTCGTTGACGGCGGCCTCGTAGGCGTCCCACTTCTCGCGGTTGCGCCAGTCCTCGTCGGTGAGCTTGAAGCGCTTGTGGGGCGTGCTCTCGCGCGCCTCGAAACGGCGCAGCTGCTCGTCCCTGCTGATGTGCAACCAGAACTTGGCCAGCGCGATGCCGGCGCCGGTGAGCTGTCGCTCGAATTCGTTGATCTCCCGGTAGGCACGCTTCCATTCGCCTGCGGTGGCGAACCCCTCGACGCGCTCGACGAGAACGCGACCGTACCAGCTACGATCGAAGATGGTGATCTGCTTCTCGTCCGGCGGGATCAGGCGGTGCCAGAAGCGCCAAAGGTAGTGGTGTTTCTGCTCGTCACCCTCCGGTGGGCCGATCGAGTAGATGTGATATCCGCGCGGATCGAGGGTGGCGACGAGGCGCCGGATGTTGCCCCCCTTGCCGGCCGCGTCCCAACCCTCGTACACGACGATGAGCGAGCGCTTCGCCTCGTACATGCGCAGCGCCAGCCGCCGCGCCTCGAGCTGTAGCCGCCGCAGCTCTTCCTTGTACTCGTCTTTGCCGAGGCTCTGGTCGAGATCGAAGGCCGACAGCACTCGTCACCTCCCCCCGGTCCCGGCGCCGTCCTCGTCTTCGAAGCCGTGGTGGGCGAGCGCACCCGCGAGTCGTTGTACGACGGTGTCGATGACCTGTACCCGTGCCCGCCGGATGTCGTATGCCGCCACGACGTGCCACGGCGCCCATTCGGTTTCGGTGCGTGCGAGCAGCTCCTCGATCACCGCGAGGTGTTCGTCATAACGCTCGTTCTGCTCCCAGTCGTCGTCGACGCGCCAGCTCGTCGCCTCGTCCGACGCCAGCTTCTCGAAACGATCGCGCTGGCACTGTCGGTCGATGTGCAGAAAGAACTTGATGACGGTGTAGCGGTCGTCATACAGAGCGCGCTCGAAATCGTTGATATCGTCGAAGGCCTGCTCGACGTCCACATCGTCGAGCGTGCCGTCGAGCCCGTGCACCAGAACGCGGCGGTTCCAGCTGCGATCGAAAATGGCGATGCGGCCGTATGCCGGGATGGCGAGCCAGAAGCGGTACAGCCACGGCAAGGGCTTCTCGTGCGTGCGACGGTCGCGGATGCTGTGGATCTCGAAGGCGCGTGGCTCGAGCCGCGAGGTGAGCGTGTTGATGATCTTCCCCTTGCCGGCCGCGTGCCAGCCTTCGAGGACGATCAGGGCGCCGAGTCCGACGCTCCAACATCTGCGCTGCAGTGAAAAGAGACGTGCACGCAGACCGTCGATCTCGGCCTTGTACTCGTCC
>JASFRZ010000129.1:0-11072 GCA_050114655.1 Acidobacteriota bacterium
CGTGGTTATTCCCCACCAAAGGGCAGATTACCCACGCGTTACTCACCCGTTCGCCGCTCTACTAGGTCCCCGAAGGAACCGTTCGCGCTCGACTTGCATGTGTTAGGCACGCCGCCAGCGTTCGTTCTGAGCCAGGATCAAACTCTCCAGTTTGAACCTCAGCACTACTTCCTCATCCGAATTAACGAGTCAGGTACGCGCTATTCAGTTTTCAAAGAGCAGATACGACGACACCTGAACACGGCAAAGCATTTCCGACCTGCGGAAGTGCCTCCCGGTGCCCTCCCTGCGAGGAGGACGTCGCTTTCGCGACTCAGTGTGACTGCAGGGCAGACTCGCCCCCGCAGTAAGGAGAATTGTAGCGGAGGTCCCCTGCCCCGTCAATCATCGGCGCGCGAAAAAATGCACGCGCGCGAACTCGACAATCTCCTGCATGGACTCGACCTCGTTGCGCAAGGCCTGGCGGCCCTCGTCGGTGAGATCGTAGAAGCGCCTTGCCGGGCCGCCGGAGGCATCATAGCCCTCCGGCTGTTCGACCTCGACGATCCAGCCGTTGTCGAGCAGCCGCTGAATGGCCTCGTAGAGCGTGCCTGAGCCCAGCTTCACCGCACCGTCCGTCCGCCCCTCGACGTCGAGTTTAATGCCGTAGCCGTGCAGCGGGCCCTGCGTCAGGGCGAGCATGATCTGCAGCGTGGTGCGCGGGAGCGCGCCTCCTTTGGTCATGTCGTCAGCCTCTTTCGAGCTTTCGCAGATGAGGAACCATCGGGCTCAGCCATCGCTGCGCAACGCGTCCACCGGATCGAGCCGCGCGGCGCGCCGCGCCGGCAGCCAGCAGGCTGCCACCGCAGTGACGAAGAACAACGCCGCCGCGGCGCCGAAGGTAAGCAGGTCGGTGGGCGCGACATCGTAGAGGTAGCTCGCCAACAGGCGTGACACGCTCCAGGCGCCGGCCAGACCGAGCACGATGCCGGTCAGCGCCAGTACCAGCCCACTGCGCAGCACCAGGGCGACCACTCCGCCAGGCTGCGCCCCGAGCGCCAGGCGGATGCCGATCTCGCGCACACGGCTGCCGACGGTGTAGGCGATGGTGCCGTACAGTCCCACCAGCGCCAGGAACAGCGCCACGCCGGCAAGCGTGGCGGCCAGGCCCGAGTAGAAGCGCGACCGTCCGATGCTGTTCCATGCGAGCTGGGCTACCGGCGAGATGCGGTCTACCGGAATGTCGGGGTCGACGCTCCACAGCGCCTCTCTCATAGCGCGGGCCAGCGAGGAGGGATCGGCGTCGGTGCGCGCGGTCACCCACATCGAGCGCCAACCCTGTGCGTCCATCGGCAGGTACATTTCCGCCGGCGGCTCCCGGTCGTAGCGGTAGCGAAGACCGTTGACGCGCCCGATCACGGTGGCGACTTCATCGTCGGGCTCAGTGCCCATACGGATCCGCTTACCGATCACCGAGGAGGCGTCGGGCCAGTGGGTTGCCGCCATCGCATCGTTGACGATCACCGGAGCCGGCGCATCCGGGTTGATCGGACCCTCGAAGCCGGTGCCTTCGAGCAGCGACATGCCCATGGTGCGAAAGTGGTCAGGACTGACGTAGGTCGACGGAATGAATACCGCGTCCGCGAGCGGCTCGGCGGTGT
Organism: Acidobacteriota bacterium; assembly: GCA_050114655.1. Taxonomy (GTDB): domain Bacteria; phylum Acidobacteriota; class UBA890; order UBA890; family UBA890; genus JASFRZ01. Next base: position 1,641 of record JASFRZ010000129.1, read on the forward strand.
CCAGCGGAGCCACCTGGGTCATCACGCCGATGCCCCCGAACGGCAGGCTGGTGGTGAGCGACGCCGAGCGCACTCCGGGAATCCCCTCGACTCCCTGGAGCAGCTCGTGGAAGAAGGGCAGCCAACTGTCGCGGTCGGGATACGCGCTGCGCAAGTTCACCCGCATGCCTATCAAGCCGTCCGCGTCGAAGCCGGGGTCGACGCGACTCACCCGCACGAAGCTGTTGACCAGCAGCGAGGCGCCGATCAGCAACACCAGCGTCAGCGCCGCCTCGGCGACCACCAGCATCCGGCGGGTCCGGCGACCGGCGCGCGACTCGGCGGTCGCGCCGCCAACCGGGCGCAGGCCCGCCGACGCGTCGGAGCGAAACGTCTGCAGTGCCGGCGCCAGGCCGAACAACAGTCCCACGGCGGTGGACAGCAAGAGCGCCACGCTGAGGACACGCAAATCGACCACGACTTCCTCGAGACGCGGGAGACCGCCCGGAGTGGTGGCCTTGAACACCTGCACAGCCCAGTAGGACAGCAGCGCGCCGGCGAGGCCGCCGGCCAGCGCCAGCATCACGCTCTCGGTCAGCAGCTGGCGCACGACGCGGCCGCGGCCGGCGCCGAGCGACCGCCGCACTGCGAGCTCGCGCTCGCGCCGGGTGCCGCGCGCCAGCATCAGACCGGCGACGTTGGCGCAGGCGATGAGTAGCAGGAACCCGACGCCGAGCAGCAGCAGCCACAGGGCGCGACCGCTGCCCTCGAGGGTACGCTCGCGCAGCGTCAGCGCGCCGCCGCCGACCTCCCACTCGAGACCGAACTCGTCGGTCTCGGAGCGGAAGATGCGATCGATCTCGGCGGCAGCCGCCTGCACCGTCGCCCCTGGCGCCATCCGTCCCAGCGCCTGGAGGCCGTAGCGGGTGCGCAGCGGGGGTTCCGAGACAACCAACGGCACCCACAGGCGGGCCTGGTCCTGGCCGTAGGCCGCCTCGGGCGGAAAGAACCCATCCGGCGCCACACCGACGATGGTGTAGGCGGCGCGATCGAGCGTCAGTGTACTGCCGATCACTCCGGCATCGCCGCCGAAGCGCTCCTGCCAGAAGCCGTGCTCCAGCACCGCCACCGGCGCCGCGCCCGGCAGGTAGTCGTCGGCGTCGAAGGGCCGCCCGAGAATCGGCTGTACGCCGAGCATGGGAAAGAAGTCCAGTCCCACGGCGGCGCCATCGATGAGTTCGGGCTCGCCGTTGCCCAGCAGCGTGAACGAGATGTCGTTCGAGCCGGCTACCTGTCGGAGTGTGGTCGCCCGCTGTTTCAACCCGATGACGTTGCCCTCCGAGAGCACGCCGAGTTCGTCGTCATTGCCGGGAAGATACGTGCCGATGTAGACGAGTTCGTCGGCGTCGGGATACGGCAACGGGCGCAGCAACACGCCGTCGATGACCGAGAACACCGCGGTGATGGCGCCGACGCCGAGCGCTAACGTGAGGATGGCGACTACAGCGAAGCCAGGGTCGCGAACGAAGGAACGCGCGCCATAGCGCAGATCCTGAAGGAGATCGGACATGCTCGTTCCATGGCGGGGAGCCGTGGGCTGGAGAGGCCCGCCCGGCTGCGATGTCCGGGGGGTGGAATGGGAGATCTCCGGTTGCGCCGCGAGCCCGCGCCGCCCGACGCGCTGGCGCCACACCGCGCCGGCGAGATCGGCAAGCGTCGCGCCCCACATCCGCAGCACCGCCACACCGCCCTGCCTCGTAGCGCGCTCCAGATCCTGGCGAAAGAACGCCAGCAACTCGGGCTCGAACGTGTCGCGGAAAGGGCGTGGGTAGGCGCGCAGCAGCGCGGCGAAGACTCTCTCGGCGAACCTCGAAGGGCACATCGGCGCAACCCGGCGTCGTTTGTTATTCGAAAGCGGCTGGAGATGTTTCGATGACAGCTATGTCGGAAATTGCTATGTCGATAACCGACATTATCCGCAGGAAGTCCAGCCCGTCAAGTCCGCGGCCGCGGAGCCCCTGACGGGCCCATGCTAGAGTGCTGTTCCGCACGATCGCGCGGTGCGCCCCCAGGAGTCGTTCCGGATGCATTCAGAAGCGGAGATCCTCTCTCTCCTCGGCCGCCGGGAGCCGATGTTCCGGCGCGACCTGGCCCGCCATGAAACCGAGCTGACCGACAGGGTCCGAGGCTCGTCTATCCTCGTCCTCGGCGGAGCCGGAGCCATCGGGCGGCAGGTGGTCAAGAGCATCTTCGCGTACGCACCGGCCCGGCTCGATGTCGTGGACGCGAGCGAGAACAACCTGGTCGAGCTGGTGCGCGACGTACGCAGCTCACATGGCTACATCGACGGCGAGTTCCGCACGCTGGCGCTGGTTTGCGGCGAGCCGGAGTTCGACGCGTTCTGGCAGTCGGCGCCGCGCTATCAGCACGTGCTCAACCTCACCGCACTCAAGCACGTGCGCAGCGAGAGAGATCCGTTCACGTTGATGCGCATGCTGCACACCAACGTTCTGGTCACCGAGGCGACTCTGCAGCAGGCGATCGACCGGGGAGCAGAAGGCTACTTCTCGGTCTCCTCCGACAAAGCGGCCCGCCCGGCCAACGCCATGGGCGCTAGCAAACGGGTGATGGAGCTCTGCTTGCTGCGAGCGAGCGAACGCATCGCGGTGTCGTCGTCCCGCTTCGCCAACGTGGCCTTTTCGGATGGCAGCCTGCTGGCGGGATTCGAGAACCGTCTCGCCAAACGCCAACCGCTCGCCGCCCCCGAGAACCTCCAACGCTACTTCATCACCGGGCAGGAAGCCGGCCGCCTGTGTCTGATGGCCGCGTTCCTGGGCGAGAATCGTGACGCCTTCATCCCCAGCCGCCGGAACGACTTCGAGCCGATCGACTTCCGCTCCATTGCCGAGCGATTCCTGAACCTTCACGGCTACGAGGCACGGTCGTGCGACAGCGAAGAGGAGGCGCGCGACAGCGTCGGTGCCATGGCAGCCGAGGGGCTGTGGCCGTGCTTCTTCTCCGCCGGCGACACGACGGGTGAAAAACCGCTGGAAGAATTCAGCATCGCCGGGGAATCGGTGGTGACGGACCGCTTCGACGAGATCGACGTCATCCGCTGGCCACCGCTTGCCGATCACGCCCCACTCGATCACCTCCTCGCGACGATCTCCAAGCTGCGCCACAGCGGGTGCTGGAGGCGCGAGGATCTCATTCATGCACTCGAAGAAATGCTCCCCGAGTTCGATCACCGCGAGACCGGCAAGTTCCTCGACGACCGCATGTGACGCCCGACAGATCTCGGCGAAGCTCCGCCGGGCCCGGTCATGAGGAAGGGAGACCGGATGCCGACCTGCCTAGGCGTCCGTGGCGCTCGCACCCGCGGCGGAGTCCGCCGCCGTGGACGGGGTCTGGGACACGACGGGAGGCTCGGGAGCAGTGGCAGTGGCGGTTGGCGTCGAACCTGCGGCGCGGCGCGCCATCTCCGGCCCGGCGGCGAGCCAGGGCGGCAGACCGAGGCTCTTTAATCCCACGGCGTACATCCGACCGTTGGGGACGAACACGGCGATCGCGGTGAGCAGCACCAGCTTGACGTCGACGACGAAACCATGGTGATCGACGTACCAGGTCTCGAGCTCGGCCTTGATGGGAACGAAGATATCGCGGTGGCATTCCTGCGCCGGCAGCGGGCTCTCTTCGAGCAGCCGCTCCTCGTCACGAAAAACCACAGCACCCACCCCCGTGATGCCCGGGCGAACCTGAACGATGTACTCTCGCGCCTCGTCCGGGTAGTGGCTGAAAATGTCCGGCGGCTGCGGCCGCGGCCCCACCAGGCTCATGTCACCGAGAATCACGTTGATGAGCTGCGGAAGCTCGTTGAGCTTCATCTTGCGCAGAAAGCGACCGAAGGGAAGGACCCTCGGGTCGCCCGGCAAGGTCAGCGAGCCCGTGCCCATCGCGCCGCTGCCGCGGCGCATGGTGACGAACTTGAACATACGGAACTCGTCACCCGCCTTTCCCACCCGCCGTTGCCGGTAAATGACCCGGTGGTCACCGATGACTGCCAAGACCGCCATGATCACCACGGCGATCGGCAACATGAGCAGCAGCAGGATGCTGGCGAGCAGCAGGTCAAAGGCGCGCTTCATCGCTCCTGCCGGGAGGGAATGAGAGGTGCTGCCCGATGTTAACACCGACCCGGGCACCGGAGAGGAAAGACGGTGCGGGCTATGATCATGGGCTCATGAATCCGCGAGCGGGAAGGCGACCATGCAGGCAGTCTTGATGGCGGGGGGCAGAGGAACGCGGCTGAGCGCCATTACCCGCGTGCTCCCCAAACCCCTGGTGCCGATCGGGGAGATCTCCATCCTCGAGATGGTGCTTCGTCAGCTGAGCCATTTCGGCTTCGACGACATCGTGATCTGTGTCGGCTATCAGGCGCAGCTGATCATGGCGTTGATCGGGGACGGTCATCGCTTCGGGCTGAAGGTGCGCTACCACGTCGAAGACGAGCCGCTCGGGACCGTTGGTGCATTGCCCACCGTCGAGGACCTCGACGAGGACTTCCTGGTGATGAACGGCGACATCTGCACCAACCTCGACTTTCACACCTTCTTCGACTCCCACGTCGCCAGCGGCCGCAAGGCGACGATCGGCTCCTTCCGACGGGAGGAACGCATCGAGCTCGGCGTGCTCGAGCTGGAGGAGCGGGAGGAGCGGGAGATGGTGATCACCGGGTTCACCGAGAAGCCCACCTACGGGTTCTGGGTGTCGATGGGGGTGAACGCCTTCCACCGCGACGTCATCGACCTGATCCCGCGCAACGCGTACTTCGGCTTCGATTCCCTGCTCAACAAGCTGCTTGCGGAAGGGGTCGACGTCGCCGCCTACCCGTTCGAGGGCTTGTGGCTGGACATCGGCAGGCCGGACGACTACCTCCTGATGCAAGAGCAGTTCGACAAGCTCCGCTCGGAGTACCTGCCGGGCGAAGCATGACCCGGGCCGGCAAGCGTGTCCTGGTCACCGGTGCCGGCGGCTTTCTGGGGCGCCGCCTGTGTCCGATGCTCGCCGAGGCCCACCATGTCGTCGGCGTCGACCTGCCCGGCGTGGCGATGGCCCTCGACGGGGAGCGGCGCGCGGCGCCGGCACCCGAGGCGATGCCGGGCATGCTCGACGAAGTCGGCCCCGACACCGTGGTACACGCCGCCTTCCGCAATCGGAAGCCCGCGGACTGGTCGCGTACCGATTACCTCGGCAGCGTACTCAACGAGAACGTGGCGCTGTTCGAAGCCTGCTCCCAGCGCGACATCGAGGTCGTGCTGTGCAGCTCCTCCGCGGTGTACGGCTCGCCGCCGCCAGGTCGCCGCATCCTCGAGACCGACGCTGTCGCGCCGGTATCGCTGTACGGTGTCGCCAAGGCGGTGCAGGAGATGCTCACAGCGGTTTTCACCTCCGACGGGCTGCGAGTGTGCACCGCGCGTCTGTTCAACGTGATCGGCCCGGGGCAGGCGCCGGGGATGCTCGTCCCCGACTGGCTTCGCGGCCTCGCGGCAGTCGCTGACGGCGGCGAGCCGGTGCTGCGCGTCCACAATCGAGCGACGGCGCGCGACTTCGTCGACGTCCGCGACGCCGCCCGCGCGCTCACCGCAATGGTGTCGGACTTCCGCGTGGCGGTCGTCAACGTGGCCTCGGGGACCGCGGTGAGTCTCCTCGAGTTGAGCCGGTTCCTCGAAACTCTGTGCCCCGTCGACTTCACCGTGCTCGAAACCGACCCGGTCCCCGCCGACGACGACATCAAGACCCAGTGCGGTGACCCGTCACGCGCCGGCGATTTGTGGGGCTGGTCGCCGACAATCCCGTGGCACACATCCGTCGCCGAAGCGTGGCGCGAGCTGCGTGACGCAACCTCCGGTGGGTCCCGGTCCCTGTGAGGTCACGTGGATCGCCGTCACCGCGCGCCGAGCTCACCGCGCCGGCTCGAGCAAGGGGCCTTCCTGCAACGCGGACCCGACCAAAGAGGCTGCGAGCTCGTCGCCACGTGGGTTCCAGTGCCTGTCGCTGCGGCGAAAAAGTGTCTCGCCGGCAAATCGGTCGCGGAACTCCGGCAGCAGGTCGATGAACGGGATACCGAGATCGTTCAACAACGCCTGCAGACGGACGGTCGCGACGGTCTCCACATTGCAACTATCGTTGCCCGCCACGCTGCGTACGGCAGCCGCAAAACCCGGATCGGTCTCACGGTAGGTGGGCTCCGAGAAGACGACCAGTCGCGCGCCGGCGGCCGATACCTCGTCACGTAATCGCGCCAGAATCCTCCTGGTGGTTTCCCAGGCGCGTCGATACTCCTCTGGCTCTTCACAGTAGCTGACCCCGTAGATCGCCAGATGGTCGTCCCCGGATCGGGCGATCCGGTGCGCGACGGCGCGCGCCAGCCGCAACAGGTGCGAGGCGGCGAACAGACGATCGGCAAGTGACGGCGTCGAGCCGGTTCTTTCTTCATGGCGGCGCCACGCCTCGTCCACATCGACCGGCGATACCCGCCACTCACCGGAGCCATCGAGCAGAAAGGGTCGGAAGCTCTGGCCCAAGTCGAGGCTGAGCTTTTCCTCCAGGGTTCGACTGTTGTTGCGCACGTCGTTCGCGAGGCAGAAGCCGAGCAGTACGACCCCGGGCGAATAGCGCGACGCAGAGTCGCGGAAGACAAGGTACTCCTGCAGCGTTCCGTAGCCACCGACGCCGAAGTTGAGAACCTCGACCCGGTAACCGGCGCCGCGCAGCACAGCTTCGAGACGGCGATGAAAGGAGTCTTCGAGGTTCACCGAGTAGCCCTCCATGAACGAATCACCCAGCACGGCGATCCTCAGCACCCCGTCCGGCTTGCGCTCCGCCCACTCCACGTCGCGCATCCCGGCCGCATTGAAGATCACGCGAACCCTCTGCTCCGGCAGCGGGTTGACGTAGCTGGCCCCGGGTTGCAGTACCCAGCCGCGGATCGGATCCGGGACGCGGAACCGCGCGGGCACGTTGGCTTCGGCTGGAACGATGCCGGACCAGGCAACGAGCAGCTCGCCAAGTAGGAGCGCCGTCGCCGTTGCCGCCAGAACGAGAAGGGTACGGGTCGACCTGCGATGTACGTCGGCCGCTTGATCTTGAAGATCGGTGCGCCGATGCTCTCCGCGTGAACGTTGCTGTCGCACCCACCCACTCCAGTGCTTTCGTACCATTCCACCGCAGCGAGCGGCGAAGGAACCGTGGTGGAACGGAGGCGCCCTGCGCGCACGAGACACTAGCATGCACAGCCTGACCTCCACCGCAGCGCATGGGGCTCCCCCCTGCACGCTCCTGCTCGACTACACCGGGGTAGCCGGGCCCGGAGGACGGGTGCTCAGCAGAGAGCTCGTCGCGGCAGTCGATCGCACCTGCCCGGAGGGCTGCCGCGCGATCCTGTTGTGGCCAGCGGACGAGCCGGTACCAACGAGAATGGAACACGTGCAGACGCTCCCCGTCATGCGGCCACGCAGCCTGCGCCGGCGCCGGCGCTGGATGGCGCGCGAGCTGCCGAGGCAGGCACATGCGGCCGGTGCCGATGTCGTTTTCGTGGCCAACGGGCTGGTCTCTGGTCGCCTCGCCGCCGCCTACCCGACGGTGGCCACGACCAACAACATGCTGCCCTTCACCCCGAACCAGCTCAGGCACTTCCCCCTGCTATCGCGTATGCGCCTCAAGATGCGCTTCATTCGCGGTGCGACGATCCGCAGCCTGCGTCGCACGGATCGTGCCGTACTTCACTCGCAGCACGCCCTGCGCGTGCTCTCGGAGGATGTTGCGGACCTGCCGGAGAAGACCGAGGTCGTGCTCACCGGGGTCCCCGAGGACGCGCGCCTCGTCGAGGGAGAAGCGCCTCCCCCACCGCCGCAGGTAGCGGGAAAGCGCTACTTCTTCTACCTGTCGCCGTTCAAGCGCTACAAGAACCACGCCAAGCTCATCCAGGCTTACGAGCTATTGCTTGACGCCGCCGTCGATCCGCCGGAGCTCTTCCTCGCCGGATACCCGACCGACCGGGGGTGGTTGCGCGAGCTGCAGCGTCAGGTGGCTGGCCTGCCGTTGGCCGGTCGGGTCCACTTTCTCGGGGAGGTCGAACGCGACCAACTTCGATCGTGGATGCACCACGCCACCGTGAACTTGTTTCCGAGCCTGTGCGAGACCGCCTCGATCATCCAAGCGGAGGTGCTCGGCCTGGGCGGCGTCCTGGCTTGTTCCGATGTTCCTCCAATGTCGGAGGTGGCCGCATATGCCGCCGAATACTTCGATCCCGAAAGCGCGCGCTCGATTGCCGCGGCAATGGCACGCCTGAGCGCCGACGAAGGTCGTCGCGACGAGCTACGCCGGCTGGCGGCACGGCGCGCTGCAGAACTATCGTGGGACGACTGCGGCCGTGCCATCTGGACAGCCTCCCAGCACGCTCGCCGGGCATTCCGCGAGCGCGCCCACACGTGAGTCACGGGCGGTCGACGAATCCGGGCTCCGGCCTCAGCTGACCGTCACGTACGCGAAGCGCCGCTTGCCGACCTTGAGGATGCGCCGGACAGTGTCCGCGGGTATCTCGTAGCTGTCGCTCTCGATGCGCTCGGCGTCGAGACTGACAGCCCCTTGGGCGAGCAGGCGGCGGGCCTCGCCGTTGGAAGAGGCGAAGCCGCAGTCGCGCATCACCTTGACAATCCATACCGGCTCGCCGCCCGCGAAGGTGTGCTCGGGCACCTCGTCGGGCAGGCCGCCGCCAGCGAACACGGTATCGAACTCGGCGCGGGCGGCTGCCGCAGCTTCGGCATCGTGGAAGTCGCCGACGATGATCGAAGCGAGCTTCTGCTTGGCTTCCTTCGGGTGCAGCTTGCCAGAATCGACGTCTTGTTCGAGCCGCGCGATCTCGGCGTCCGCCAGGCTTGTGCACAGGCGATAGTAGCCCCACATGAGCTCGTCGGAGATCGACATTACCTTGCCGAACATGTCCGTCGGGGTGTCCTCGACCGCAATGTAGTTGTCGAGCGATTTGCTCATCTTCTCGACGCCATCGGTGCCGACCAGCAACGGGACGGTGAGCACCACCTGCGGCTCCTGACCGTACTCGCGCATGATGTCGCGGCCCACCAGCAGGTTGAAGAGCTGGTCGGTGCCACCGAGCTCGACGTCGGCTTCGAGCGCCACCGAGTCGTAGGCCTGCGCCAGCGGGTAAAGGAACTCGTGCACGCTGATCGGCTGGTTGGCATTGAAGCGCTTGTCGAAATCGTCGCGCTCGAGCATGCGGGCAACGGTGTACTTGCCGGCCAGCTTGATGAATCCGGCGGCGCCGAGCTTCTCCAGCCAACTCGAGTTGAACTCCAGCCGCGTTCTGTCGGGATCGAGGATCTTGAAGGCCTGCTGCCGGTAGGTCTCGGCGTTCTCCAGTACCTCCTCGTGGGT
>JASFRZ010000130.1:0-11058 GCA_050114655.1 Acidobacteriota bacterium
GGCGTTCTACATGGGTTTGCTGGAGGCGTTCTGACCACAGCGTGAGACTCCGGAGGGGAGGAAGACCATGTACCAATCGATGGCGATCCTGGCCGCCTTCGTGTTGCTGTACAGCCTCATCGCCGGCCGCGTGGCGAAGACATGGGTGAGCGGGCCGATCATCTACGTCTGCTTCGGCCTCGTCCTGGGCCCGAGCGGCCTCGACCTCCTGCCGGTCAACATCTCGGCGGAATGGCTGCGAACGCTCGCCGAGCTGACCCTCGCGCTGGTGCTGTTCACCGATGCTGCCAACGCCAATCTCGCCGTGCTGCGCCGCACCTACAGCCTGCCGACGCGCCTCCTGCTGATCGGCTTGCCGCTCACCATCGCCGCCGGGTTCGGCGTCGGCTGGGCGCTGTTCCCGGGCCTCTCACTGCTCGAGGTGGCGATCCTGGCGACGATGCTGGCGCCGACCGACGCTGCGCTCGGCGAGGCAGTGGTCGAGAACGAGGAGGTTCCCGATCGCATCCGCGAGGCCCTCAACGTGGAGAGCGGCCTGAACGACGGCATCTGCGTGCCGATCCTGTTCGTCTTTCTCGCGCTCGCGACCGGCGCCGGAAGCAGCGGCAGCGCGCGCGGGCTCGCCGTGGATCTGGTGGCGCGAGAGATCGGCATCGGGATGACGGTGGGCCTGGCGTTGGCGCTCGCCACCTCGTGGCTGCTCGGGTCGAGCATCCGGCACGGATGGATCGCGCGCGGCAGCATATGGATCCAGATCCCGGTGGTGGGCCTGTCGGTCACATGCTTTGCAACCTCGCAGGCGCTCGGCGGCAGCGGCTTCATCGCCGCGTTCTGCGGCGGGTTGCTGTTCGGCGGGCTGGTCAAGGAGCACAAGGCGCAACTCCTGGAGGCGGCCGAGGGGACCGGTGAGACGCTCGCTCTGCTGACGTGGGTGGTGTTCGGCGCAGCCGTAGTGGGGCGTGGAATCGGCGCCATTGACCTGGCCGTGGTGGGCTACGCCGTCCTCAGCCTGACGCTGGTGCGTATGATCCCGGTGGGGCTTTGCGTCGCGGGATGCGGCCTGACGACGCCCAGCAAGGCATTCCTCGGCTGGTTCGGCCCCCGCGGCCTGGCGAGTATCGTCTTCGGTATCATCGTGATCGACGCCGACCTGGCAGGAGGCGGCACCATCGCCGCGGTGGTGGTAGCCACCATCACGCTCAGCATCGTCGCGCACGGCATCACGGCCAACCCGCTGGCCAAGGCTTACGCCGACCTGATGCGCCGCGGGACGGCGGGCAGCGAGTAGTTCGACGACCCCTGCGGCGGTGGCCAGCGCAGACGGCGTCGCGGTGGCGTCCCGACAGTCGAGCCCGGCCGGCTTCCTGTATCCGCGCTTGCCCACGACGTAGAATCCGCACGTTCCTGGCTATGCGAATCTCACCGAGCACGAGGAAGATCGATGAAGCGAACGATTGTCGTCCTGATCGCGCTGCTGGCGCTGTCCGTGATGCTGATCCCGGCTGCCGACGCGCAGCGGCGCGGCGCCGCGCAGGACGAATCAGGCCAGCAGGATGGCTACGACTACTGGAAGTTCAACCGCGAGCTGATCCGGCGTGGGCAGCAGGCGATCCTGATGTGCAACGGGCTGTTCACCTCGAACCGGACGCTGGAGCAGGTGTTCGAGCACGAGCTGGCGTTCTTTTCCGGGGAGGCGATCGGTACGCCGCGGGGCGGCGATTACGTGGTCGACCGCGAGCGTAAGGCGGTGGCCGTGGGTGCGGACGGCTATGTCCCCACGATGCGCGCGGCGTTCCGCGAGGGCATCGGCTGCGTCATTCTGGCGCCCGATCAGACCTTCGACGACATCGATTCGCTGCCGATCCTCGAAACGCCGCCGCTGCCCGGTGACCCGGCCACGATCGCCTGGCCTGACGGCGACATGACCGGGCCGATTCAGGTGCCGGCCGGTGTCGACGCCGCGGCGATCCAGGCGGCCTCCGATTGGGCCTTCGAGCGCGAATCGCAGTACCAGGACACCCTCAGCCTGCTCATCGTCTATCAGGGCAAGATCATCCACGAGCGCTACGCGCCCGGCTTCGACATGACCACCCGCACGCGCACCTGGTCGACCGCCAAGAGCATCGCGGTGACGCTCATCGGCATGCTGGTCGACCAGGGCCGCCTGGGGCTCGACAATCCGCTGCCGTTCGAGTGGTTGCCGCGTGCCCGCGGCGAGGACCCCCGCCGGAAGATCACCCTGCGCAACCTGCTCAACATGTCCAGCGGCCTGGAGGTGATCGACAACTCCGGCCTGGAGTACGCCACCGGATCGGGCATGTCCTACTGGGCCGGCGCCAGCTCGCAGCGGCAGGCGCGCAGCCAGGGGTTGATCCGTGAGCCCGGCACCAACTGGGACTACGAGAACTACGACACGCTGCTGGCCGTGTATGGCATGAAGCAGGCGATCGGCGACCCGCAGGCTTATCTCGAGTTTCCGCGCCGCGCGCTGCTCGACAGGATCGGCATGCGCAGCACGTTGCTCAGCACCGACCGCTTCGGCGACTTCATCCTGTCGAGCCAGGTCTACACCAACGCGCGCGACCTGGCGCGCTTCGGCCTGCTGTACCTCAACGGCGGCACCTGGAACGGCGAGCGGCTGATCTCCGAGGCGTGGATCGACTTCGTGCGCACACCGGCGCCGGCCACCGCCGAGACCGGCCACCAGTACGGCGGTCAGTTCTGGCTGGTACCCGACAACGTCGACTATGCGCCCAGGGACGCCTACTCGACCGCCGGCAACCGCGGCCAGTTCGCCATCATCGTGCCGAGCCACGACCTGGTGATCGTGCGCCGCGGCCTCGACTGGGGCCGACAAGGGTTCGACCGCTGGGAGCTGACCCGCGAGGTGCTGAAGGCCTTCCCGAAGACGGCGCCGAACGGGCTTTAGGTTCGACCGTCGCCGGGCACCCTGACAGGTCCGCCTCGCCGCACGCGAAGCGGAGCCGAGTTAGCAGAAGCAGCCTGTTACAATCACCAGGTCATTCCGGATCGCCTCGCGGCAGACGTGCCTGAGCGCCGCCACGATCAGGAACGGGGACCACGCCAGCGCATCGAACGGAAGGGCCAGACACGCCGACATGGGCAACAAGGAGCGCCGCGCTCACCCGCGGCAGGATCTCGAGACCCCTGCCGAGATCACTGTCGCGAAGGACGCGGACCAGAAGGATAAGCGCGAGCATGAGCGGGTCACCGTCGCCTACGAGATCAACATCGAGGCCGGCCTGCGCATCGGTGGCCAGGAGGTCATGCGGCTGAAGATCGTCGGTACGACCATCGATATCAGCCGCGGCGGCATGCTGATCAAGGTCGATCAGGACGTCATCCCCGGGGCGCGTTGCGAAGTGCGCTTCCCGGAGGCCAACGGGGTGATCGAGCCCGATCGAACCTCCGGCCGGGTGCGCCGCTCGAGGGCAGCGCGCGAGCACTTCCAGCTCGCCGTGCAGTTCGACGAGCCGCTCAAGCTGCTCAAGGGCGACGACTAGGCGGAGAATCGTCGCATTGCAGCGCCAGTCTCACCGGTTCCTGCAGGTCGATCAAACCGAGTGATGCGTCTGCCCGGCCGACGCGGGTCGCGAAGAACAAGCTCTGTTCCGCCGCACTGACATCGAAGTCACCGGCACCCGCGTCCACCAATGCCGTGGCCAGCGCCGCCCGGTCGTCCGGCGGAATGGGGCCGCGCGCGGCAATCAACAGCCAGTCGCCGGCGACGATCCGCGGGACGAAGTCCGCGAGTTGCGCCATGCCGCGCTCGGCGCTGTCGAAATCGAACGTGCGAATGACCTTGACGCGCCGCTCGGCGCAGCCGATCACCGATGCCTCGAGCGCCGGATGGCCGCGGGTGATCGCCGATCCGTCCTCGCGCAGAATGGCCGGCGGAAAGGCCGTCCGCGGGGCGATGGTCAGCTCGCGAATCGGCCGGCGCGTGCCGGTGTGCCAGTACATCGGCTCGAACGCCGCGCCGTGGCCGCTGTCGACATAGCGCGTGCTGAAGCCGCCGGCCTCGAACAGGAACAGGCGCATGCCCGCGCGGGCATCGGCGCTCGTCGTGTCGTCCGCGGTGAGCACGGTGTGTACGCCGTCGTCGGTGGGCTCCGCGGTGAGCGTGAGCTGCTGCGGAAAGCCGCGCGGCGGTGACGGAATCAGGTCGCCGAGGCGACGGTCTGTGGTTGTCAGCTGCAGTCGGGCCAGGGCCGGGCCGGCCGCTTCGATGCCACGCAGCGGGCCCTTGATGCCGAGCCCGACGTAGAACGAGCCGCCGCCCGCCAGCGAACCCCCCAGTCCGAGGGGCGCGAGCGCGCCGGCGATTTCCTGCCGCAGCGCCGGCGAGCCGATGTCGTCGATGGCGACGGCGACGATGCTGCGCGGCGGCAAGGCAGCGATCCAGTCGGCCAGCAAGCCGGAGGGGGAGTCCGACACCACGTCGACGGCAGCATCGGTGAACATCTGCAGGACGGCCGGGTCCGCGGTGTACAGCGGCGTGTCGTCAAGATAGAGCGCGTCGTCGAAGAACACCTGCTCGGCGGAGGTGAAGCGCAGGCCACGGGACGCCCCCAACCCGAGGCCGAGACGGTAGTAATTGTCGGTCTCGATGGCGTGGTAGGCGTCGCGCTCGACGTGGGTGACCAGCACCGCGTCACGGCCGGCGACATCGGCCAGCAGCGCCCACTGCTCATCGCCCGGCTCGACGCGCATCGCCGCTACGTTGAAGGCCACCGCCACCGCCAGCGTGACGGCGAAGATGGATACCAGGACGAGACGCTGTCGTCCCTGAGCGCGCAGTGCGCCGTCGAGCCCGGCGGCGAGAAACCAGCCGACGAGCAGCCAGGCAGGCAGGCAGTAGACCTCCCAGTCGGGGATCTCGTAGCCGGCGGCGAACAGCGCGTAGGCGAGTGTCGCCAGTCCCAGCGTGACGGTGAAACGGCGCTCGCGGCGCCACAGCAGTGCCCCGCCGGCGACGGCGAACAGCAGGGCGGGGAGCAGGAACTGCACGTTGGCCTCCGACAGCACGCGCCCGATGCCCGGGAAGAGCAGCTCGCCCCAGCCGCCCATGAACCAGCGGTCGCTGAAGCGCTGCGCGAACATGAACGGCAGCAGATCCGCGATGCCGCCGTTGCGCGGCAGGTTCTCCAGATAGGGCGTGTCGCTGTGGGCGCGCCACAGCAGGAAGCCGTATTGGCTCAGGCCGACGGTGACGGCGAGCAGCGCAATTCCGATCCAGCGCGGTTGCCGGATCAGCGCGGCATCGGTCGATAGCACCAGCCAGGCGAGGGCGGGCAGCAGCACAATCATCGACGGATGGTTGCCGAAGCTGAGCGCGTAGGCGAACAGCAACGCCGTCAGCAGCCCCGGGCGGCGCGTGCGCTGCCACTCCCAGGCCAGCAGCATCACCCCGGCGACCCAGGCGAGGTTGAGAGCGTAGACCTCGGCGTCGGTCGAGGCGGCCCAGATGCGGCGGCCGAGAAAGACCGCCCAGGTGGCCAGCAGCGCCGCCGCGGGCGACTCGGTCAGTCGCTCGGCGAGCAGAAAGAAGAGCACCGCCGCAACCACGGCGAGCACTGCCGACAGCAGGGTCACGCGCCCGGCGAGCTCTCCCGGCAGCGGCAGGCGCGTCCACAGCCAGTTGAGCACCACGTACTGCGGGAAGCCGGGCTCGTGCGGCACGCCGAGCACCTCGCCGATGAACTGGAACTTAGCCGAGTCGCCGAAGTTGAAGCGCCCGCCGGCGCCCGGGTAGAGGGTCAGCAGGTAGAGCAGTCCCGGCACGCCGGCGGCGGCGAGCAGCGCTCCTCGATGTCGGACTCGGGTGCCCAGGTGATCGCCTCCGCTCTCAGCGCCCGCTATACGGGACCCCCTCGGTGATCCAGGCGGGGGCCGGCGCGCCCTTGAGGTAGTAGTCGAGCCACTCCTTCATCTTCATGGCCCAGTCGAGCTTGTCGGCGTAGGTCTGCGGGTGGTGCGGCTCGTCGCGGTATTCGAGGAACACCGCCTCCTTGCCGTTGCGGCGCAGCGCCAGGTACAGCTCGATCGACTGCTCCCAGGGGACCGCGTCGTCGGCGTCGCCGTGCAGGATGAGCAGCGGCGTGTTGACCTTGTCGGCGAAGAACACCGGCGAGTTGTCGATGTAGTCGTCGCGCGCCTCCCACAAGCTGCCGGACAGGCGCGACTGGGTCATCTCGTACTGGAACTGGCGTGCCAGGCCCGAGCCCAGGCGGATGCCCGAGTAGGCGGAGGTCATGTTTCCCACCGGCGCCCCGGCGATGGCGGTCTTGAAGATGTCGGTCTGGGTGACCATGAACGCCGTCTGATACCCGCTCCACGAGTGGCCGTGCAGAGCGATGGCGTCGGGGTCGGCGAGGCCGATGTCGATCAGGTGCTTGACGCCCGGCACCACCGCCTTGGTGGAGGAAAAGCCCGGCCGGCCGACCTCGAAGCGCACGTCGGGCAGGAACACGACGTAACCGTTGGAGGCGTACAGCGGGAAGCTCGGGCGGTGGTTGACTGCCGGCTGGTTGAACTCGTGCAAACGCTGAGAGAAGAAGCGGTAGAAGTACACCAGCACCGGGTAGCGCTTGCCCTCCTCGTAGTTGCCCGGCTTGATCACCACGCCCTGCAGCGGGATGCCGTCATCGCTCAGCCACTCGGTCAGCTCGGAGGTACCCCAGGCGAACTCGGCGATGTTGGGGTTTACGTCAGTGAGCTTGCGCGGGTTGGTGAAGCCGGCGTCGTCGGCCACCCACAGGTCGGGGAACTCGTCGTAGTCCTGGCGGGTGAACAGTATCGTCGAGGCATCCTCGGCCTGCGCCAGGAAGGAGAACATCTTGTCCTCCTCGAGCAGCGGCATGGCGCCGGGGTGGTCGGCCCGGGCGCGATAGAAGCCGAAGCTTTTCTCCGGGTCGAGATACGACGACAGCAGCAGCTCGGCGTCGGCGGCGATCGCCGGCTCGTCGGTGACGTCGATGACGCGGAAGATGCGCTGCGCCGCACGGCCCGCGCCCGTGGTCAGGTTCCAGGCCGCGGCGCCATCGGTCGGCACCACCCAGATGTCGTACTTGTCGTAGATCAGCACCGCCGCGTCGCCCTCGATCCAGCCGCCGATGCCGTAGCCGGGGGCCGGTTCGGGGTAGTCCCAGTCCTCGTCGGCGAACGGCACGCCGAGCCCGTCAGTGACGTTGCGCGGCTCGCCGCTGGCGACGTCGTACAGCCAGTAGCCGCCGTCGCGGTAGTACAGGGCAAAGCGCCCGCCGGGCGACAGGAAGGCGCGTGAGCGCAGCTTCTCGGCGAACATCGTGCGCTCGCCGCTGCTCAGGTCGACGACGTAAGCGTCCTCGCTGCCGCCGGTCCAGGTCGATTCCCAGCGATAGGGCACGGCGGAGCGCGCCAGCGCGGTGTGGTCGTTGTCGGGGATCGCCAGGTCGGGGACGTCAGCGTCCGCCAGGCGCACCACCTCGCCGCTATCGACGTGCAGCACATTGGCGTACGTGCGGTCCTTCTCGCGATTCCACATCACCTTCTGGTTGGGGATGATGTACGGGTCGCGCCAATGCCACACGTCGACGCCGCGGTCGGCGAGGATCGCCTCGAGATCGTAGGCGTCGAACGCTTCGATGTCGTCGGTCTCCTCGGCATCGGCGTCACCCTCGAGGCGGGCACGCTCGTCGGCACGGATCGGCCGCCAGCCGAAGAACAGCAGCGTCCCGTCGTCGCTCCAGGTCAGCGAGTTGGTGCTCGGCACGAACCAGCCGTCTGGCGCGTCGGCGGAGCTCACCAGCTCGCGCGTCGCCGCAGCGGTGCCCTCCGGCATCCAGGCCATCAGCGTGCCCTTGCCGGGGGTGCCGTCCTCGTCCTCGGTGGCGGCGATGAATGCCAGCCGCGGGCCGGACTCGGCGAAGGTCAGCTCGGCGTAGTGGCCGAAGGGGCGCGTGTCGATGGTCGTCTCGGGCTCGCCGGCGGTGCTCAGGTCGCGCGCGTACAGGCCGTCGCGGCTGTTGTCGGCGCTGGCCACGGCGTAGGCAATGTAGCGGCCCTCCTCGTCGAAGGTGAACGAGCGCACCTCGGTGACCTCGATCTCGCGACCGCCGGCCAGCTCGCGCAGCACCAGCCGGGTGCCGGGCTCGCGGTCGCCGCCGCCCGATTCCTCCCCTTCGCCTCCCTCTTCACGCGGTGCGAACTCGTGGTAGGCGAGCCAGCGGCCGTCGTCGGAAAAGGCGAACGACTGCACGTCGGCGAAAGAGGTGACCGCGCCGGAAGCGGTCGCCAGCAGCGCCATGCCGCGGCGCGGGCGGTCATTGCGCTCGGCGGTCTCGACCGCCTCCATCGACGGGTTGAGGCGCGCAGCGACCCAGGCGCCGTCGCGGGAGATCACCGGGTTGGAGGCCAGCGGCACGACGTAGTGCGTCGCTCCGTCGACCGAGCGCACGATCACCTCGGGGTCGCCGCGATCGGGCTCGGCGGTGAATGCCACCCAGGCGCCGTCCGCCGAGATCGACGGCTGCTCGATCTCGCGCAGCTTCATCAAGTCAGTGAAGGTCAGGGAGCGCTTTTCCTGAGCGGCGGCCGGCAGGGTCACTGCCAGGACGAGCAGCAGGACGGCGAGGGTGCGAGGGGAGCAGATGCTGCGGCGGTCATTCACGGGATCACCTCGTAGCTTGCGGTTCTTCATCGACGTCGAGGTCCGATTTCCGGGCAACGATACCATCGCGGCGGGCCCTCGAGCGCGGGCCCGAGAGGGGTGCCGCGGGGGTCACTGCCCGGGGCAGAAGAGCCGGCGGATCTCGATGGCGGGATCGTGGAGCTCGAGGTGGCCCTTGCCGTCGACGCGATGCACCACGCGGGTGCGCTCGTCGAGGCGGTCGTACCAGGCGCGCTCTTCGGCGAAGCGCGACTCGTCGCTGCTCAGGTACCGCGCGGCGTTGAGCGAGCTGAGCACCAGATAGTCGACCTGCTCCTTGCAGTAGGTCTCGAGCGGGTGCTCGGTCAGGCTGAAGGGCTGGCTGAGGCGGTAGTTGTCGTCGGTGTAGATCGGCGGGGTGTAGAACTCGCGCGCCAGGTGGCTGCGTTGCGGGATATTGGCGAGAATCCAGTCGCGGGCCACGAGGCGGGTGTCGCGCTGCGCCAGCAGGCGGGCATCGGTGACCGCCTCGATCAGCGGGGGCGTCGCGGCGACGACGAGTATGGCGATGGCGGCAGCAGTCGCCGCAGCCGCGCCACGCAGGCGCCCTTTGTGTCGCCACAACCCTACGAACTGCTCGATACCCAGCGCCGCCAGCACCATCATCGCCGGATAGACCGGCAGGATGTAGCGCTGCCCGCCGATCGCCGACGGTGCCATGAAGAGGAAATAGCCCAGCACCCAGGCAACCACCAGCAGGCCGGCGACCGGGTCGCGCGCGCTCGGATCGGTGCTCGCCACGGGCTCGGTCGCGCTACCGCCGTGGCGCAACGCGCGCAACGCGCCGGGGATGGCGCCGAGCAGCAGCAACGCCGTGCCGACGGCAAGCCCGAAGGCAGCCGGTCCGAGGTCGGCGAAGGCTGCGGTGGTATTGGCCACCAGGCCGCGGTCGACGAGGCGCGGCTGGTCGAGCGGGTCGACGTGATAGCCGGCGCGGGCGCGTGCCTGCAGGTGGGACTCCACCGCGATGTCGTCGAGGAAGCCGCGGTAGTCGAGCACGGTGTACGGGCTGGTCACCAGGAAGGCGGCGATGCTGGTGGCGGCGAGCAGCACGGTGGCCGCGGCGCGGCGTGTCAACGGCGCGCGCGCCCGCGCGGCGGCGAGTGCCATCAGGCCGATCCAGGGCACGAAGCACACCATCACCGCGCTGTACTTTGTCGATACGGCGAGTCCGGCGAGTGCGGCGGCGGCAAACATGCCGCCGCGCGATCTCCGCTGCCAGGCGCGCACCGACAGCCACACCGTGGCGGTGGCGAGCGCTGCCATCGGCGTATCGGTGACGGCGTAATGGGCATGCAGTGTCAGGGCTCCGGTCACCGCGGTGAGCGCCGCGGCCATCGCGCCGGTGCGCGCGCCGCCGAGGCGTGTTCCGATCAGGTATACGAAGGCGACGGTGGCCAGGCTGTACAGCGCGGTCAGCAGCCGCGCGGCGTAGATAACCTGCCACGGCTCACCGCCCAGCGCCGCGACCAGCCGGTCGAGGGCGAACACCTGATAAATGAAGAAGCCGGGATAGATGAAGAAGCCCGGGTTCAGGTTGCTCCAGCTCATGGTGGCGACGCGTGCCAGAATGACGCCCTCGTCCGGGTGCAACGGGTAGGGCAGGCCCCACGACAGGCCGATGAAGCGCAGCGCCGCGGCGACCAGGGCGATGAACAGCAGCACGCCGACCAGCGTGCCGCGCCGCGTCGGTGGCGTCGCGCCGGCGTCGATTCCGAGGTGGCTTGCGGGACTCATCCTGGTCGGCGCTCTTCTCGGGTACTCGGGTGGATCATGGTCGGGCCACGCCACGCGCGCGGCAGAATAGCTGGCGGATCTCGATCGTCGGCTGGTGGCGCGCCAGGCCGCCGAAGCCCTCGACGCGCTGCACCAGACGGGTGTTGTCGTCCAAACCGTCGTACCAGGCGAGCTCCTTGCCGAAACGCTGCGGGTCGGCGACGTAGCGGTTGGTATTCAGCGAGCTCAGGATGAGGTAATCGACACCGTCGGCGCAATAGGCGGCGAACGACAGGTCGGTGAGCGCGAATGGCTGCAACAGCCGAAAACCGTCCGATTCGTGCAGCGGAGGGGCGTAGAACTCGCGCGCCAGGCGGCTGCCCGGCGCCAGGTTGTCGATGATCCAGTCGCGCGCCACCAATCGCGTGTCGCGCTGCGCCAGCACCCATGTCGACTGCACTGCAGCGACGGCGGGCGGAACCGCGGCAACCACCAGCGTCGCGGTGCCCAGCAGCCATGAAGCGGAAGATGCGGTCGAGCGCTCGCGCCGCAGCAGCCCGGCGATCGGCACCGCTGCCAGCACAAGCAGTGCCGGGTACATCGGCAGCGCGTACCGCTGGCCGAACTTCGCC
>JASFRZ010000131.1:0-11002 GCA_050114655.1 Acidobacteriota bacterium
CCAGCTTGGAAATGTCTCGTTCCATCTTGCGCCTGCCGAGAGCCTCGCGCAGCTCACCTTCGAGAATGAGCCGCGTGAGGCCGGCCGCCAGCACGGTGAGCGACGCCAGTCCGAAGCCGATCACCAGCATGGTGACCACCTTGCCGCCGTCGCTCAGCGGATAGACTTCCCGGTAGCCTACCGTGCTGACCGTGATGACGACCATGTAGAAGCTGTCGAGCAGGTCCCACTGCTCGACCCGGTGGTAGGTGATCGTTCCCACCATGATGGTCGCAAAGAGCATGGCGAGCGCCAGCCGCAGCATGCTATTGGCGGTGCTCTTCCTCTGCGTCACGAGCGCTCGGAGGTCGGTCGCCCCGTGGGCGATGCGTCACACCTCGAAATCGGTGTCTTCGTGGAGCGTGGTGAAGCCCAGCACCTCGTAGGTTCGCGTGCCCCGCGGGGTCTGTACCTCCACCTCGTCACCGTCTGCACAGCCGATCAGCGCCTTGCCGATCGGCGAGGATACGGAAATCTTGCCGTTGTTCGGGTCCGATTCGTCCGGGCTGACGAGTCGGTACTGCACCTCGGCGCCGCTGTCGACGTCGAGCAGCTCGACACGCGAGAAGAAGCCGATCGAGTCGCGCGGGATCATGCGCTCGTTGATGTTGGCGAGCGATTGGCGCTTGTCGTAGAGGCGCGCCAGCTTGGCCTGCACCAGCTCCTTGCGCTGCTTGGCGGCATCGTACTCGGCGTTCTCGCTCAGGTCGCCGTGGGCAGCGGCCTCAGCGAGCTGCCGCGGCAGGTCGACCTTGAGCTCGCGTTCGAGCGGTTGGATTTCCAGTTCGAGTTTCTTCAACAGCTTGTCGCGTATGGACATCAGGGCATTCTAGCAATTGGAGGGATCGGAGAGGACAGGAGACGACTGCTGGCGGTGCCGGGTCAGGTGCTCATCGTCGCCGCACCCGGCCGAGCCCCGCCTGGGCAGCGGTCAGACCGGGGTTGATCCGGATCGCCTCAAGGTAGGCGTGCTCCGCGTCAACCGGCCGGTCCATGAGCTCCAGGGAAAGTCCGAGGTTATACCAAGTGTTGGCATCCTGCGGCCGCGCGCGTAGAACACGGCGGAAATACTCGGCCGCCTCCGCATACTCCTCGAGAAACAGCGACGCCGTGCCGCGCGTCGTGACGGCGTCGAAATCTGCGGGATCGCGTTCGATCAGCGGGTCGAGCAGGCCGATGGCCTCCTCGGGAGACCCGTTGGCGATCAGCACGCGCGCCAGGTTGTACGATGCGTAGTGGTAGTCGACGTCGAGCTCGAGTGCCCTGCGGAAGGAGTTTTCGGCGGCGTCCAGGTCGCCGGCCTGGTATTGCTCGATGCCGAGGTTGGTCCAGTGCTCCGGGTCCTCCGGACCGGGCGGACCGATGACGATCGTCTGGCGGGCCTCCTCGACGCGCGGATCGTCGCGACGCTCGTACGATCCCGGTGCGGCGTCGAAGTAGAAGGCGACCGGCGTGCCGAGCGGCCCCGGGCCGGGCGCGGTGACGAACACCTCGGTGAGGTACAGCGCGTAGGCTCCGTCCCAGGCGATGCCGATGCCGACGTCGGTGAACAGCGGGTCGAGACGATTGCGGCGATGACCGACGCTGGCCATGAGCCCGGCGTGCAGGCCCTCGACGGTGCGATTACGCGCCACGTTCTCCGCCAGCCGCGGCACCTGCGGAAAAGCGATGTGCACGCGCCGCTCGCTCGACAGGCCGAACTCCGCGGAGTGGTGGCTGACCCGCCCACGGTTGGCCATCTCGCGGCTGTGGCGCTGGGCGATCAGCGTCAGGCTCGGATCCGAGCGCAACGGGGACAGTCCGGCCTCTACCCGCACCTCGTTGAGCAGGTGCAGCGCCTGCTCAGCGAGCGCGTCGACGTCGGGCGCTGAGTCCTGCGCCGCCGCCTGCGCGCACGGCAAAGTCGCCGCTGCCAGCACGAGCAGCCGCGCCGCCGCCCGGGAGGCCGGGCTCCAGGTACGCGAGATCATCATCGATTTGTCGTCAGGGGTTCTGCCGCTCGCTCGGGCGGATCCCATAGTAGCCGGGGCGTGCCTGCACACCCCCGGCGCCGGACGTGAGGCGCACCGAGAGCTCGCGCCAGCGCCCGTTCCATTGCTGATTGCTGGGGTAATACGACAGCGAATACTGGCTCTCCAGCTCGGCGGCGATCTCGGCGTAGACCTCCTGCAGCTCGTCGAGGCGCAGCGGAAAGTACGAAGAGCCCCCGGTGGCCTCGGCGAGGGCCTGCAGGTTCTCCACGCTGCGCCGCACGACATCGCTGGCGTCGCCCAGGTCGGTGGCGTCGTGCATCAGCTGCAGACCGATCGTGTACACCAGCACGTCGGACTGCCGGGTGTACTCGAGCACGTCCTCGAAGTTGAACTCGCTGCCGACGTCGAGGCCGTCGGAGAGGACGATGAGCGCCCGTCGTCCGGTGCGGCGGTTGACCTTGCGCAGCGCGCCGACCATGGCGTCGTACAACGCCGTGCTGCCGTCCGGCCGGGTGGCTTCGATCGCCGCGCGCAGCGCCGGGATATCACCGCTGAAGTCGGAATACAGGTAGAGGCGGTCGTTGAAACCCAGCACCATCGCTCGATCGTTGCCGCGCAGCAGCGCGTCGATCAGCCGGTTGGCGCCGGCGCGTGCGCTGTTGATCCCGCCGCCGATCATGCTGCTGCTCGTGTCGAGCAGCATGGCCGCAAACACGGCGGTGTCCTCGCCGCGGGAAAAGTTGACGATCTCCTGCTCGACGCCGTCCTCGACGACGACGAAATCGTCGGCGTTCAGGCCCTCGACGAGGCCGCCGCCGGGCTGGCGCACCGTCACGTTGAGCGTCACCAGGTCGACGCTGGTCGTGAAGCCGATGGCGCCGCGTTGTAGCACGCGGGTGTCGGTCACCAGCTCGCCGCTGGCGCCCACCGCGACCGCTCGCAGCACGTAAATGTTCTCCTCCTCGCTGGCGGTGAAAGTGGCGCGCGCGGCGTTGCCCGCACCGCGCCCCACAATCTCGTCGTTGACGTAGAGCTCGAGCAACAGCGCCTCAGGTCCATCGACTGCCACGCTGAAGGTCATCTCGCCGAGCGGCGTGGCATTGGCGGTGGGGCTGATGATGCGCACGGCGAACGGGACGCTCGCGTCGGTGCCCGCGGCTTCGACCCCTGGCGGCGGCGGCGTTTCGCCGGCGTCGCCTCCGAACGTCGGCTCGCCTCCGCCCGCCACGGTGAGCTCGGCGACCGAGGAGACCGTTTGTTCCTCCTGCAGACGCTCCAGCGGGCTGCCCTCTGCCCCGGTGGCCTCGGCCGGCTGGCGTATCAACACGTATGAGTTGAGCAGGTCCGCCGGGTCGCGCATCGAGCGCTCGGTCAAGGTGTCCGGATCAGGAGCCCGCCAGTAGCGCGCCTCGATCCGCGCCGCCCCGGTGCCGCGACGCGGATACTCGACGAAGTCATGGGCCACCACCCGCTGCCCCGGCGGAAGCATGACGAATACCCGCCGCTGTGTGCGTGCCGCCGGCCGGTCGATCCACTGGGCGCTGACCAGGACGCCGAGGCCGACCGGCTCTTCGGTCTTGTTCTCGAGTGTCACCGAGAAGTTCTCCACCCGCTTGCGGCCGACCTGCTCGATGGTGCCGTCGAAGTGCAGCTCGCCGATGTCGATGAGATCGTCGAGCGGAAAGAACTCGCGGATGCGCTCGGCGCTGCCGAAGCCGTAACGGTTGTTACTGCGGTTGACGTCCGGCAACAGGGAGTCGGGGTCGAGGCGAACATCGACCGGTGGCGCGTCGACGTCGAGCTGCCAGTTCTCGCTCTCGCTGCTCGCGGGAATGTCGGCGTACACCAGTTCCCCGGTGGCCAGTCGGACTTCGACCCGGGTCGCGACCGGTACCGGTCCGGCGCGCGTTACCCGCCCACGGATGGTGCTGCCGCCCTCCCCTACGCGCACGTCGGTAATGCCGAGATCGATCGCAGCGGTGGGTTCGAGCCAGGTGCCGAGCAGCTCTGCCGGCGACGGCAGCAGGTTCGCCGGGAGGCTAGCCACGGCGATCTCGCGCAGCCCCTGCCCCGCTGGCGCCGCGGCGATGGCGGCGAGCAGCCCCGCGACCGCCTGCTCTCCGTAGGTAGCGGCGAGCAGCCGGAAGGTGGCGAGCGACTTGCCGCGCACGGCGTCTCCCGCGCCGGCGTCTTGCTCCATACCCAGCGGCACCGGGCGACCGGCGCGAGCGGCGCGGTCGTAGGCGCCCTCGATGTTGTAGAGGATCGGAGTCGTGCTGCGCTCGCGCCGCGCCATCAACTCAGTCATGTAGAGCGACGCGCCGTCAATCCACCACGACCCCGGCTCGTCGGTGCCGGTAAAGTAGAGCCGCGCTACCGAGTACGCAGCCAACCAGCGGGCGTAGCCCTGAGCAAAGGCGACGCCGAGGTCCTCGGCGATGATGTCGAAGGGGTCGTCGAAGGTGATGGACGCGCCCTGGGGGCCCATCTCCAGGGTGACGCGCGCATCGATCTCGGTGGCGGTCATCGGATCGGGTGCCCAGCGCAACGTGCCCGGCGGCGGCGGCGCACCGAGGATCTCGGTGTAGGCCTGCGCAGCGGCGTCTGCAAAGGCGGCCAGCCGACGTGTCCACTGCCCGCGGCCGGCGGGAGCGACGATCGTCACGGGCGCGCTCTCGAGCGTCAGTTGCTCGCTGTCCTGGGTTGTCGACGCGCGCCCGGGGGGCGTCGTTGCGAGGCTCGAGCGCAGCGGCAGCAGCGCGCAGACGAGCAGCGCCACGAGGCCGACAATGCGGACACCACGGGGGTTCGGAGGACAGTCACCCATGAGTCGAGTATAGCAAAACGCGGCTCCCGACCTGCGGTTGAGAGGACCCTGGTGTCGTGTTACGATGATTTTCGATACAGGGCTGTAACTTCTTATTTATCAATAGTTTACAGCGACTTCGAGATCGCCCCGGAGGCCTCTCGCTTCCTGCAGCACCGCCCGGAAAGGGGCCTGCAATGTCCAGCGAGCGCTTCGAAGTGGTCATCGTCGGGGCCGGGCTTTCGGGCACTGCCGCGGCCATCACCCTGGCACGTGCCGGCGTCGAAGTGCTGGTGATCGAGCGTGGCGATTACCCCGGCGCCAAGAATCTCTTCGGCGGCATCCTCTATAGCGGCGTCCTCGCCGAGATCATCCCCGAGTTCTGGGACAGTGCGCCGGTCGAGCGACACATCGTCAACCGCCGCTGGATCACGCTCAACGAGGAGACCCAGGTCGCGCTCGACTTGAAGAGCGCGAACTTCGACGTGCCGCCGTATAACAACACGTTCACCGCACTGCGCTCGAAGTTCGACCGATGGTTCGCCGAGCAGGCGGAAGCCGAGGGCGCGTTCATCATCAATGAGACCACTGTCGAGGAGTTGCTACTGGACGACGGCCGGGTCACCGGCGTACGCACCGGGCGCGAGGACGGAGACGTCCAGGCCGACTGCGTCATCCTCGCCGAGGGTGCCAACGCTCTGATCAGCGAGGCCGCGGGCCTGCGCAAGCCGATGAGCCCCAGCAACCGCGTCAACGCGGTCAAGGAGGTGCTGGCGCTGCCTCCGGAGATTATCGAGGATCGCTTTCACCTCGAAGGCAACCAGGGCGCCGCCTTCGAGTACTTCGGCGGCGCGGTCAAGGGAATGGTCGGCTCGGGATTCATCTACACCAACAAGGACAGCATTTCGGTTGGCGTCGGTTGCCTGATCGAGGACCTTCTCAACACCAAGACCAGGCCCTACGAGCTGCTCGACGAGTTCAAGGCGCACCCCGCGGTGGCGCCTCTGCTGCGCGGCGGCGAGACGGTCGAGTACTCCACGAAGATGATTCCGGAGGACTCCTACAACGACCTCAGCGACCTGTACGGCGACGGCGTGATGCTGGTCGGCGACTGCGCCGGCCTCGTCAACCCGTCGATCCACCACGAGGGCACCAACCTGGCAATGGCCTCCGGGGTGTTCGCCGCCGAAGCGTTTCTCGAGGCGCGCGACCGGAAGGACTTCTCGCGCACTGGCCTGGCCTCCTACCGCCGCCGGCTGGATGATTCCTGGGTCATGAAGGACCTGGCACACTACCGCGACGCGGTCCATTTCCTGCGCACCAACCGCGAATTCGTCGACGACTACCAGCGCCTCGCTGTGGAGCTGGTGCGTGACTACTTCACCATCGACGACACCCCCAAGGTAGAGGTTCGCAAGCGACTGATCCGCAAGGTGCGCGACGAGGTGGCGTTCCTGCGCTTCGCCCGGCAGATGTGGCGGGCGCGCAAGACACTGATGTAGGAGGGGCAACCGGTATGGCGATCGATGTGAAGGAATACCTCAAGCCCCACGTCGGGCTGTCGCTCGAGGAGCGTCTCAACCTGGTGCGGCGCCGCTTTGCCGACGAAAGCCACATCGAAGTCGATCAGGAGGCATTCCAGGCCGATCCGGACCGGGCCGTGCTGTTCATCTGTCCGGCGCAGGTCTTCAAGCTCAACGAGGAGGCGGGCACCTGCATCGTCAACTACGAGGATTGCCTCGAGTGCGGCACCTGCCAGGTCGCGCGCAGGTATACCACCTGGCGCAATCCGCAGGGCGGCTTCGGAGTCACCTACCGATACGGCTAGCTGCGACGGATGAAGACGCGGTAGGCGTCGGCTTGCTTGACGACACCGAGATACTCGTTGCCGGTGCTCAGACACC
The DNA here is from genome assembly GCA_050114655.1 of Acidobacteriota bacterium. Classification (GTDB taxonomy): domain Bacteria; phylum Acidobacteriota; class UBA890; order UBA890; family UBA890; genus JASFRZ01. Next base: position 6,723 of record JASFRZ010000131.1, read on the forward strand.
ACGCCGGGATGTCGACCTCGACGCCGGCGTCGTCGGCGATCAGCTCGAGCACCTCCCCTGCCTCCATCCGTGCCGCCTGCTTCTGGGTGCGGATCACCGGCTCGGGGCAGAAGGTGCCCATGGCGTTGACGCGGTGGTCGGGGGACAGCGCGCGCAGCTGCGCCTCTTCGAGGGTGCCGCGGGCGTGTCGTCGCAGGTCCGAGTCGCCCTGCCGTCGCCGCGCGGCGTCCAGCCGTCCCTTCAAATGCGCATCTCCTCGAGCTCGGTATCGTCCTGCAAGGGCTGCACGGTGAGCTGACCCTCATCGTCGCCTGCGCGCCAGCGCACCGGAACTGCGGGCATGTTGCGCCCGTCGCTGTAGCGCGCGGTGATGCGGCAGGCAGTCTCGAGGTCCGCTGCCGTGATCGCCCCTTCGAGCAGCGTCAGCGGCGAGGGGTACTCGTCGACCCACACCTCGGTGCGACCCTCGACGAAGCGGTTGAGGTAGGCGTTCTCGCCCTCGTCGCGCCCGACCACCGCCTTGACGGCGCCGCTCAGGCGGAAGTGGCGACCCACCTTGAGCAGCATCATGTCGTCGGGCGAGACGTCGGTACCGTGGTGTGCGAGGAAGTCCTTGAGCTTGCGAGCGTAGTTTTCGTCGGGCAGAAAGCAGCAACCACCCGCCGGCTGCGGATAGTCGATGATGCCGAGCTCCTCGGCGAGCTCCATCTGCCGCTTGCGGGAACGTCCGGAGATGTCGTAGAGACGCTCGCGATCGACCCAGCCGTGCTGCTCCGGTAGCGTCGCGGGCAACAGCTTGGCGCTGAGCGGGCGTAGCAACAGACCCTCGAGCCCGGACTCCTTCTCGACGTCGTTCAACGGCGGCCGCCGTTGGCTCATGGGCCGCTGGCCGAGCACCTCCCCGGTGAAGACGAAGTGGAAGCCGCGCTCCTCCATGATCGCCTTGGTCTTCTGCAACATGAAGATGCGGCAATCGATGCAGGGGTTCATCCCGGAGCCGTAACCGTGCTTGGGGTTGAGCACCACCTTGGGAAGGTACTCGTCCTTGATATCGATGATCTCGATCGGCACCTGCAGATCAGCCCCGGCGCGCAGCGCCTCGTTGCGGTACGGCCTGTCGGGGTTGCTGCGGTTGCCCAGGATGCGGTGGCGATCGGCAAGGCAGAAGCCGGTGGAGAAGTGCAGCCCGAGGACCTCGATCCCCTGCTCCTGCATGACGCGGGCAGCGAGGGTGGAATCGAGCCCGCCGGAGAGCAAGCCGAGAGCGCGGATCTGTTCACTCATGGTTCGATGCGAGGTAGCAAAGTAGCGACGGAGCCCGCCCCAACATTATCAGGCGCCGTTCGACTACGCATAGCCAGGCTCCCGGTCGGTCGCACACCGGCGACGATATGGCAGCGGGAGCGCAACGCCGCAGACGCTGCCGTCTCGCTACCGCCTGTCTCCCGGCCAGTATGCCGCTTCCAGAAACGGACGCCACTGTGGATGCGGGGCCGCTTCGCCGGTCGGCGTCAGCGCCGGGTGCCAGCGCGGACGCGTAGGGCGGCGCTGCGGGAACATGCCGATCTCTTCCGGAAGGCGGTTGGCCTTGCGGCGGTTGCACGGGATGCAGGCGACCACGACGTTCTCCCACGTCGATCCGCCGCCGCGCGAGCGCGGCACCATATGGTCGATGTTGAGCTCGGACTTCTTGCCCTTGCGGCCGCAGTACTGGCAGCGATAGCGGTCGCGCAGGTAGATGTTGGCGCGGGTGAACTTGACGCGCGTGCGCGGGACGCGGTCGAACCGCACCAACTGGACGATGCGCGGCACGACGAAGCGGGCGTTGACACCCTGCACATAATCCTCGCCCGCGCCGGTGTCGAGCGGGGGGCGCGCGACCCACGCGTCCCAGTCGTAGCTGGTGTAGTCGGCGTCGAGCGCCTTGGCGCGCCCGCTGTATAGCAAAATGACCGCGCAGCGCGCGGTCGTGATGTGAACTGCCTGCCACAGCCGATTCAGAACGAGAACGTTGCCACCGAGCATGTCACCCCTGCGCGAGTCCGGCCTCCCACCGTTGCAGGGAGATTAGCGGCCAGCGCCCACGCGGTCTAGTGAGCGCGCGGGGGTGGTGCAGATTTCATCGAATGTTTGTCGGACGGCGAACAATCCCACAGTCAGCGCAATACGCCGTGGGCTCGCAGGATTTCGGCGACGCGATCGAGCGGCAGCGCCTCGACGCGGCGGCCTTCGAATCCGACGGTCGCCCGCGCCATGAACAGGCTGTTGTAAATCGCCTCTTCGGTAGCCTCGATGACCGCCTGGAACAGCGGCGACATGGCGTCGGTGGACAACGCGCGCACCGGCTCGATCTGCGGCGCATCGGGTCCGGAGCGTAGCGCCGGGTGCGTAGAGAAGGCGATCACGTAGTCGCCGCTGCCGTTACTGAACGTTGACCCGGTGCGCGCCATGCCCATCAATGCGCGTGTGGCGAGACGCTCCAGGGCACGATGCTCCAGCGGCGCGTCGGTGGCGACGACAATCATGCAGGAGCCGTCGGCGGGATCGACAAAGAGGTCATCCGCGGAAGGCGCCGTGTCCTCCGCTGACGCGGCTTGCTGCGCGCTGAGCTCCTCGCCGACCGGCGCCCCGACGATCTGCAGGGAGCGGCGCGAGCCGAAGTTGCTTTGTACCAGCACGCCGATGGTCCAGCCACCGGCGCGCTCTCCAACGCGGCGCGACGCCGTGCCGATGCCGCCCTTGAATCCGAAGGCAACCGTTCCGGTCCCGGCCCCTACGGCCCCCTCCTCGACCGGTCCGCTACGCGCCGCGTTGATCGCCGCGCGCACCTGCTCGAGGCCGTTGGGGCGCGCGCGGATGTCGCTCAGGCGGCCGTCGTTGGTTTCCCCGACCACCGGGTTGATCGAGCGCACGTCCTCGTTGCCCGGCAACTCGAGCATGTATGTGATCAGAGCGTCGGCCACCCGCGGCACACTCAAGGTTCCGGTGAGCAGCACCGGGGTCTCGAGCGTGCCAAGCTCCTGCACCTGGCTGAGGCCAGCGAGCTTGCCGAAGCCGTTGCCGACGACGATGGCCGCCGGTACCTTCTCGCGAAACAGGTTGCCGCCGTGCGGCAGGATGGCGGTCACCCCGGTGCGGAAGCGGTCCGCGTCGCGCACCGTCGCGTGCCCCACCCGCACCCCCGCGACGTCGGTGATGGCGTCGAGGGGCCCCGGGTCCAGGGTACCGTTGATCACCCCCATGTCGCGCGCTCGGACGCGGGCCTCCTGTACCACGCCGCCGCTGGCGTCGCCGACCTGTGCGGAGCCGGCTCGGGGAGCCGCGGCACCTGGGGACGTCCCCGCGCCAAAGGCGGCAACCAGTATGAGAATGGCCTGGAGGGTTCCCCGATGCCGGGGACGTGGGGTGGTCATCAGAACTTCCCTCCGCAACGTCGTCGGATGTCGGCGCGCCGACAAGGTCGGACGGCGATCAGGACCCGGAGGGGTCGTCGAGCTCGGCGATCGCCTCGCGCAAGGTCTGCTGAATATCCGGCACGGTGATCTCGGGCCGGTTGAGGTACAGAGTCAAGGTGATCCCGGTGCCCGACCGGTAGGTGATACGTCGGCCCTGCGGCTCTCTGGCGGGGGGTTCCTCCGGCTGCGGGGCCCCCTCCTCGGCCGTCTCGCCGCGCCGCATCGCGCGCAACTGATCGCGCGTCAACCCCTCTTCGACGATGCGGTCGACCAGCGCGGCCTGCTCCTCGGGGTCCTCCGTGCGGGCGACCTCGAGGAGGATGGACTTGGTGGACACTCCTGCCTCGTGCAACCGCTCGCGCAGCATCTCCGGGATATCGCTGAGCGACAACACCTCGGTGACGCTGGTGCGCGACTTGCCGATCTTGCGCGCCACCTCTTCGTGGGTGAGGTTGAAGCGCTCGACCAGGGCCTTGAGTCCCTCGGCCTCCTCGAACGGCGACAGGTCCTGGCGCTGCAGATTCTCGATCAGCGCGATGGTCAGCACCTGCGCTTCGTCGACGTCGAGCACGATACAGGGCACGTGCTCGAGGCCGGCATCGACCGCGGCGCGGTAGCGGCGCTCGCCGGAGACGATTTCGTGGCCTTGAGGGGTACGGCGTACGAGCAGCGGCTCGAGCACGCCGACCTCCTTGATCGATGCCACCAGCTCGTCGATGGCGTCGAAGAGACGGCGTGGTTGGTGCGGGTTGGGGATGAGGGAATCGATCGGAATGTTCTCGCCGATGCCGTCGGTGTGCCGTACGGCGAGCTGCTCGACGAAGT
>JASFRZ010000132.1:0-10994 GCA_050114655.1 Acidobacteriota bacterium
GCCAACGACATGGCGCAGATACTGACCGAAAGTGAAGGCGTATACGGCGTTGGTCAGCACGTAACCGATAATCAGCACCCACGACAGGGTGCCGGCAAAACCTTCCTCGTGGATCTCGCGCAGGAAGGTGAAGGCGCCACCGCCCTCGCCGTAGTGGCCCGCCAGCTTGACGTAGGAGTAGGCGGCCATCAGCGCCACCAGTCCGCCGGCCACGAAGCTGAGCCAGGCCCACGACCCGGCGATGGTGATCACCACGCCAAGAGTGGAGAAGATGCCGCCGCCGACCATACCGCCGACCGCCATCGACCAGGCAGCATTGAGACCGAGCTTGGAATCGCTCATGTCTTTCGATACTAGCGCGTGCTTCTCACCAGGCCGCCGGGCACGAGCGCAATGCCGCATTGTGGCAGCCCCGGGGTAGGCTCACCGCGTGCGACTACCCGACCTTCCGGTAAACGAGATTCTCGGCGAGCTGGGCATGGCGCTCGCCACACGCTCGGCCGCCGTGCTGGTGGCGCCGCCGGGCGCCGGCAAAACGACCGTTGTGCCGCTGGCGCTGCTCGACGCCGACTGGCTCGCCGGCGGCAAGATCATCGTGCTCGAGCCGCGCCGCCTCGCCACCCGCGCCGCGGCACACCGGATGGCCGGCCTTCTCGGCGAGCACATCGGCGATACGGTCGGCTACCGCATCCGGCGCGACACCCGCGTCGGCGCGGCCACCCGCATCGAGGTGGTCACCGAAGGCGTGCTGACTCGCATGTTGCAGTCCGACCCGGCGCTCGAAGGTGTGGGCATGGTGGTGTTCGACGAGTTCCACGAGCGCTCGCTGCACGCCGACCTCGGCCTGGCGCTGGCGCAGCAGACGCGTCGGCTGCTGCGCGACGACCTGCGCCTGCTGGTGATGTCGGCGACGCTCGACGCCGCCCCGGTGGCCGAGATGATCGGCGACGGCGAGACGGCGCCGGTGGTCGCGTCGCGCGGCCGCCTGCACGCCGTCGACACACGCTACCTGGCGCGCTCGTTCAAGGGCGCGGTCGAGCCCGAGGTGGTGGCGGCCGTGCAGGGGGCGGTGCGTGACGACGACGGTGACGTTCTGGTATTTCTGCCCGGCTACGGCGAGATCCGACGCACCGCCGAGCGCCTCGCTGGGGTGCGCTTGCCGGACAACGTCGACGTCCATCCGCTGTACGGCGACCTGTCCGGCGAGCAGCAGGATCGTGCCATCGCGCCGAGCCCGGCGGGGCGCCGCAAGGTGGTGCTGGCGACCGCCATCGCGCAGACCTCGTTGACCATCGACGGCGTGCGGGTGGTCGTCGACGGCGGCCTGATGCGCGTGCCGCGCTTCGATCCGGGCACCGGAATGAGCGGCCTCGAGACGCTACGCGTCACCGCCGATGTCGCCGAGCAACGTCGCGGCCGCGCCGGTCGCACCGCGCCCGGCACCTGCTACCGGCTGTGGACCGAGGCCGAGCAGCGTGGCCTGGTGCCGCGGCAACGCGCCGAGATCCTCGATGCCGATCTGACCCCGCTGGTGCTGGAACTGGCGCGCTGGGGGGCACCGGCCGACGAGCTCGACTGGCTCGACCCACCGCCCGCGGCGGGGCTCGCCCAGGCCGGGGAGCTGCTCTCGCAGCTCGGCGCTCTGGACCACAGCGGCGCCATCACCGCGCACGGCCGGCGCATGGTGGAGCTCGGCACACACCCGCGCCTGGCGCATATGCTGCTGCGTGCCCGCGACATGGCGCTGGCCCCGCTGGGATGCGACCTCGCCGCCCTGCTCGGGGAGCGCGACCTGCTGGTGCGCGACGGCGGCCCCACCGATGCCGATCTGCGGCTGCGACTGGAGGCGCTGCGCCGAGGGCAGCGCGGCGGTAGCGTTGCCGGCCACGAGGTGCAACGCGGGCGCCACGGGCGCGCGCTCGCCGAGGCCCGCGCGCTGCGCGGCGCGCTGTCGATCGCCGGCGACGCGCGTCCCTCGGCCGCCGATATCGAGCGCGCCGGCGAGCTGCTCGCGCTCGCCTACCCCGATCGCATCGGCCGCAGACGCAGCCCCGGCGGCGCGACGACGGCGGGCGGCGCACAACACACGGCAGCCCCCCGCGGCGCGCGCTACCTGCTGCGCAACGGTCGCGGTGCCGCGCTCCCCGAGGACCAGAGCCTGGCGGTGCACGAGTGGATCGTGGTCTCGGACGTCGGTGACCGCGGCGCCGAAGCGCGCATCTTCCAGGGCGCGCCGATCGCGCCGGAGCTGGTCGAGGAGCTGTTCGCCGAGCAGATCGATCAGATCGACGCAGTGAGCTGGAACGAGGGGGTGGCGCGCGTGGAGGCGACGCGCCGGCGCTGCCTCGGAGCGCTGGTGCTGACCGAGGCGCCGCTGCAGGCTCCCGCCGCCGAGCGCGTGACCGCCGCCCTGCTCGACGGGGTACGCGCCGCCGGGCTGGGCGTACTGCCGTGGAACAAGAAAACACGGCAACTGCGCGAGCGCCTGCAGTTCATGCACGCCGCCGACTCCGACGGCTGGCCTGACGTCGGCGACGAATCGCTGCTGGCCACGCTGCCCGAATGGCTCGCGCCCTTCGTCGGCGGCATGCGTCGCCTCGACGAGCTCGCCGGTCTCGACCTGGTCGAGGTACTCTGGACGCTGGTCGGCTGGCAACATCGCGCGACCCTCGATGAGCTCGCTCCGACCCACCTCGAGGTGCCGAGCGGCTCGCGGATCCCGCTCGATTACGGCGACCCGGCGGCACCCGCGCTGGCGGTACGGCTGCAGGAGGTGTTCGGATGGACCGACACTCCGCGCATCGGCGGTGGTCGTGTGCCGGTGACGCTGCGCCTGCTATCACCGGCGCAGCGACCGGTGCAGGTCACCACCGACCTGGCGAGCTTCTGGCGCAGCACTTACTTCGAGGTCAAGAAGGAGCTCAAGGGACGCTACCCGAAGCACTACTGGCCCGACGACCCGCTCACCGCGGAGCCCACGCGGCGCGTGCGGCCGAAGTAAGAAAGTCTTCGTCTATTCGGGCGTTTCTCACGTCTATACTCGAAACACCACCTGCCGACCCCGAGATCGGAGAACCCCCCGTGTGCACACCCCGTTTCCGCCGTGGCCACGGCGCGGGCGCCGTGGCGCTCGCTGCCCTTTTCCTGCTCGTCGCCTGCGGTGGCACAGGCAACAACGCCGGAGGCGCCGCCGAGGCCGACACCGGCGAATATGTCGTCGAACGCTCCACGGCAGAAGGCATCGAAACCGTGCGCACGGTATCGGGCTCGCGCTGGGGCGGCGCACCCCGGTTGGTCGAGGAGCTCGCGATCGGCGAAGAGGTCGGTGACGACGCCTACCTGTTCGGCGCCATCAGCGACGCCTGGGACACCGGCGAGCGCATCTATGTGGTCGACATGCAGGTGCCGGTGGTGCGCGCCTACGACGAGCGGGGCCGGTTCCTGCATCAGGTCGGTGGCGTCGGCCAGGGGCCCGGCGAGTACAACCGACCGGTCGGCATCGCGGTGACCGAAGACGGCCGGGTACTGGTAACCGATCTGGAGGGGGCGCGCCTCAACGTCTTCGGACCCGACGGCGAGCACGTCGACGACTGGGGCCTGGGCTCGCCGCAGGCGGCCCTCGGCCTGCTGCTCGCTGACAACGGCGACATCTACACGCGCGTCATCGAGCTGCCGGACCGCATGGGCTCCGGCCCGGTGGAGATCAAGGAGGGCATGCAGCAGGTCGGATCCGAAGGCCATGTCGGCGAGCCGATCTACCCGCCGGATCTCGAATGGGAGCCGCCGACGGTGCAGGTCGATGTCGGCAACAACTCGATGCAGATGGCGATCCTCCCGTTCACCCCCCGGGTGCAGTGGGATCTCGCCCCCGGCGGCCAGGTGATCACCGGCGTCGGCAACGAGTATCGCTTCGAGATCCACTCGCCCGACGGCGGCGTCAAGATGGTGGAGAAGGCCTGGGAGCCGGTGCGGGTGAATCCCGACGAGCGTGGCTTCCGCGCCGAGATGGCAGTCAACAACATCAAGCAGATGGCACCCGACTTTCGCATCCCGGAGTCGGACGTACCCGCCACCAAGCCGGCCTTCATCGACCTGACGCCCGACCGCAGCGGCCGCGTGTGGGTGCGGCGCCAGGGCCCGAGCGAGCCCGATCCCGATTGCCGCGAGGCCGAGGGCGGCGCCGGCATGGCGATCATGATCGGCGGCACCGGCGGTACGACCGTGCGCATGGATCCGGGCGCGGATCCCGAAATGGACCTCGACTGCTGGCGCAACACCTACATGTTCGACGTCTTCGACGTGGCCACCGGCGAGTTCCTCGGCACCGTGCCGGCGCCCGAGCCGGGTTTCACCCAGATCCGCTTCGCCGACGGTGACACGGTGCTCGCCTCGGTGACCGACGAGGTCGGCACGGTGCGGCTGAAGAAGTACCGCCTGGTGATCGACTGACCGCCGAGCCGCGGGCGCAGGTTTGAGCGTCGCCCGTTTCCCGCCGGAAACGGCTGCCAGTACACTTGCTCACTGGCTGTTCCCACAGCGCCAGGAGCAATCGGCACGCGGCTGATTGCCGGGGAGGTAGATCGTGGCCGACGGTCACGAAAGGAGGGACGGGCGTCGCATCGGCGCGATCGTCCTTGTGGCCTTTGCCATCCTTGTCGCGGTGATGACCTATCCGCAGGTATTGCACCTGGCGGACGGCACCCGCGACTGGGGTGATCCCCTGCTCAACAGCTGGATCATGTGGTGGGAGGTGCACGCCGTCCGCAGCGGCAACCTGGCGGGCTTCTTCGACGCCAACATCTTCTTCCCTCACCACGACACGCTGGCGTTCTCCGAGTTTCTGCTGCCGCAGACGCTTGTTGCCGCGCCCCTGTTGTTGCTGTTCGACAACCCGGTGATCGCCTACAACGTGGTGTTGCTGCTGTCGTTTCTCGCCACCGCATTCAGCATGTACTTGCTCGGCAAGCAGCTCACCGGCGACCCGTTCGCCGGCTTCGTTGCCGGTCTGGCGATGGCGTTCTCTCCCTTCATGTTCAGCCATCTGAGCCACGTGCAGATCATCGGCGCCGCCGGTATTCCGCTGGCATTTCTGTTCCTGCACCGCTACTTCGATGGCGGTTCGCTGGCCACGCTGCTGTGTTTCTCGGCCGCCTACATCGGGCAGTGTCTCGCCAACGCGTACTACGCCGTTTACCTGACCTGCGCCGCCGGTGCATACATCGTCTATCGCGCGGTGCGCGACCGCCGGCTGCGGGATGGGCGTCTGTACCGCGACCTTGCCGTCCACACCGGGCTTTCGGTCGCCGCTCTGTGGCCCTTCTTCGGCCGCTACGTGACGATGGGCCGCGAGCTCGGTTTCGTCCGCAGCATGGCCTTCGATACCAACTGGTACAACTTCCTCGGCGCGCCGCCGATCAATCGCCTCTACGGCGCAGTGACTGCAGGGTGGCGCTACGACGAGCTGGCTTTGTTTCCGGGCCTGACGGTCGTAGCTCTGGCAATCGTCGGCGTCCTCACTTCCCGCGAGACGCAGGGCGACGGGACGCGCGGCAGCACCGACGCCCCCGCGGAAGGCGCCGCTTCGCGCGCTGCCCGGTGGTCGTATCGCTTCCTCGGCGCACTGATCGTCGCCGAGTGGCTGCTGATCGTCGCCATCAGCGTCAGCGGTGGGTTCGCGGTCACCATCGCCGGCGCCGAGGTGCGCGCCTACGGGTTCAGGAACCCCTTCACCATCATCATCGTGGCCCTCATCCTGCGCGCCCTGCTACGCCGGCGGCTCCCGCGCCTGCAGCCGCTGCTCCCGCGCCTTGCCGAGCCGCAGCGGTTCTACGGCTGGCTGCTGTTCATCAGCGTGATCCTCACCTTCGGCCCGCGCAGCCCGTATCGTCTCCTGTTCGAGTACCTCCCCGGTTTCAGCAGCATGCGCGCGACGCCCCGCATCCATATCTTGACGGTGCTGTGCCTCGCGGTCTTCGCCGCCTACGGAACGCACGCGGTCGTACAGTGGCTCACCGCCCGCCGCCTCGCCTGGACGGCGGCGGCCCTGCCGCTCGTCATCCTCGCCGAGTCCTTCTCGGCGCCGCTACCGATGCACGAGGTCCAATGGGGTGAGGACATGCCGGCGGTGTACGCCTGGCTGGCCCAGCAGGAGGGCGACTATCCGGTCGTCGAGCTGCCGTTCGACGAGCAAGCCGAGTTCACCCGCATGCTCTATTCGACCGTGCACCAAAAGCCACTCGTCAACGGCGCCAGCGGCTTCCAGGCCCCGGTGTACGAGGAGCTGGCGCTGCGGGACGAGTTTCCCTCCTCACCGACGCTGCGCTCGTTCCGCGAGCTCGGCGTGCGCTGGGTCATCGTGCACCGCGACCAGTACGGCAATGCTTGGGACGACGTCGCGATGCTGCTGCCCGCCCACGCCGATGTCCTGCGACCGGTGCAAGAGATCGGGCCTGCCCTGGTGCTCGAAACGCCGCAGCGCTTCTGGCGCACACGCGCCACCTATCGCCCACGCGAAACCCGGCGCGAGCTGACCGGCGAGGCGTTGCCGCACAGCGGCTGGAGCGTGCACGCGAGCGTCAACGACGATTTCGCGCGCTGGGCCATCGACGGGGACCTGACCACCCGCTGGCACTCGGAGCCGCAACGGCCGGGCGACGAGCTGTTCGTCGACCTCGGCGCGCCGACGCGCTTCGACAGCGTAGTGCTGCGCCTCGGCGACTTCCCGCACGACTACCCGCGCGGCTGGCGCGTCGAGGTCTCGGACGACGGCGAGCAGTGGAGCACGGCAGGCCGCCAGGCACGCGTGCGCCCGCCAATCACCGAGTTCCTGCATCCCCGCGGGCTGTGGACCGAACTCGAGCTGCCCGGCACCGAGGCACGCTACCTGCGTATCGTGCAAACGGGTTCCGACCCGGTGCACGTGTGGAGCGTGCACGAGATCGAGCTGCGCCGCCGCTGACCCCTACGGCAGGTCAGTCGCGCGACAGGACGATCAGGGCGTCGGTGCGCGCCGCGCGCAAGGCCGGCAACCATCCGGCGGCAACCGCGACGGCGAGCATCACCAGCGCCGCGCCGAGCAGCGTCCAGATGTCTGTCGGCTCGATCCCGTAGACCATCGAATCGACCACCGGGCTGACCAGGCGCGCCGCCAGCGCACCGACCGCCAGCCCGACCAGGGCCACAACCAGCACCGAGCGCAGCACCAGCCAGAGGATCTGTGCCGGCCGCGCGCCCAGCGCCAGGCGCACGCCGAGCTCCGGCCGCCGCCGCGACACCGCGAACGAGGTGACGCCGTACAGGCCGATGCTCGCCACCAGCAGCGCGAAGCCGCCGAACAGCACCAGCAGGCGGGCGAAAATACGCTCGCGTCCGGTCGACGCGGCTATCTGCTGCGTCTGGCTGACCAGCGAGTCGACCGGCAACCCCGGATCGGCGCGGGCGACCACGTCGAGGATCGATCGCTCCAGCTGCGCCGCGGGCGTCGGCGTGCGCACCAGGAAGAAGGCCGCGCGCATCCCGCGCTGCTGGTACGGATCGTAGAAAGTCGGCACCACCTCGCTGCGTACGCTCTCGTAGTGCGCGTCGGCGACCACGCCGACCACCTCGTAGTGCTCGTCGCCGATGCTGAAGCCGCGTCCCAGCGCGTTGCCACCGAACAGCTCGCGTTGCGCGGTCTCGTTGATCACCACCACGCGGGGGGCGTCGGCATCGTCGGTGGACCGCAAGGCGCGCCCTGCCCGTACCGGGATCCCCATGGTGTCGAAGAAGTCCGGCCCGACGGCATTCATGTACATGCCGTGCGGTTCCCCGTCGATCGTAACGCGGGTGTTGGAGACCCAACCCATCATCAAGGCGTTCTCGATCGACGTCACGCCGCGGACCCCGGGGAGCTCACTCAGCTCGCGGCGGACCTGCTCGAGGATGGCGGCGGAGCGCGCGGGGTCTTCGGTGACCGTGGTGGTGTCGATACGGAAGATCACCAGGTCATCGGGATTGAAGCCGAGATCGACGGCACCCAGGTTGCCGAGCGTGCGCAGGAACAGTCCGGCACCGACGATCAACGGAATCGACGCGGCGATCTGTGCGCCGATCAGCACGCGCCCGAGCGTCAGGCGCCCACCACCGTCCCCGAACGCGCGCGTGCGGAGCTGATCCTGGGCGCCGCGCCGGGTCAACCGCAGGGCCGGCAACACGCCGCTCAGCACGGCGGCCAGCAAGGACACCGTGGCCACCACCAGAAGCAGCTTCCAGTCGATCTGGAAGCGCAGCGCCACGCGGCCCAGGCTGGCGGTGAGCGCCGCGGTCAGCGCGGGGCCCGCCCAGATCGCCAGCAAAAGGCCGAGCACGCCGCCGGCCGCCGCCAGCAGCAGGCTCTCGAGCAGGAGCTGACGCACCAGGCGCAGGCGACCGGCGCCGAGCGCACGCCGCACCGCGATCTCGTGTTGCCGTGCAGACCCGCGCGCCAGCATCAGGCTGGCGAGGTTGACGCAGGCGATCAACAGGACCGCCGCCACCACGCCGGCGAGCAGCGCGAGCGGCCGGCGCACCTCCTGGCGCAGGGAGTCGAGGCCGCGACTGCCGTCGATGAAATGGACCTTGGCCTGGTCGACCTGTTCGGGATCCTCGAGGACACCGCTGTCGAGCATGGCCTGCCGCAGCGGCTCGCTCAGCGCCTCCTCCAGGGGGGCGGCCGATGCACCCGCGGACAGCCGTGCGATCATGCGCACCCAGTAGATTGCGTCGGATGTACGCATCGAGCCGGTATCCGAGCGCCAGCGCGGCGCGAAGGCCTCCTGGGCGGCGAACGGCGCGATGATGTCGGTGGGCGCGAAAAAGCCGCCGGGCGACAGGCCGTTGAAGCCCGGCCCGGTGACACCGACGACCTCGAAGGGGGCACCGTTGATGCGCACTACACTGCCGACCGTTGCCGGGTCGCCGCCGAACGCACGCTGCCAGAATGAATAGCTGATGACGACGACGTGCGGCGCATCCGGCCGATCGTCGTCTTCATCGAACGGCCGTCCACTGACCACCTGCGGGCGCAACGTGGCGAAGAAGTCGCCCGAAGCGAGCATGCCGGCGGCTGATGTCGCGGGCCGCCCGTCGATGACGACGGCGATCCGCGGCACGAAGTTGAAGCCGAGCAGCTCGACGCCGGGCTCGGCGGCGGCGCGCATACGCTCGTAGATGGGGAAGGAGTAGTTGCTGTTGATCTGCGCCCCACTGACCGGATCGATGTCCTGGCTGGAGCTGTACTGGCTGATGTCGCGTACTTTCGGGCGCTCGTAGTACACCAGACGGAGCTCCTCCGGATGATCCACTGCCAGAGGCGTGAACAGCACCGAGCGGACGATGCTGAAGATCGCCGTGTTGGCGCCGATCCCGAGGGCGAGCGACAGCACCGCCACGGCTACGAAGCCGGGACTGCGCAGCAGGCTGCGGGTGGCATGGCGCAACTCGTTGCCGCTGATGGAGCCCTTGGTGCGGCGCCAGGCGAGGCGTCCGGGGATACCGAATGCGTGGCGCCAGTACCACAGCCGCGCCCCCAGCGAGCCGGTGCGCTCGACGCGGCGGGCATAGGTTTCCGCCATGTCGCCGAGGATCTCCTCGCGCCGGTGCGGCGGCAGCGACTGCGACAGAATGGCCTCAGCGAGGCGAGGCGGCGCCGGCAGACGCTTCTGCGATGCAGTGCCGGACCGGTTGCCGCCGGGTGAGCGGGAATCCGCCGCGCTCACGAGCCCGACTCCAGCAGCGTCTCGAGGCCCTCGATCATCGCCTCCCAGTCGTGCCGCGCGGAGCGCAGCACCGCGAGCCCGTCGGTGCGGACCTCGTAGTAGCGCTTGGCGCGGCCACCGCGCTCGGGGGTCGGCTCGCCGGTGCGGGAGCCCAGCATCCCCTTGTCCTCGAGGCGTCGCAACGCGACGTACGCGGCGCCCGGCGAGACCTCGCGTCCGGTGCGCCCGGCGACCTCCTCGATGATCGCCGCGCCGTAGGCGTCTTCACCCAGGCGCAGCACCGCCAGCAGCAGCAGCTTCTCGAAATCGCCTGCCGAATCACCCACGAGCTCGACCTCCCGGTTATATTCCCGACATTGTCAGGTTCATATCCTGCCCCGGCGACGAGTCGAGCACAAGGGATCGGGCCGCCGGTTGCCGCTGCCGCTTCGATCTCGACGTGGATGGTGTGGTTTACGGCGGGCCGGCCGAGCCGTACGGTTGGGCCGGCCCGCTCAGCGCGGGTAATATCCGGCGCCAGATCATCCGGCCGCAAACGACGCGGCCTGAACCGGAAGGCCATGCCGCCATGAACGCCTCGAACCAGGACGCCCTCGGTCCCGTTGCCACCGCACGACGCCGTGCCCGAAGCAGGCTCGTGTCGCTGTGCTCGCTCGTTGCCCTGCTCGGCACTTCATCTCTCGCCGCGTCGCAGGCGCCGCAAGCCGGCTCGATCGACCGGTTGCAGACCGCGATGCAACGCCTCGTCGATCGCTTTCCCGGCTCCGCGGGCGTGTACGCCATCCACCTGGAGAGCGGCATGCGCACCGGCGTCGACGAGGACACGCCCTACGGCATGGCGAGCACCTTCAAGGTGCCGATCCTGGTGGAGCTGATGACCCGCGTCGACGCCGGCGAGTTGAGCCTCGACGACGTCGTCTCGGTGCAGCCCGAGGACCAGCACATCGGCTCCGGGCTGCTGTCGAGTTTGTGGGCGCCGGGTCTCGACATGTCGCTGCGCAACCTGGCGACCATCATGATCATCCTGTCGGACAACTCGGCCACCGACATGATGATCGACCTGCTCGGCGCCGACGCGGTCACCGCGCGCATGCGTGCCCTCGGCTTCGATGACATCCGCGTCGATCGCACCACGCTCGAGCTCATCCTCGACTACCGCGGCGTCGCCTACGACCCGGTGGCCGACGCCACGCTCGAGCAGATCAACGAGTTCTCGCGCAACAACCGGCCGGCCGCCAACCAGATGGACGCGGTGCGCAC
>JASFRZ010000133.1:0-10876 GCA_050114655.1 Acidobacteriota bacterium
CTGCCGGAGTCATCGCCGACCTGCTCGCCGGCCGCCGCAAGCGCGAGGTGCCCGAGCAGTTGACGCTCGCCGGCATCTCGTCGTTCTACTTCCCGCTCGCCACGATGTCGATCCTGGCGATGGCGATCCACCCGATGCTGACCTTCTTCATGGGCCACAGCCGCCTGCCCATCGAGTCACTCGCCGTCCTACCGGTTGTCCAGGGGCTGGCGTTTTTCTTTCGCAGCCTGGGTCTGTCCTACCAGGAGGTCACCATCGCCTTGCTGGGAGACCACGCCGAGCACCTCGGCAGGATCCGTAATTTCGCCGCCACGCTCGCGCTGATCGGATCCTCCGGACTGGCGCTGATCGCCTTCACGCCGCTCGCCGAGGTGTGGTTCCGCGACGTCGCCGGCCTGTCCCCTCAGCTCGCCGCACTCGCCGTAGTCCCGACACGCATCGCCGCGGCGCTGCCGGCGCTCACTGTGCTGATGTCGTTTCAGCGCGCGCTCTTGGTCAGCTCTCGGCTGACGCGCCCGCTCACCGGAGCGACCGTCGTAGAGGTCAGCGGCATCGCTCTGGTGCTGTCGATCAGCATCTTCGGTCTCGACGTGATGGGGGCGGTCGGTGCGATCGCCGCGCTGGTGCTGGGACGGCTGGCGGGCAATACGTACCTCACCCTACCGTGCTTCGAGGCGATCCGGCGCTTGCGCGCGCCGTCCGCCTGAAAAGACGGCGACCCGCAAGAAAACCTGGAGACAAGGACCGTTCAGGGTGCCTCGACGACCCGCTGCTTGACCTCGCCGCGACGCGTCCGCGCGAAGTCCTGAAGCTTGCGGGTGGCGGCGTCGAAGGCGGCGTGGATTGCCGCCGTCAAATCGTGCTCCTGCTGCCGGTCGATGGTGATCTCACTTCCCGGCACCCCGAGGTGTATGCGGACCTTGAACGGCGCACCGTTCCGGCTGTGCCCGTCGGGTCCGTCGATGACGACCCGACAACTCGTCACTCTATCGTAGAAACGCTCGAGCTTGGCCGTTCTGCGCGCAATCAGAGATTCGGCGCGCTTGGACACGGTGACGTGATGGCCCGTGATCTCCAGTGGAACCTGCAATGTGTGACCTCCTTTTGCAGATCTCGGTGGTCGCGGACCGGCCGGCATCGGCTGGTCGGTCAGCGGTGCGACCTCTTCTCTGAGGATAGTATTACCGCCGTCCAATGTCAGACTCTTTCGATTGCCGTCACGGAGCCCCGAGCCTCATGCGCAACGTCATCGCAGCGCTCCTCACTCTCAGCTTGTTTCTTGCCCCCGCCGCGAGCGCGGACGACTATCCGCGCAACTGGGACGTCGACGTCCTGCACTATCGATTCCAGCTCACCCTGAGCGACTCGAGCAACGAGATCAGCGGCGAGGCGGCAATCACCGTGCGCTTTGCCCGCGCCGGAATCAGCGAGATCGCCTTCGATCTCATCGGCCACGACGCCGGCGAGGCCACCGGGATGGAGGTGCTGGAGGTGACCCGCGACGGGCAACCGGTCAGCCACACCCACATCGACGGTCGCCTGCGCATCCACCTTGCCAACCCTTCGCTGCAGGAGGAGCGACGCACCTACACGGTCAGCTATCGCGGCGTGCCCGGCGACGGCCTGATCATCGACGCCACCATGTTCGGCGACCGCAGCTTCTTCGGCGACAACTGGCCCAACCGCGCGCGTCACTGGCTGCCGACCGTCGACCACGTCTCCGACAAGGCCACCGTTGAGTGGATCGTGGTGGCACCAGGCCACTACCAGGTGGTTGCCAATGGCAGCCTGCTCGAGGTCAGCGACCTCGGCAACGGTATGCGCCGGACTCACTGGGCGTCGCACGCGCCGCTTGCGACCAAGGTCATGGTGCTGGGCGCGGCGCGCTTCGCAGTGCAGCACGTCGGGTCGATCGACGGCGTCCCGCTGCAATCGTGGGTCTACCCGCAGAACCGTGACGCCGGATTCTACGACTACGCCGTTGCCGAGCGGGTGCTGCGCTTCTTTGACGCGCACATCGGGCCGTTTCCGTACGCCAAGCTCGCCAATGTGCAGTCGAAGACGCGCTACGGCGGCATGGAGAACGCCAGCAACATCTTCTATAGCGAGCGTTCGGTGAACGGCGCGCGCGGGAGCGAGGGAACGGTCGCGCACGAGATCGCCCATCAGTGGTTCGGCGATGCGGTGACCGAAAAGGACTGGCACCACCTGTGGCTCAGCGAAGGCTTCGCGACGTACTTCACCCAGCTGTACAACGAGTTCATCTATGGCCGTGACCGTATGGTCCGCGGAATGCAAGGGGCGCGCGCGACGGTGGTGGGATTCTACGAGGCCAACCCCGAGCTCGCCCTGATCGCCGAGCAGCTCCACGACCCCAACCGCATGCTCAACCGCAACGCCTACCAGAAAGGCGCATGGGTGCTGCACATGCTGCGCCACCAGATCGGTGACGACGCCTTCTGGGCTGGCATCCGCGCCTATTACGTCGAGTTTCGCGACGGCAACGCGCTCACCGAGGACTTCCAGCGGGTCATGGAGGAGGCCTCGGGACAGGATCTGCAGTGGTTCTTCGACCAGTGGGCGCACGTTCCCGGTCACCCGCTGCTGAGCGGGACGTGGAGCTTCGACGCGGGTAGCGGGACAGTAACGGTGAGCCTGAGTCAGGAGCCACGCAACGGATACGTCTTCCGGTTTCCGCTGGACATCGGAATACGGACCGACGGCAGCGCGACGCGCGTCGAAACGGTGCAGGTGGAGGCCCAGGAACAGACGTTCTCGCTGGCCGTCGACGGTGCTCCGAGCGAGCTGATCCTCGACCCCGACACGTGGCTGCTGTTCGAAGGCAGTCTGACGCCGCGCTGAGACGATGCGACGCGCGCATCGGATCCACGGTCCGGCCTGCACCGTCCTGTGTCTGCTGCTCGTGGCCGCCTGTGCCACGCCGACCGAGCAGGCGGCGGTGTTCCCCGCCGACGGCCCGCGACTGATCCTGCTCCTCGCCGTCGACCAGATGAGCGAGGATTACCTGGTGCGCTTCCGGCCCGTGCTCGAAGGTGGGCTCGCCTGGCTGCTCGACAACGGGGTGGTGTTCGGTGACGCGCACCACGATCACGCGAACACGGTGACCGGAGCCGGCCACGCCACTCTGTCCACGGGGTGCTACCCGCGCCACTCCGGGATCATCTCCAACCAGTGGTACGACCGCGACACCGGCGAGCAGGTGTACTGCGTACAGGGGCAGCGCTATCGGCGGTCGCCGACCAACCTCGAGGTGACCGCCATCGGCGATTGGCTCAAGGACATGGACCCCGCCGCCGAGGTGTGGAGCGTCAGCGGTAAGGACCGCAGCGCGATTCTGCTGGGCGGGCACCAGGCCGACGGCGCCCTCTGGTACGGCGGCGGTGACTGGGTCACGACAGGCTATTACGAGGAGCCCGAGTGGCTCGAGACGTTCAATGAACGTCGCTGGCTGGATCAATACTTCGGCACCCTTTGGGAGCCGTTGCCGGTGGAACAGGAGACCCTCGACCAGCTCGACATTGTGCTGCTCGACGAAGGCATCTACCAGCGCGACTTTCCCTACGCGTTCGGCGGTAAGTCCCTCGAGCCGGACAGCGGCTTCTATTCCGCCATCCTGACGTCTCCCTTCGCCGACATGTATCTCGCCGAGCTCGCCCGCACGATGATCGAAGGGGAGGATCTCGGCGGCGACGCGCATCCCGACCTGCTCGGCCTCAGCTTCTCCGCGCTCGACTACGTCGGGCACCAGTTCGGACCGAACAGCCGCGAGGTGCTCGACACCATCATGCGGCTCGACCGCGCGCTCGGCGATCTGTTCACCTTCATCGACGAGCGCATCGGACTGGACAACGTCGTCATCGGGCTGAGCGCCGACCACGGCGTCGCACCGGTGCCGGCCTATCGGCTCGCCCACGGCGAGTGGGCCGACCGCGTCGACATGAGCGCGATCGCCTGCTTCCAGCGCGCCGGGCTCACCTTGAAAGAGCGCTACGGCGACTATGACTGGCTGCGTGTCGGTCTCTACCTCAACGACGACGCGATCGCCTCCGCCGGGCTCGAGCGCTCGACCGTCGAGCACGACGTGGTCGAACTGCTGAGCCGCTGCCCCGACGTGCAGAACGTGTGGACGCGTGAGGAGCTGGAGGCGACGCCGCCCGGAACCCCCAGCGGAGATGACGAATCGAGCTACCGTCAGCTATACGCCAACAGCTACTACCCCGATCGCAGCCCGGACTTCCAGGTGCAGTACGTTCCCTACCACCTGGACACCATGGCGAGGGGCTCGACACATGGGTCGGCCTACCCGTACGACACCTGGGTGCCGCTGATCGTCGTGGCTCCGGGCATCGCGCCGCGCCGTGTCGACGAGCGGGTGAGCACCACCGATCTGGCGCCCACACTGGCGGGGCTCGTGGGCATCACCACTCCGGTGACCATCGACGGAACGGATCTCGGCGACCTGCTGCGCAGCGAAGGCTGGTAGCGCTCAGCGCTCGGCGAACGTCGCCATGAGCTCTGCGAAGGTATGCCGGGCGGCTTCGAAATCTGCCGCATCGATCATCGAGGCGAGCTCGCCAACGCGAGCGTTGTAGTCGCCCGGCCAGTTGCGCGCGGTGATCTCGCGCATGACGAGCTGGCACTGACGCGGTGTCTCCGCCACCAGATGCTGGCGAAGGCCGCTGAGGTAGCTGCGTAGCACCATCGGGTCGGAGACTTGCGGCTCGTCGCCGGTATCGTCCGCGTCGAGCTCGCCGATCGCATTGACCTCGCCGCTCGCATCGAGCCCGCCGATCGAGTCGAGCACCTCGCTCAGTGCGCCGGAAAACGCGCTCATCGAGGCGCGCATCGCGTCAGGATCGCCGCCGATGAGCTTGCTCTCCAGGTCGTCGGCGGTCTCGCGGACCCGCAGGGCACCAAGCACACCGGAGACGCCCTTGACCGCGTGTAGCAGCAGGTGCGCGACCTCGATATTGCCCTTGTCGATGGCGGCGTTGATCTTCGACGATGCACCGATGTAGTCGCGCCGGAACTTGGTCAGCAGGTCGCGGTACAGCTCGACGTTGCCGCCGACGTCTTCGAGGCCGACCTCGGTGTCGATCCCCGCAAGCGACGGCAAGGTCTCCGGCTCGGGCTGCACCTCGGCTTCGGGTTCGTCTGTACGACCGTCGGGTCCAGGAGCACTGGAATCACCGGGGCGCTGCATATAATCGGGCAGGATCACCGGCGGTAGGCCGCCGACGCGCTCTTCGCTCTCGTCGTCGTCCTCGTCGCGGCCTGCCGCATCCCGAGCCACGCGCCGCGCTGCATCAACGTCGCTTTCGCCATCGATTTCGAACTCGACGATGTCCTCGTCCTCTTCGTCGTCATCTTCGTCACGCTCGGCGAGAAACTCCGGCAGATCGACCTCTCCGGTGCTGTCCTCCCAAGACGCCTTCTCTTCCTTCCACTTCTCCGGCGTGCCTTCCTCTGTGCTCGCTTGGGTGTGCTCGAGCATCGCATCGAGGCCGCCGGTGCGTAGCGGGTCTTTGCTCTCCTCGGCATCGCCCGGATCCGCGATATCGTCATCTTCGGACGTAGCGGCCGCTTCGCGTACCGCGTCCATCTCCAGCGTCGCGTCGGGATCGAACGAGCGGCCAAAGTCTTCGATGTTCATCTTGAAGACGGCGTCGGGATCGAGGTCATCGTCGCCGCGCGGCCGAGAGCTCCACGGTGCCGGCGCATCATCCACCTCTTCGAGATCGACCTCGAAAATGTCCTCCTCATCGTCCTCGACGATATCCGCTTCGTCTTCTTCTTCGTTGATCTTCGGCGCCGCGGGGGGGCCGGTGAACGCGGCAGCGGGGCTGCCGGCGCGCAGGTCGGCGTCGTCGTGCAGCGTCCGGGCGAGTTGATCGCGCATCTTCTCGAGCTCCTGGCGAACGGCCAGGGCATCAGCCGCGGCGTCCTCGGAACGTCGCTGCGCACGCTCGGCGTCCTCCTGCGCCGCTCTTTCCTTGTCACGCGCACGTTCGCTCTCGCTCTCCAGCGCGCTGACCTTGTCCGCCAGCGACTTGACCTCGGCGCCCGCCGCCGCGAGCGCAACGCTTGCCTTCTCGGCCAGCGTCTCCGCCTCCACAGCACGCGCTTCCGCCTTTTCGCCGCGTGCCATGGCCTGCTCGGCATCTTCGCGCGCCTGATCGAGCTCTTCTTCCACATCCGCACGGACCAACGCCGCGGCGAGCAACATCACCAGGTTGCGCGCGCGGGAGATGTCGCCATCGCTCCATACCCGCGGCCCCTTCGTCGACTGGATCGAAACGAACCCGATCAGTGCGTCGCGTCGCAACATCGGCACCAGTAGCGTCGAGCTGGCGCCTTCGCTCGCGAACAGCTTCTTTTCGTTGCGTGCATCGGCGGGCAGATCGGAGTCCTCCGAAATCACCACGTGTTCGCCGGCGCCCAGAGCGGAATACGCCCAGGGGATTTCGGAGATCGGAATCCCGCGCTCCTCCGCGGCAAGCGGCCGCGTGTCGGACCTGAGCCAGGATTCCGCCATCGAGAAGCGCCGCGCATCTTCGTCGTAGCGATTGACCACCACCCTGTCGGCGAGCAGGAATTCACCGACGTTCTGTGCGGCACGCTCCACGCTCGCCTCGCTGCCGTCGTCGATCAGCCGGCGACCGATCTGGCCGAGGAGCATCTCGAACGGATCCGGATCGTGATCGAGCTCTTCGTCCGACTCCACAGCCGGCGCGACCAGGCCAATCGCCTCGGTGCCGAGCAACTCGCCGTCCTCGTCGCTGCGGCGCAGATGGATGAACGTGACCGCGAGGTCTTCGTCGTCGCCGTGCAGAAAGCCGTCGCTGACGCAGGCACCGGCGGCCTCGTCTTCGAGCACCGCCTTGTTTGCCTCGTCAAGTGCGTCAAAGGTCTCCTCGTCGGCGAAGTCCTCGAAATCGGCAAGCAGCTCCGCGGCCGAGGCACCGAGTTGCTCCTGCAGCGGCCCCTCGGCTTCGACCAGTTCGCGGTCGGCGTCGAAAAAGAGCACGATCGCGTCCTCGCGCAGGGCGTTGAGCACTCCGTCGAGCTGGGCCCGCAGCCGGCGACGCTCACGCGCCGCAGTGCGCTGGCGCCGCTCGACCGCTTCGAGTGCCCGTCGCACTTCGCTGAGATCGTCGAACGCTTCTGCGTCGTCGAATGGATCGTTGGTTTCGTCGGCCATTTTCCGGTCCGTCCCCATCCCTGCTCCCGGCCCGTAGCAAGCCGTGGATTGCGTTCTGGTGCCGTTCAGGCCGGCACGCAGCCCCGCCGCAAGTTACCCCGAGGGAAGGACAAATTCCAACCCGAAAATGCCCCTCCGCGCGCCTCTCGAGCATGATTGAGTGCCCCGCCGCGGGTATCGCGGCGCGCTACTTTCGGGCGCTGCGCACCAACCGCCCGCCCCAGCGCATGTCGCGATGGTCGGCGGGCTTGTTGACCTGCTCACGATCCGAGACGCGCAGGGCGCGCGCGTCGGAGGCCCAGTCGCCGCCGCGCGTGCCGCTGCCGTCGGCGTTGAGGACCTCGTAACCGCCCGCCGCTGCGCGCCGGGCACCGGGCCAGAATTCGACCTCCGGTCCGCCGGCGTTGCCCGCCGAGGACAGCGCGCCGTCACCATCCACGCCGCGGTAGCGACGACCGGTCGAGCGCCCGACGGTGACCACCATCTCGGCAACGTTGCCGCTCAACTCGGTAATCCGGTAGTACGACCCGCCGAAGCCGAGCCGTGAGGTGGCCAACGGTTGGAAAGCGCCTACCCGCAACGGCCCGGCGATCGAGCTCGCAAGTCCGATGGTGCCGTCGAACGCCACGTTGGCCCCGGCGGCCTGGTTGGTAACCAACTCCTGCGGCGTGCCCGCGTCCTGCAGGTTGTACTTGCCCGCCGGTGGTGCCTCCGGCCCCCAGGCGAACTCGCCCGCGTCAGGAACTCGATCGCCGCGCGACGCCTTTTCGTACTCCAGCTCGGTCATCGGACGCAGCCCGCTCCAATCGGCGTAGGCGGCAAGATCCATCCACGACAGCCAGTTGGCGGCGCGGTTATAAGGCCTGACCGCGTACGGCGCTTGCGGTGCGATGGCGTAGCGGTGCGCCTCGCCCGCCGGAATCGAGAGCGCGGGATTGCGGGTCATCTGCTGCGCGGTATCGAGCATGCTCAGGAAGCGCGCATAGTCGCCCTGGCTGAGCTCGTGCCGCATCACCCAGAAGGCGGCAAAGCCCTCGGGAAACGCCGCCGGCAAATCCTGCTGCGCGGTATCGGAGAAGTCGTCCCAGTACTGTTGCGGCGTCGCAGACGGCACCCGCCGGTCGTGATTGCCGAGGCTTCCCTCCCCGCCTCCTCCCAGCACGATCGCTCCTTCGTCATCCACCCCGAAAGGCGCTGAGCTGGTCCCCGCGCTGAACTGCCCGGCGAATAGCGCAGCCACCGAGGTACCGTCGCCGAGCAGATAGGGTCCCTCCGGCACGTACACCATCGGCAGCGCGACAACCTCGACCTCGGCCTGCGGCGTCAGCACGGTGGCCGCCGCATCTGCGGCCAGCGACACTCCATCCCAGTCGATGGCACTGAAGCCGTCGTCCGTGCGATAGAGGAACGCCCCGAGGCCGTCCGCCGCCGGCTCGATGGTGGCCAGCACGCCGTTGTTGGCGCCGATGCGGTGGGCCGACGGCTCGCTGGAAAGCAGCGCGTGGCGCCATGGCTCACCGGGCTCGCGCACCTTGGCGAACAGCCACACGCCGTCGTGGTTGATCTCGTCGCGGAAGGAGGCGTCCCAGGCGATGTCGAAGACGATGCGCGCTGACTGGCCCGCGCCCGCGGAGGGCTCGACCGCGACGTTCTCGATCAGCACGTCGCTGGTGCGCCCGGGACCGAAGGAACCGCACGCCGTGGCGCCCAGCACTGCCACCGCCAGCGCGAGGCGTCGCACCGCGATGAGCGCTCGCCGCCGACTCACCACCGAGGCGTCGCCCCACCGCGTGACGATCCCTTTGCCGCGACGGGCACGGAATTCTGACCGAACAGCTCGGCATGCCCCTGTACGATGCGCCGCGCGGTGGCACGGTCCGGCTCGAGCGACCAGTTGCCGCGCTCATGCGTGCCGCCGAGCAGGATCCCGTCGCTGCGCGGGAACATGTACAGCTCACCGGCGAGCGCCACGTAGTCGACGTCGGGCTGCGGCAACAGGAAAGTGAGCTGACCGCGGACCGGCTCCATCTCGTCGTCGCCGACGAGCTGCATCGCACCCAGGCCGGTGCAGTTGAACAGCAGCGGCTCGGTGAGTGTGGCGACGTCGCGCAGGTCGACGAACTCGCGCACGACGGTGTGGCCGCCGGCGATGTAGAAGTCGCGCAGCAGCGCGTCGAGGTACGCGTGCGGTTCGATCAGCATGGTGCGGTAGCTGATCGCGTGGGCGCGTGGGAAGGGATGTTCGGCGGGCGCCAGCGCACGCGCCTCGGGGTACAGATCCTCGGTTCCCTGCTCGAACCAGGGGGGCGGCTGGGGCGCATTCGACAGGTCGTAGGTCTCGATCCAGCGGATGTTGTAGTGGTCGCCGACCATCTCCTGGAATCGACGATGTGCGAGGCGGGCGGCGCTCACGAACTGGCGTTGGAAAGCGCTGTCGGCGCGACCCGGGTCGGACACTGCGTACGGGCCCCACAACGCGCCGGCGACGTTCGACGTGGTGTGCGGCGGCAGGTCGCGAGCATAGATTGTCACCTGCCAGCCCTGCCGCTGCATGAGGATCGCGGTCGACAGCCCGATCACGCCGCAGCCCAGGACTGCGCAACCGCGTCCCGGCGTCTGCCTCGCCGCCGCGTCGTCGCCCCACCCGTTCGACATCCCGGTCTCCGCCGCCGCCGCCAGCGCCTGCTCGACGGCAAGCTGCGATGTCCCCCACGAGAAAGTGACGCCGGCGCCGCCGTGGCCATAGTTGTGCACCAGCACCTTGTCGTCGAGACGCTCGGTTTCGACGCGGAAGCCCGTGGCACGAAACGGTCGCAGCCCGACGATGGTGCGGATCTCGCGCTCGGGCGCCACGTCGACGCGCGCCAGGCCGGGCGCGCCGGTGTCGGCCCACGCGCCCCGCCCGCCGGGTGGCACCGCTGCACTCACCGGCAGCGGCGCGGTCTGCGGCTCACGACGCAACGGACAGCCGAGGCCGGCGGCGCCGATCGCCGCGACGGCGCCGCTACGCAGAAGATCACGTCGGTTCAAGGCCATGGTGGTTGCCGATTGTGACAACTCACTGCGTGGACCGCAAAGACGTTGGCCCGTGCCGACTTGCCCAACGATGACTACTTTGTATACACTGTGTATACATTGTCGACATCGATCCTTCCCCGAATGCGTGCTTGCGAACATGGTGAAGAGCTTCCTGGGTGAGTTCGAACAGATGGTCCTGCTGGCGGTCCTGCAGCTCGACGACGACGGATACGCCATTGCTGTGCGGCACGAGCTGGAGGAGCGCGCCGACCGCTCGGTATCGCGCGGTGCCCTCTACCGCACCCTCGAGCGCCTCGAGGACAAAGGTCTGATCCGCTGGTCACTGGAGGACGATACGCCCGATCGCGGCGGACATCCGCGCCGGCGCTTCGAGGTCACCGAGGAAGGAATCGCCGCGCTGCGCACCTCGCGCGAGGCGCTGTTCGCCCTCTGGGATGGCCTCGACGCCGTGCTCGAGGGCAAACAGTGAGCCGCCCACCGCGCCGGGCCGACTCGATCATCGCGCGCGCCGTCCGGCGGCCGATTGTCGCCAGCGCTATCATCGGCGACCTGCATGAGGAGCATACTGCGATCCGACGGCGGCACGGCAAGCTGCTCGCCTCCCTGTGGTACTGG
>JASFRZ010000134.1:0-10857 GCA_050114655.1 Acidobacteriota bacterium
CCTGCCAGGACTCGAACCTGGGCTCCGGGATTAGGAATCCCGTGCTCTATCCGCCTGAGCTACAGGGGCGTGCGGAACCACGATGCTGGTGCGCCCGGTAAGCGTAACCCAGCCTTGCCGCGGTCGGAATCCGGCTCGGGCCCACGAGGCGGACTTTGATCTACCACGCTCCTTGTATACTATTCGGTAGACAATGAAAGAGCCCGAGCCGATCATCTTCGTGACCGTGGATGCCGGAAGCGATGAAGCTGCCTACGAGCAGATCGCCCGGCAGATCCGCACGAGCATCAGCTCGGGAGCTCTGCCGCCGGGCACGGCACTTCCTTCCGTGCGCACGCTCGCGTCCGACCTCGGCTACAACCTCAACACGGTGGCGCGGGCTTACCGCCTCCTGCAGGAGGACGGCTTCGTGCGCATCCGCGATCGCGCCGGCGCAGAGGTCATCGGGCCGGCCCGGTCGCCGTCGGCGGGCGTGCGTGACCGTCTGGGACGGGAGCTGGGGCAGGTCATCGTCCGGCTCCGGCAGGCCGGCGTGCGGCCCGACGAGATCCGTACGATGGTCCAACACGAGCTCGCCGCTCTCGCGGGCCGCGAGGTAGAGGAAGGATAGAGAACCATGGAGGACAAGGGCCTCCTCTTCTTGATGCTGGTCGAGACCGCCGTCGTCGGAGGGATTTTCCTGCTCTACCCGCGTGTCGCCCGGAAGGGGCTGCTTTTCGGTGTCTACGTCGGCGAGTCGGCGTTCGAGGGGAAGCGCGCGCAGGAGATCACACGCTCGTGGTACCGGTGGATGATCGTCGCGCTCATCGCCTCCCTTGCTGGCGGCGCCGCCCTCTTCCTCACTGCGGCTCGCCCGTTGGCCGCGGTCGCGCCGATCTACCTGATTCTCCTCGCCTCCCTCGCCCTCTATCTGAGGGCGTACTACCAGGCGCGCTCCCTGGCGATGGCAGGACCGCCGCCCGACGCGGTGGCCCCCGCCATCACCGTGCCCGCGACCAGCGCGTTACTGCCGGTCATCTCGTTGGTCGCCGCCGTGGCGTGCGGCCTGGTAGCGGTCGCCTACACCTGGACCCACTACGCCGACCTGCCGGCGCGCATCCCGACCCATTTCGATGGGACGGGTCGCCCCGACGCCTGGCGCGATAAGTCGTTGATGACCGCGATGCTGCCCTCGCTCATGACCCTGGTGTTGGGAACGATGTTGGGCGGCATGGCGTGGCTCACAGCGCATGCCAAGCGAGCCTTGCGGAGAGCCGACCACGGAGCCTCCCTGCAGGCGCAGATGCAGTTCCGCACCGCGATGGCGCGCCTGCTCTCCGCGCTCGCGATCCTCACCACCGGGATGTTGACCTTCATGTCGATACAAACCACGCGCGTCGCGCTGGGCGAGGCGGAGAGTCTGGGGAGCATGGTCACGATCCTCGGCGTAGGGATGGGGGTCGTCGCGCTCGGCGGGGTCGTCTACATCGCGGTGCACTACGGCCAAGGCGGATCTCGGCTCGAAAGGGCGCGCGCCGACACCCCGTTGACCAACGGCCTCGCGGACAACCGCAACTGGTATCTCGGGGTCTTCTACGTGAATCGCGACGACCCGTCGATTCTGGTCGAGCGCCGGTTCGGCATCGGCTACACGCTCAACTTGGGCAACCGGATGGCGATCGCATTGCTGGTCGGCTTCCTGGCGATCGTGATCGCCATCGCCGTCGCGTCAGCGAGCTGATCCGCTTCCGCTCGAGCCGATACAGGTCAGGAGCCCGGTCAGCGCACGTCCCCGGCCAACCGCCCGATCGGTCCCTTGAAGACCAGGAAGAAGAGCCCCGAGGCGATGGCGAGCGCGGCGACGGCGCCGAACAGCTGCACCAGCGGCAGGCGTTCGAACTGACCGGCCACCAACCCGGCGATGAGGTTGCCGAGCGCCGTGCCCATGAACCAGATGCCCATCATCTGGCCGACGAGCTGCTTGGGGGCCAGCTTGGTGACGCTGCTGAGCCCCACCGGAGACAGCGCCAGCTCACCGCAGGTGTGCAGAAAGTAGGTCACGATCAGCCACACGGGGGTCACGCGGTTGGCGTCGCTGGCGTTCACCGACGCCCAGGCGAGCACCAGGAAGCCGATGCCGAGCAGCGCCAGGCCGATGCCGAACTTGGCGGGGATCGACGGGGCGCGGTCGCCGAGGCGCAGCCACAGCGCGCCGGCCACCGGCGACAGGATGATGATGAACAGCGGGTTGACCGACTGCAGCCAGCTCGCCGGCGCCTCCCATCCGAAGATCATCCGGTTGGTGAGCCGCTCGGCGAACAGGTTCATCGACGAGCCCGCCTGCTCGAAGCCCGACCAGAACATCGCCGAGCCGAGAAACAGCAGGAAGATCAGGATGACGCGCTTCTTCTCCTCGCCGTCGAGGCCGAAGAACAGCAACGCCACGATGAAGTAGATCGCCGCCAGCGCGACGATGACCACGCCGGTGGCCTGCGCGGCGCCCTCGAGGGTCAAGGGCAGTGTGCCGGCGGAGCTGAGGCCGAACAGCGCGGCGCCGATCACCGCAACCACCGCGATGCCCAGGGCGAAGGTGCGCCAGCCGGCTCCGGTGCGGGCTTGCGCCTCCTCCGACAGCAGGCCCGCCGAGCCCAGGTACTTGTCGCCCAGCTTGTACTGGATGAGCCCCAGGACCATGCCGATGCCGGCGGCGCTGAAGCCGAGGTGCCAGCCGATGTTCTCGCCCAGGTAGCCGACGATCAGCGGACCGATGAAGGCACCCAGGTTGATGCCCATGTAGAAGACCGAGAAGCCGGCGTCGCGCCGCGCCCCGCCCTCCGGGTACAGATCGCCGACCACCGCGCTGACGTTGGGCTTCAACAGCCCGGTGCCACAGACGATCAGGATCAGGCCGGCGAAGAAGAACGGCGCCCCGGGTATCGCCATGCTGAAGTGGCCGGCGGCGATGATCATGCCGCCGATGAACACCGCCCGTCGCTTGCCGAGCAGCCGGTCGGCCATCCACCCGCCCGGCAGGCAGAACAGATAGACGCCGGCGGTGTACATGCCGTAAATCGCCGCCGCGGTGCCGTCGGTCAGCCCCATCCCGCCGCTCTGCACGGCTTCGACCATGAACAACACCAGCAGGCCGCGCATGCCGTAGTAGGAGAAGCGCTCCCACATCTCGGTGAAAAACAGCGTCGCCAGCCCACGCGGGTGCCCGAAGAAGTGTCCTTCGGACGGCATTGCAGGTGCGATCGGGTCAGGTGTCATGCAGATGGTCCCTTTCTCGGGCAGGGGTCGGCGTCCGACGACGGCCGACACCGCATCGTGGTCACCTCATTGGGCCAGCAGGCGCGCCAGGCGCGAGACGCGGTAAGCCGATACGGCGTCGGGGGCAACGTACTCGACAATGCGCGCGCCGGCCCGCTGCATGCCGGGTACGAACATCAGCTGGTCGGCCTGGCCGGAATCGGCGACCTCGAGGCGCAGGGTCACCGGAGGATCGAAGGACAACGGGGTGACGTCGGCACGGTGTTCCACCGCGTCGCGCACGCCCTCACGGATGCGCTCGACCGCCTCGTCGGGATGCATCAGGTGCGCCGCGGTACGGCTGATGGCCTCCTTGACCGCCACCGAACCGATGCCGGGGAGCAGCGCCGCCATCTCCTCGGTGACGGCGCGATCGCCGGAGACGAACACCACGGGGACGCCGTACTGCCCCGCGACGGCGGCTGCCAGACCGCCCTCGCCGAGCTCGATGTCGTTCATCCACACGCCCTTGATGGCGCCGTTGTAGGTGTGGTCGAGGATCGCCGGGCTGCTCGAGGCGCGCGCGTGGTAGCCGATAAAAACGGCGGCGGCGAACGTATCGTCGATGCCGTCGATCATGCCCAGTGGACGCGGGCCGCCGGCGATCAGCGTGGCGCGCCGGTCGAGCCGGGCGGGCTCCAGGTTGGTCTTGTCGCCGTGCGAGTCGACCACCACGACCGCGGCGGCGCCGGCGTCGAAGGCGGCGGCGATGGCGGCGTTGGTCTCGGCGATCATCTGCGTGCGCGCGGCGGCGTAGTTGCGCCCCGACGAGGAGGTCTGGTTCTCGCTCACCACCCCGGCAACACCCTCCATGTCGACCGAGATGTGGACCTTGAAACCCTGCTGGGCCGGCGCCGGGGTGGCGACGGCCACGAGCGTCGTGGCGACGAGGACGAAGAGCAGAGCGGTGCGGTATCGGCACATGGCGCGCCGAGTATACCCGCCTAGCGCCGGTTGGCGCTCTCCCTGATCGCGTACAGATGCTCGGCACCGCGGATGTAGATGGTGCCGCCGGCCAGCGCCGGGGAGGCGAACACCGGCTCGCCGAGCGAGTTGGTGCGCAGGATCTGGTGGGTGCGGCCGGCGCGCAGCACGAAGGTGTCGCCGTCCTCGCTGGTCAGCAGGATCTTGTCGTCGAAGGCCACCGGGGAGGCGGTGAACGTGGCCGGCAGCGGCACCCGGCCGCCCTCATAGACCACCTCGCCGGTGGCGCCGTCGAGCGCGGTGACGATGCCGCTGTCGTTCATGAGGTAGAGCAGGCCGCGGTAGAAGATCGGCGACGGTACATAAGCGGTGCCCTTGCCGTAGCGCCAGGCGATACGCGTCTCGTCGCTCTGCTTGCCGGGTCGGATGGCCAGCGCCACCTTGCGCTGCGATCCGGCGGTCGCGAAAGCGAGGCCGTCGCCGAACACGATGCTGGGGATCGGGTGGCTCACCGTGCCGGCGGTGCGCCACAGCTCCTGACCTGTGGCGGGATCGTACGCGATTACCGCCTCGGCGCCCGAAGCGAGCAGCTCGGTGCGGCCATCGGCCTGCACCAGCAGCGGTGTTGCCCAGCTACGCCGGTTGTGGCGCTGGGTGTACCAGACGACCCTGCCGCTGGTGGCGTCGAGCGCGGCGATGAACGAGCCGGTGCCCATCTCCTGGTCACCCTGCAGGATCAGCAGGCCCTCGTACAGGATCGGCGAGGTCCCCGGGCCGAGCCCGGCCTTGGCCATGCCGCCGAACGACGCCTGCCAGCGCGGTGTGCCGTCCATCTCGTAGGCGTAGACACCCTCGGACTCGAACGAGGCGAACACCCCCTGCCCGTCGGTCACCACGGTGGCCGAGGCGTAGGTGTTCTTGCGGTGGCGATTGTCGTACATGGGGCCGTCGTAGGCTGTCTGCTCCCAGACGATCGCGCCGGTGGCGGCATCGAGCGCCAGCACCTTCAGCGCGTGGGCGTAGTCGACGTCGACGCTGTCGGGGTGCAGGTAACCGGGCTGCATGTCGTAGCCCAGGTGGTCGGGCGCCAGCCGACCGGGGTACTGCTGCCCGACTACCGAGCTGGTGACGAACACCCGATCACCCCACACAACCGGCGAGGAGTGGCCGCGCCCCGGGATGGTGGTCCTCCAGGCTACGTTGTCGCTCGCTGACCAGGCGTCGGGATAGGTCCCCTGCCCCACCCCCAGCCCGCCGGGACCGCGCCATTGGGGCCAGTTTTCAGCCGCCGGCGGGGCGGCAGACTGCGGCGCCGGCAGGGCTGTCCGTGGAGTCGGCGGGAGAACAACCGATTGCGCCGCCAGCAACGCGGCGATGAACAGGCTGAGTCGTCCGATCATGGTGGGAGTCTAACGGAGCGCGATGTCGCGCACCTGCAGTACCGGAACCGGGCCCTGGATGTCGACGAACGCACGCGTGTGGTGGAAGGACTGCAGCGCGCTGCCGGGCGGCGCGCCGCTCACCCCCAGCACGGCAACCAACAGCACCGTTTCGTCGGCCGGCGGCTCGACGCCGATCAGGCGCAGCGCGCGCACCGTGTCGGGCGGCAACGGGGCGAAGTCCTCCAGCACGATCGACACCGCCACCAGCTCGCCCGGCGGCAGCTGCTCCAGGTAGCGCAGCATCTCCGCGGCGTCCTCCGGGGTAGGCTCGAAGCGACGACGCTGCAGCTCGCCGTTGCCGTAGCGCTCCAGCCGATGCACCAGAATCGCCGGCGCACGCAGCGCGTTGAACACGCGCGCGCCCACCCCGACTGCGCTGCCCCGACGGCTGGCTTCGATGGTGAAGCCCGACATCACCCGCTCGCCCGTTTCGCCCACCGGCGCGAGCGTATGGCCGAGCACCTCGAATGGCGGCAGCGGGGACCCGAGCTGCTGCGGAACCGGTACGCTCACCTGCTTCCACGCATCCGTCACTTCGACGATCTGCTTGTCCTCTCCCCACCCCGCCAGCGCGATGACCGCGTCGGTCGGCGGGGTCTGCGCGCCGCGGATCGCCAGCTCCACAGCGGAACCGGTGGCCAGCTCCTGGGCCGTGTACGGGCGGCGAAACTCCAGCCCGAAGGCGCCCTCGGGCGGTGGCGGAGCCGGGTAGTCCCCGCCGAGCACGTCGAAAACCAGCGTATAACCGAGCTGGGTCACGAACGCGGCGTCGTCGTTACGCGCCAGCAGGCGGCGGGTCTCGACCCACTGTGCATCGGTGAGCCGGTCCTCGTGGACCAGCAGGTAGCGCACCGGGAAGCCGGCACGCAGCTTGCGAAAGAACTCTTCGCTCAACTGCGGGCTCTGGGCCAGGTCGCGATAGGGCAACGGCGCGTAGCGCAGGTAGCCGTTGACCAGTTCCTTCCAGTGCAGCGTCGACCCCAGCATGTAGGCGGTCTCCTGCAGAGCGTCGCGGCCGGTCTCGATCGGCGCGTGCACGACAGCGAAATCTCCCGGCTGCTCGGCGAGCCAGGTGTCGGCCGGATCCGCGGCGGGATCGACGACGAAGTGGCGCATCGGCCAGACGCGGAACTCCCACACCAGGACCACCAGCAGCAGCGCCAGCGCCACCCTCCGGGTCGCCGGCGCGCCCCGCCAGCGGCGCTCGACGCGTGCCCAGCCGAAGCCGGCCAGCGCACCGGCCAGCAGGATCCACAGCAACCCGATGCGGCCCGCCGAGCGGATGATCTTGAACGGCAGCACGAAGCGATACAGCAGCCAATATGGACCGTGGCCGAGCACGGCGCCGAAAGCCTGCACCTCGGGGCCGTAGGCGAGCAGGTAGAACGCGATGGCGAGGTAGCCGACGATCGCCAGGTAGGCGGTAGCTCGCGGCGTGCCGGCAGGCGCCGTCGCCAGGGTGATCAGCGCGACGACCACGCCGACGCCGGCCCACAGCGCGGGATGTACGGTGACACTGATCTGCACCACCGTTCGCGCCCAACCACCGGCCTGCGACCACCCGGCGGCCAGCCCGATGAAGTGCAGCAGCAGGCCGGCAGCGGCGACGACCACAGCCGCGACGTGCACGCGCCGGCGCGCCACGCGCCACGGACTGCTCGCGGGCACCGCCCTCTCCTCGCCCGCGCTATCAGTGGAATCGCGCGCGCGAGCCGACCCGGCAGGCCTCCCGGGACCCGCACGCACCGCGTGCAGGGCGCGCGGCCACAGGACCAGCAGAGCGAACAAGGCGAGTATCGACGGCACCAGGCCGACGAAGTAACTCGCGTCGTTGATGTGGTAACGCTCGAACAGCCATACGTCGTGCGGCGCCTGGTTGTGCATCGAGGGTGACAGGAAGCTGTCCGGCTGGCCCGAGAGCTGCAACACCTCGCGCGTGTCGCGGCGCATGTCGACCTGTCTGGTGGTCATCCAGTAAGGGATGCCCACCGCGGCCGCAAGCAGCACCATCACCCCCGCCCCGATCACCAGCTGTCGCTGCATCTGCGCGAGGTTGGCGCGCAGCCGCGATTGCGGCAGCACCGCCAGCAGCCCGACGGCGTACAGGCCGAGCAGCGGTACGAGAAAGACGCCGTAGTGCATCGAGAAACCGAACTGCACGCCGGCGAACAAGCTCATGACGTACAGGTCGCGTGCCCGGCCCGACTCCAGATAGCGGCCGCAGTAGAGCAGCGCGAAGGGGATCCATTGCCCGAGCATCATGTGCAGATGCGAGATCTGGTCGAACTTGCCCGGCGCGAAGGCCCAGATCATGCCGGCGAGGATGCCCGCGGCCAGGCTGCCGGTGATGTCGCGCACCCACAACGTTGCACCCAGGCCGCACAACACGAACGACGACAACAGCACCAGGTTGTAGGCCGCCAGCGGGTGGCCTGCCCAGTTCACCGGCGCCACCAGCAACGAGGGCAGCAGGAAGGTCTCCGACGATGCCTTGGTCGAGGTGTCGGGAAAGTAGATGTTGGGCTGGAAGACGTGCAGCGGGTTGGTGGCGAAGGCGTGCGCGTTCCACGCCAGCGTCCAGGTCACCAGGCGGGGGTCGGTGAAATGGG
Organism: Acidobacteriota bacterium; assembly: GCA_050114655.1. Lineage (GTDB taxonomy): Bacteria > Acidobacteriota > UBA890 > UBA890 > UBA890 > JASFRZ01. The sequence goes on from JASFRZ010000134.1 coordinate 8,264, forward strand.
TCAGATAGGTGTCCGGCGCCACCGAGATCGGATAGTTGAACGCCACCGTGAGGATGGTGAACAGCAGCACCACGGCGACCATGGTCCAGCGACCCTCGCCTCCCCCGACTCCGACCCTTGCTGCTGCCATGCGGGAAACATAACACCCACTCGTAGGGCACGATGCCGAGGAACCGGGCGAACCTCGTGGTTCAGACAAGGGGTGTGTGCCGCGCCGCGCGGGAACCACCGAGTAGCGGCTCACTCCGGCGCGTGCGACGCTTGTACTGACGTCGAGCGGCCGGTGCGTCGTTGTGCGAATGGTCGAGATTGCCGGCTGCTCCTTCGACTCCGATTGCTGCTTCTTCGACCAAGGGAGAGCGTCCGTTGATCCTGCTCACCAAACGGCTGGCCACCGCCGTCATCATGATGGCCGTCCTGTCGATCGCCCTGCCGGCCGCCGCACAGGAGCCCTCCGCGGCAGAGCTCGCCGCGGCCAACAACCCGCTCGCCAACATGAAGGCGTTCAACCTGCAGAACTACTTCGTGCCGAGCGTCTCGGGCACGCCCGACGTGACGGCGAACACCTTCTGGCTGCGCTACGCGCAACCGGTCGGCAAGGTGCTGGTGCGCGCCTCGCTGCCGGTCAGCACCGCCCCGACCTCAGATCCCGACTCACCCGACGGCGCCGTATCGGGTCTGGGTGACTTCAACGTATTCGGCGCCTACCTGCTCAAGTCCACGCCGGGTTCCACGATCGGCGTGGGGCCGTTGCTGGCGGCGCCGAGCGCCACCGACGACGCGCTGGGTTCCGGCAAGTGGCAGGCCGGCGCCGCCGCGGTGCTGTTCAACGTTCCCTCGCCGACGATCCAGTACGGTGGCCTGCTGACCTGGCAGGCTTCGGTCGGCGGCGACGCCGAGCGGGCCGACACCAACCTGCTGGTCGCGCAGCCCTTCGCTTTCTTCCAGCTCGGCGGCGGCACCTACCTGCGCATGGCGCCGATCTGGGCGTTCAACCTCGAGAACGACACTTACAACGTCCCCTTCGGTCTGGGTATCGGCCGGGTGGTCCGCTCGGGGAGCACGGTCTACAACATCTTCATCGAGCCGCAGTTCACCATCCTGCACAAGGGCGCCGGCCAGCCGCTGTTCCAGCTTTTTACCGGACTCAACATGCAGTTCCCCGGCTAGCCCGGCTCTCGCGGGGCCGGTACGAAGCGAAATCACCGCCTCGTGGTGCGTCGCCCGGCTGCGGCCCCTCGGGCAAGCGGAACGCACCGACGGCGTGGAAGCCGGCGCGACGCGTATGCTGTATCTTCGGGAGCGTCGGGTCGCCCGCCCTCGACGCCCGCCGCCAACCGTCCGCATCCGCATCCTGACGAACCGCCAGCTCGGCCATGGCCCTGATCCACTTCTATCGCAGCCCCGGAGCATCCCGGGCCGCCGTTGCGGCATTGCTCGCGAGAGCGCGCGCCGCCTTGGGCGCCGATGTCGCCGCGATCGACACCGAGATCTGCTTCAACATCGAGGTCGTGGGGCAGCTGACCGGCGCCGAGCGCAACGTGTTGACCTGGCTGCTGGCCGAGACCTTCGAGCCCGACGGCTTCCGCCGCGACAGCTTCCTGGGCAGCAACGGGGAACTGTTCGAGGTCGGGCCGCGGATGAGCTTCTCCACCGCGTTCTCCACCAATGCGGTGTCGATCTGCCACGCCTGCGGTATCGACAAGGTGCGCCGTATCGAGCGCTCGCGCCGCTATCTGCTCGACACCGCTGCCGCGCTGGCGCCGAGGCAGCGCGCCGCGTTCTACGCGCTGGTGCACGACCGCATGACGGAGTGCCCCTACCCCGAGCCGCTGGAGAGCTTCGAGAGCGGCGCCGAGCCCGAGCCGGTGCGCGCCGTGCCGGTGATGGCCGACGGCCGCGCCGCGCTCGAGCGCATCGACGCCGAGATGGGCCTCGCCTTCGACGACTGGGATCTCGATTACTACACCGCGCTGTTCCGCGAGCGCATGCAGCGCGACCCCACCAACGTCGAGTGCTTCGACATCGCGCAATCCAACAGCGAGCACTCGCGCCACTGGTTTTTCAAGGGTCGGCTGCTGATCGATGGCCAAGAGATGCCCCGCTCGCTCATGGAGATGGTGCGGGCGCCGCTCGACGCCAACCCCTCCAACAGCACCATCGCCTTCCGAGACAATTCCTCGGCGATCCGCGGCTACGAGCTGCACACGCTGCTACCCGCCGAGATCGGCACGCCCTCGCCGATGGTCAAGCGTGCCGCCGAATACGACGTCATCTTCACCGCCGAGACCCACAATTTCCCCTCCGGCGTGGCGCCGTTCCCCGGCGCCGAGACCGGCACCGGCGGGCGCATCCGTGACGTGCATGCCGCGGGACGCGGCGCCTTGGTCGTCGCCGGCACCGCAGCGTACTGCGTCGGCAACCTGCACATCCCGGGCTACGAGCTGCCCTGGGAGGACCCCTCCTTCGCCTACCCGGGTAACCTGGCGCCGCCGCTGCAGATCGAGATCGAGGCTTCCAACGGCGCCTCCGACTACGGCAACAAGTTCGGCGAGCCGGTCATCCAGGGCTACACGCGCTCGTTCGGCATGCGC
>JASFRZ010000135.1:0-10835 GCA_050114655.1 Acidobacteriota bacterium
CGAGTCCCACGTGGCGGTACCGCAGGCCGGTGGGATGTACCGCGGCGACCGCAGCCGCAAGGAGACCCTGGTGCGCTACGGCTTCCGCTTGCCGTCGGCGCTCGACAACCGGCCGCTCACCTTCGAGGAGTTCGAAGATCTCGTCGAGCAGACGATCTACGTATCGGCGACCCCCGGACCCTACGAGCTCGAGATGTCCGGCGGGGTGGTGGTCGAGCAGGTCATCCGCCCGACCGGTTTGACCGACCCGGAGATCGAGGTCCGCCCCGCGCGCGGCCAGGTCGACGACCTGCTCGACGAAGTGCGCCAGCGTGCCGAGCGTAAGGAGCGCGCCCTGATCACCACGCTGACCAAGCGCATGGCCGAGGAGCTGACCGCCTACTACCGCGACCTGGGGGTGCGGGTGCGCTACCTGCACGCCGACGTCGACACGCTCGATCGCGTCAAGCTGCTGAGGGACTTTCGTGCCGGCGACTTCGACTCCCTCGTAGGGGTCAACTTGTTGCGCGAGGGGCTCGACCTGCCGGAGGTCACGCTGGTCGCGGTGCTCGACGCCGACAAGGAGGGCTTCCTGCGCTCGACCACCTCGCTGGTCCAAACTGCAGGCCGCGCGGCACGCAACGTAGAGGGCAAGGTCATTCTGTACGGCGACAAGATCACGCGCTCGATGCGCGAGGCTATCGACGAGACTGACCGCCGTCGCGCCCGGCAGCAGGCCTACAACGAGGAGCACGGCATCACACCGGAGACGGTAGTCAAGCGCATCTCCAACGCCTTCGGCGAGTTCTTCGACAAGGACTACGTCGATATCGCCTCGGTCGACACCTCGTTGCTGCTTTCGGAGGAGGCGCTGGAGCGAAAGCTCGAGGAACTCGACAGGCAGATGCACGAGGCCGCCGAGGCGCTCGACTTCGAGCGCGCCGCCACGCTGCGCGATCGTATCCAGGAGCTCAAGGGGGCGCGGGTGCAGGGCGTGGCGTAGGCAACGACGCCGCTCAACGCGCGCGCAGCGCCTCGACCGGATCGATGCGCGCGGCGCGACGGGCGGGCAACCAGGTGGCGACGGTCCCGATCGCGACCAGCAGGAAGGCGACGCCGGCGAAGGTCGCCGGATCGCGCGCGCCGACGTGGTAGAGCATTGCCTCGAGCACGCGGTTCAGCAGCAGGCTGCCGGCGATTCCCGCGGCGATCCCGGTGGCGATCACCGCCAGGCCTCGCGCCATGATCATGCGCAGCAGATCGGTGGCGCGTGCGCCCAGGGCGGCGCGCACACCGAGCTCAGCGGTGCGCTGGCGGGTGGCCCACGACACGACTCCGTAGATGCCGATGGCGCCAAGCAAAACGCCGGCGCCTGCCGCGAGGGTCAGCAGCAACGCGCTGAAGCGGTCGCGGGCGGTCGCCGCGGCGTGGATCTCGGCAAGTGTCTGCACGCCGGCGATCGGCAGGCTGGCATCGAGGGCGCGCACCACCTGGCGAGAGGGAGCGAGCGCGGCAAGCGGATCTCCTGCTACCCGCACCGCCACCGTGACGTCGTGCACCGGTGGCAGGTGGCGATCGCCGGACACGCCGAGCAGGGGTGTATAGAGCACTTCGGCGGCGGGCTCGTCGATGCGTGTGCGCTGCACGGCGCGCACCACGCCGACGACCGTGAGCCACTGCTCGACGTCGGGCTCGGCCTGCGGATAGACGCGCTTGCCGATCATCTCGGCGGGTGACGCGGCGGGGAACAGTCGAGCAGCGAGTGCCTCGTTGATCACCGCCGCGCCGGTGCGTCGAACGGCGTCCGAGGGCTCGAAGGTTCGTCCGGCAATCAAAGGGATGCCCGCGGCTTCCAGATAGCCGCTGCTGACCGGCATCACCGAAACCACCTTGCGAAAACCCTCGGGGGGCAAGGGCGAGTCGGGGCTGGATACCGGGTTGCCGCCGCACCAGCTCTGCAGGGGCATGCAGCGTGCCAGGCCGGCGCTCTCGACGCCAGGCAGCGCGGCCAGACGCTCGACCAGTAACTCGTCGAAGCGCGCTGCCGCTTCCCGGTCGGGATAGCCGTCGGTCGGCAGCGAGATGCGAAAGGTCAGCACCCCGGCGGGGTCAAAGCCGGGATCGGCGCTCATCAGGTTGTAGACGCTCTGTAGCATGAGCGCCGCGCCGATGGTGAGGGTGAGGGCGAGCGCCACCTGCGCACCGACCAGTAACTCGCGGCCGTGCCGGGCGCCGGCCCCGGCGGTGACGCCGCGACGGGAGGAGAGGCCCGCGCTGCCGCCGGTGGTTCCGGAGAGCAGCGGCGCGGTGCCGAAGAGCAGCGCGGCGCAGGCGGCCAGCAGTGCGGTGAACAGCAGCGTTGCGCCGCCCACGCGCACGTCGCCGATCCGTGGCAGGTCAGGTGCCAGGCGCACAATGGCGTCGAGCCCGGCGATCGCGATGGCGAGGCCGAGGGCGGCGGCGACGGTTGCGACACAGACGCCCTCGGCAAGCCAGAAGCGCAGCAGTTGGGCGCGCGACGCTCCCAGTGCCCGGCGGATGCGGGCCTCGGCGCCACGGGCCTCGGAGCGGACCAGGAACAGGTTGGTGACGTTGGCACAGGCCAGCAGCATGACGAACAGGCCGGCGCCGGCGAACAGCCACAGAGTCGCCCCGACGTCGCCGACGAGCTGCGCGCGCAGCGGACGGACGAAGCCGATCAGGCCGAGCCGGTCCCACTCGACGCGCTCCCAGCCGAAGGCTTCGGGATAGGTGTCGAGCGCACGGGTGATCTGGGCGTTGGCGCTCTCGATCGTCGCGCCGTCCGCCAGGCGGGCGACCGCTTCGTAGCTGAACGACATCAGACGCATGGCCTCGGGGTCGATGCGCCACGCCACCCATGCATCCGTAGTCGGCCGGGGGAAATCGAAGCCGGCCGGCATCACGCCGACGACGGTGTAAGGGTGCTGGTCGAGGATGATGGAGCGGCCGATGATGGTGGCGTCGGCGCCGTAGCGGGTCCGCCACAGTCTGTCCGAAAGCACCACCACCGCCTCGGCGTCCGGCGCGGTGTCGGCGGCGCCGAAGACGCGGCCGAGCGACGGCTCGACGGCCAGCACGGCGAAGAAGTCCTCGGTGGCGTTGATCGTCTCCAGCCGCGCCGGCTCGCCGTCGGCGGTGAGATTGTGGTACGCGCGCTCATACAGCGCGATGGGGTGCAGCGCCGGTACCTGGTCGCGGTAGTGCAGGTAGAGGCCGATGGTCATCTCGATGTCGTCGGCGCCCGAGCTCGGCGCGCCGGAGCGCACCGCGACCAGCGCGCCGGCGTCGGGGTAGGGCAGCGGCGCGAGCAGGATGGCGTGGACCACGCTGAAGATCGCCGCGTTGCCGCCCGTCGCGACCGCCAGGGTGAGAACGGTGGCGGCGGTGAACGCCGGGGCGCGGCGCAGGCGATGCGCGGCGTGGCGCAACTCGCCGCCCCAGCCAGAGAGCCAGGAGCGCCGCGGCGGGCGCGCACCGGGAGCATCGTGCCGCGACGACCCGGCTCCGCCGCGCTCGCGCCAGCGCAACGACAGCAGGCCGCCGAGCTCGCGTAGCAGCAGCCGGAGGCGAGCCGCAAGGCCGCCGTCGATGGCCGCCAGGCGCAGTGAGAAGGTGTCGAGCATCGCGGCGCCGTACTCGTGACGGTAGGAGGTCGGTAGCAGGCGCAGGGACAGCTCGTAGAGGCGGGCCGTCGGCGAGGCGGAGTGGGTCGAGGCCATCAGCTGCGTCCGTAAAGCCGGCGATCGCGAGCGACCGCCACCAGCGCGTCGAGGCGCCGGGCCTCGGCGGCGGCGACATCGCGGCCGAGCTCGGTGAGGCGGAAGTACTTGCGGCGCGCGTCGGGGGATTCTCGGGCCGCCTCCGCGTCGAGGGCGACCAGCCCGTCGTCGCGCAGGCGCTTGAGGGCCTGGTAGAGCGCACCGGTGGTGGGGCGCAGGCGCCCGCCGCTGCGGTCCTCGATCTCCTGGCCGATGGCATAGCCGTGCGTCGGGCCGGAGCCGAGCGCGAGGAGGATGTGGAATGCGAGATCGCCGAGGGGAAGGTGGGATTCGATGCTTGTAGTTTTCATGGCTACTAGAGTTAAGACAACTATAGTAGTGATGTCAAGTATAATCTTGTGCGGAGGAGTCCGACCCCTCCCTGCGTTTGACGTCCTGGGCTCGCCTACGGTTGACGTGGCACCATCGCCGCATGCGCACCCCCGTCATCCACCGGACCGAAGAATTCGCCAGCCGCCCGGCCCTGTGCGACGGGGCAGGGGAGCACACCTACGAGCGCCTCGACGAAGCCAGCGCCGCGGTCGCCGCCGGCCTTCTCGGTGCCGCGCGTGCCGATCTCGGCGCCGCGCGTATCGCCTACCTGCTCGAACCCGGATTCGAGCACGTCGCGGTGCAGTGGGGTATCTGGCGCGCCGGTGGCGTGGCGGTGCCGCTGGCGCCCGCCCATCCGGCGCCGGAATTGGCCGGCATCATCGCCGATGCCCGCCCACGGGTGGTGGTTGCGGAGCCGGCGTTGCAGGAGCGCGCCCGCGAGGCGGTGGCGAGCGCGGTCGGCTTTGAGCACGAGGGCGCCGCCGAGGAGCAGGCGCGGGCCAACGACGAGCGTGCGGCGCCGGTGATGGTGCGCAACGCGGCGGAGTTGCTCGAGCGCAGCCGGACGAGCGGCGATGAGCGCGCCGGCGACGTGGGCGCACTGCCCGCCATTGATGTCGGCCGGCCTGCGCTGATGGTCTACACCAGCGGTACGACCGGGCGCCCCAAGGGCGTGGTGACGACACACGCCAACCTGGCCGCTCAGGTTGACACGCTGCGCCGGGCCTGGGCATGGAGCGAGGACGATCGCATCCTGCACGTGCTGCCGTTGCACCACGTCCACGGAATCGTCAACGCGCTGACCTGTGCGCTGGCGAGCGGCGCCTGCTGCGAGTTCTCGCCGCCCGAAGCGCGCGGCATCTGGGATCGTTTCGCCGCCGGCGGCATCAGCCTGTTCATGGCGGTTCCGACGATCTACCGGCGACTCATTGCGCTGTGGGAGGCGGCCGCACCCGACGAGCGCGAACGCTGGACCGCGGGTGCCGGCGCCCTCCGCCTGATGGTCTCGGGCTCCGCCGCGCTGCCGCCCGAGACGTTGACACGTTGGCAGGAGATCACCGGTCAGCGCCTGCTGGAACGCTACGGCATGACCGAGATCGGCATGGCCTTGAGCAATCCGCTGCACGGCGAGCGGCGCCCCGGTACGGTCGGGCAGCCGCTACCCGACGTCGAGGCGCGCATCGTCGACGAGCAGGGCGAGGTGGCGACCGCCGCTGAGCAGGGGGAGATCCAGGTGCGCGGCCCGCAGGTGTTCCGCGAGTACTGGCGCCGCCCCGATGCAACGGCGGCCGCGTTCACCGAGGACGGATGGTTCCGCACCGGTGACGAGGGAGCCGTCGAAGACGGCTACTGGCGGATCATCGGGCGCCGCAGTGTCGACATCATCAAGACCGGTGGCTACAAAGTCTCGGCCCTGGAGATCGAGGCGGTCTTGCGTCGGCACCCCGCTGTCGATGACGCCGCAGTGGTGGGCGTGGCCGACGACGACTGGGGCGAGCGGGTGTGTGCCGCGGTCATCGCCGCTGGCACGCTCGAGGCTATGCCGGCGGAGCTGGTGAGCTGGTGCAAGGAGCACCTCGCCCCCTACAAGGTGCCGAAACGTGTGGTCGTGGTCAGCCGTTTGCCGCGCAATACGATGGGCAAGGTGACCAAGGCGGCCCTGCATCCGCTATTCTTCGACGCTTAGCAGGGCCTGCTCACCATGAATCTCCTCGACGCCATTCTCGACAGCCTGCGCACCTACTGGCCGGCACACCTGCTGTTGCTGGCGTACACCGCGATCCTGGTGCACCACGCGCTGAGCGGCAAGCGCGCCACCAAAGGGGTGGCGGACTACTACGTGGGCGGTCGGGCGATGGGCGGGGTGGCGCTGGGGCTGTCCTTCTTCGCCACCTATTCGAGCACCAACTCGTTCATCGGATTCTCCGGGCAGTCGTACGCCTGGGGCGTCGCGTGGCTCTTGCTCGCGCCGATGGCAGTGCTCTTCTCCTTTGGCGCCTGGTACTGGGTCGCGCCGCGGCTGCGCCGCTTCACCGAGGACCTCGGCTCACTCACCATTCCCGACTTCATCGGCTTCCGCTTCGCCAGCACGCCGGCGCGCGTCGCCGCGGCGGTAATCGTCGTCTTCGCCTCGATCTTCTACATGGTCGCGGTGTTCAAGGGCATCGGAACGCTGGTGCAGGCGTTCCTCGGCATCCCTTACGAGGCAGCGATTGGCGTCGTTCTGGTGGTCGTCATGGGCTACACCATGGTCGGCGGTTTCATCTCGGTGGTGAAGACCGACGCCGTGCAGGGCGTGGTGATGATCATCGCCGCGGTGGTGCTGTTCGCCGGCACGGTGCGCGCCGCCGGCGGGCTGGGGGCGCTGCAGCCGCTGCGACAGGCCGCCGATACCGCGTACCTTTTCGGCTGGAATGCCGCGCAACCGTTCGTCTTCACCCTTGGCGTGCTGACGGCGGGCACCGCCAAGTTCGTCACCGAGCCGCGCCAACTTTCGCGTTTCTACGCTCTCGAGGACGAGCGTGCGCAGCGCGTCGGGACCTGGGTCTCCACCGCCTGCTTCGCGCTGGTGTACGCGCTGCTGGTGCCGATCGGCCTGTACGCCCGAGCGCTGATGCCGACCGGCGTCACGGAGACGGACGAGATCGTGCCGCTGCTCCTCACCGGCGGCGACGTGTTCGCTCCCGGCGTGACCGCGTTCTTACTCCTCGCCATGGTGGCGGCGGCGATGTCGTCGCTCGACAGCGTGCTGCTGGTTGTTGCCGCCACCACCGAGCGCGACATCGTCGGTGTGATGCGCGGCGAGCGCGCCGAGACCTCCGAGCTTTCCAACACACGCAACTGGGTGGCGGCGTTTGCGCTGATCACCGCATTGGTGGCGCTGCGCCCGCCGGGGAGCATCGTCGGTCTGACGGTCCTGTCGGGATCGCTGTACGCCGCCTGCTTCGCCCCGGCGGTGTTGCTCGGCCTCTTCCGGAGGGGCGGGAACGGTGCAGCCGTGCTGGCCTCGTTCGCCGCCGGGGTGCTAGTGCTTCTGGCCTGGCCGCGCTTCGCCATCGCCGCCACGATTCACCAGATCTTTCCCGCCGTGCTGCTGTCGGGTGTTGCGTATCTGGTGCTCTCGCGTGCAGGCGAGGAGGTCGCGGACGCGCGGCTGGACCGCCTGTTCGGCGATGGCTTACGGCGCGCGGCCGGCGGCGCGCCGGAGCTCACCGGCGCGGAGGACTGACGGTGAGCTCCGCAGGCGCCCTGGGCGTTGCCGGGAAGGTCTCTCGGCCCCACCCGGGTCGCGGTGACGGCAGCCGGTGGGACTCTTCGTCGTGCCGCGCTACAAGCCGGCGCCCCAGAGAAACTGGTAACCGACGGAGAAGCTGTGAAAATCGGCGCCGATGGTGGTGAACGCGCCGCGGCTGTAGTTGAACTTCAGCGCCTGGCGCGCGTCTAACGGCACCGCGAAGGTGGCACCGACGCGCGAGTTCTTCTGCAGATCGAAGTTCTTGTTGCCGTCGACGATGGTCTCGCCGCCGGTGTAGAAGTTGGCGTTGACGGCGACCCATGCGCGTGGGCTCAGCGTGTAGACCAGGTGGAACTGCGTCGAGCCAATGGCCTGCTGCTGACGAAGCCTGCCGCCGTAGAAGTCGTCGTTGTCGGTGAACATCCAAACGCCGGCGTAGATCTCGAGAATCCAGCGGTTCCAGCGCTGCGAGATGGCGATCTCGGGCTTGAACGACCAGCGGTTGGAGCCGAGGTTGACCAGCTTGGTCGGGTCGTACTGCCCCAGCGGCGCGACGACGTTGAGGCTGAAGCCGATGTTGGTGCGCTGACGATACGCGGCGAACTCACGCAGGTCCATACGCGGCGCGCCGTACAGGTTGATCACGAAACGCAGCCGCGGGTCGGCCAGGCCGGAGCGGTCCACGCGGGCGAACTCGCCGATGTACTTGCCCTGCAGGTCGCCCTTGATATAGGGGATCGAGACGGCGATCGAGGACGAGCGCCCCAACAGACCGAGCGTGCGCACGTACGCCAGAACACCGGTATTGATGTGCGCCGAGGCGTCTTCGACCGGCAATGCCGGGGCGAAGGTGACGTCGCCGCTGTTGTAGGTGTAACCGGCGACGACGATGTTGACCCCGACCGGCGAGATCGAGTAGGCGCGCGGCTCGAGCTCTTGAGCGAGCGCAGGCGCAGCGCCCGCCAGCAGGGCGACCAGCAGTAACGCGCCGCGCGAAAGGGTCATCGCCACCTCTCCGGCCAGTCCGAAGGATAGGGTCTCACTGATTCTCGCACCGTTGCCGGGCACCTGCGAACAGGCCGATCCCGGCGATTCCACGGCGGCCACGGGCCTCGTGCCGGGCGACGAGCTCCTTGCGCCCACGTGGCACCATAACTCCATGTCCATCGAGACCCTGCGCGACATTGCCGCTACGCTGCCGTCCTCGGCCGGGGTTTACCTGTTCAAGGACCACAACGGCCGGACGATCTACGTCGGCAAGGCGAAGAGCATCCGTGACCGCATCCGTTCCCACCTCTCCGGAGCGCACAACCTCGGTCCCAAACAGGAAGCGATGCTGGCGGAAGCGGTCGACATCGACTTCATCGTCACCGACACCGACCTCGAGGCGCTGGCGCTCGAGAACAGTCTGATCAAGCAGAACAAGCCCCGTTACAACGTCCTGCTGCGCGACGACAAACAGTATCCCTACCTGCGCATGGTCGTGTCGGAGCGCTTTCCGCGGCTGCAGTACGTGCGCGCGGCCAAGAACGATGGCGAGAAGTACTTCGGGCCCTACGCCCCGGCGAGCAGCGCCCATATGACGCAGTTGCTCGCCTACCGCTACTTCGGCATACGACCGTGCAACATCGACGTCGATGGTTCCTGGGAACGCCCCTGTCTCTACTACGACATCGGCGAGTGCGCCGGGCCGTGCGTCGCGGCGCTGTGCAGCGAAGACCAGTACGGCGAACGGGTCGAGGAAGCATTGCTTTTTCTCGACGGGCGCGGCGCCGACCTCGGCGCCGACCTCGAGGTCAAGATGAACGAGGCCGCCGCGGCGCAGGAGTACGAGCGCGCGGCGCACTATCGCGACCTGCTCAACGCGGTGCGCCTGACAGCGCGCGACCAGAAGGTCGCGTCCACCGGCCTGCACGACCGCGACCTCTTTGCGCTGCACCGTGTCGGCGATCGCGTTGCGCTGCAGGTGTTCCTGATGCGCCGCGGCATCGTCGTCGATCGCAAGGAGTTCTTCTGGGACAGCGTAGGGGAGACCGACGACGCCGAGCTGCTCGCCAGCTTCCTGCAGCAGTACTACCACGGCGAGCAGTACTTCCCGCCCGAGGTATGCGTGCCGTTCACGGTGGCCGAGCAGGAGACGATAGAGGCTTGGCTACGCCAGCAGCGCGGCGGCGCGGTGCACATCGTGGTGCCGCAGCGCGGCGAGAAGAAGCGCCTGCTCGAGTTGGTGGCAAGCAACGCCGAGCTCGCCTTCGCGGGGCGCTACGACCGCAGCTCCGACCAGGCCGGCGCGCGCATCCTGCAGGAGCTGATGGATCTGTCGAGCCCCCCGGAAACCATCGAGTGCGTCGACATCTCCAACACGCAAGGCGGCGAGATGGTCGCGGCGCTGGTACGCACGCGCGCCGGGCAACCCGACAAGAGCGGCTACAAGCGCTTCAAGATCCGTGGCCTCGACGGCCCGGACGACTACCGCGCCATCGCCCAGGTGGTCGAGCGTCACTTCCGCCGCGTGGTCGAGGGCCACCGCCAGCCGCCCGACCTGTTGCTGATCGACGGCGGCCGCGGGCAGCTCAACGCGGCGCGACACGAGCTCGACGCGCTGGGCATGAGCGCGCAACCGGTCGCCGGCCTGGCCAAGGAGCAAGAGATGCTGTACTTCGGCGAAGCCGGCATGCCGGTGCCGCTGGTGCGCTACCCGGAGGCGATGCGCCTGCTGCAGCGGGTGCGCGACGAGGCCCATCGCTTCGCCATCGCCTACCACCGCAACCTGCGCCACAAGCGCATCCGCGAATCGGTGCTCGACGACATCCCCGGCATCGGCCCCAAGCGCAAGCACGAGCTGCTGCGCAGCTTCGGTTCGATCAAGAAGATGCGCGCTGCCAGCGTCGACGATCTCGCCGCGGTGGTCGGCCCCAAGACGGCGCAACGGGTCAGCGACTTCCTGCGCGAGGACGATTGAGGCCTGAGCTGCCCGACCGCCCTCTTGCCGGACGCCTGTCCGTGGGGGGGTGCCCTGGTAACCGATCGTGCGATGCGCTAGAAACAAGGGCGAGCAAGCTCCCTCGTTGCAACCGCGACATTACGGGGGATTCATGCGCTTCCTTTCGCTTCTTCTCGCGCTTGTCATGCCGCTTGCGGCATGTGGTGGCGACGGAGCGACGGCCACCGACGCGGGCGCCTGGGTGGGAGAGGTTTCGACCGAGGGCAACGTCACGATGGTCCGCAACCAGGCAGGTTCCCGGTGGGGTGGGCCGGCAATCCTGGAACCCGAGGTTTCGATCGGCGTCGATGAAGGCGCGCCGGAGTACATGTTCGGGTCGATCAGCGGGCTGTGGGCCACGGACGACGAGATCTACGTCGTCGACTCGCAGGTTCCCGTCGTTCGAGTGTACGACTCTCAGGGTCGCCACCTGCGCGATATCGGCCGCGAAGGGCAAGGACCAGGCGAGTTCCAGCGGCCGTCCGGGGTGCTGGTCGATCCTGACGGCAGGGTGTACGTGCGCGAG
>JASFRZ010000136.1:0-10824 GCA_050114655.1 Acidobacteriota bacterium
CCGTCGCCTTAGCTAGACCAAAATGAGTTGTAAACTGCCTCCCTTTACAACCCTGGCTAGCATTCGCCCCTGGCTGTCGGGGCCACGCTCCGGATTTCTTTTTCCCCTCTCGCGACGGGAGGGTTGAGAATGGCTCCGATCCGACGTCCCCGGGTGGTCAACGGCCAGCTGGTCAAGCCGCGCGAGCCGGGTCGCTTCGGTGACCTGGCGCGGATGACGCTGCTGGGTCTGCTGCTCGCGCTCCCCGCCTTCCTGTATGCCGGGCTGCAGGCGAAGCTGCACGAATACCGCCGCGATGTCGTGGTGCTCGAACAGCGCCTGCAGAAGCTCGACGAGGAACAGAAGCGCCTCGATATCGAGCTGCAATCGGCGAGCGACCCGCAGCGCGTCTTCGACATGGCTGCGGGCGAGGGCTTCACGCTCGCCGACCAGCAGCAGGTCATCTATCTGCCGCGGACTCCTGTTGCGCCCGCCCGTGATCTGACGTTTCTCGCCGAGGCAACAGGAGACGCCGATGGTCGTCAACGACCATAACAATCCCGGCGTCGGCAAAACGCAGCGGCGCCGTCTTTTTTTGTTGCTCGCCTGTGCCGGTCTGTGGACCGGACTGCTCATCGGACGCCTCGGCCAGCTGCAGATCGTCATGCACGACGAGTTGGTCGAGCGCGCGCGCGAGCGTCACCAGTACGTGGAGTCGCTGCCGGCGACCCGCGGTGACATCTACGCCGCCGACGGGAGCCTGCTGGCGAGCAGCATCCAGGGACGTGCGATCTACGTGTACCCCCACCTCCTCGATGATCCTGAAAGCGCCGCGGCGGCCCTCGCCCCTGCCCTCCAGATGCCCGTCGAGGAGGTGTTCCCATTGGTGACGCAGGAAACACGCGGACTCGTCTACCTGCGCAAGTTCGCCCCGCCCGAGATGGTCGAGAAGGTCCTGGAGGTGCGCCGGCGCCTCAACCTGTACACCTCGCTCGGAAGCCACGAGGCGAGCGCCCGTTTCTATCCCAACCGCCAGCTCGGCGCCCACGTGTTGGGGTTCGTAGACTACGACGGCAACGGCGCGGCCGGCATCGAGTACGCGCTGGACAAGGCCATTCGTGGCCAGGATGGGCAGTGGATCACCCTCAAAGACGGCGGACAGACCCCCATCGATCCCGATGGGATTTTCCGTGAGGATCCTGTTCCTGGCCACGATGTTTTTCTGACCCTCGACCCCGCGATCCAGCGTGTCGCCGAGGCGACACTGGAGCGCGCGGTCCACGAGCACGACGCCGACGGCGCCAGCGCCGTGGTGATGGACCCGCGCACCGGAGCGGTGCTGGCGCTGGCGTCGTATCCGACGTTCAATCCCAACGTGCGCAACGAGGCGCTGGTCGAGCTGTCCTCAGCCAACAGCGTCGTCAACCACGCCTACGAGCCCGGCTCGACCTTCAAGATTTTTACCGCCGCCGCCGGACTCACCGAGAAGGTCGTCTACGAGGACGAGTTGATCGACTGCCAGGGCGGGGCACTGCGCGTCGCCAACCACACCTATCACGACTGGCGCAGCGGCTTCGGCGTGATGCCCTTTTCCCAGGTCATCGCCAACTCCAGCAACGTCGGCACGATCAAGGTCGGCCTGCGGATCTCTCCGGAGCATTTCTATCGCTGGTTGCAGGGCTTCGGCTTCGGCCAGCCCACCGGCATCGAGCTGCCCGGCGAAGCGCCCGGCATCGTGCACGAGCCGGGCTCGTCCCTGTGGTCGGGGCTGTCGCAGAGCTCGATGATCATCGGCCAGGAGATCGGCGTCACCCCGCTGCAGCTCACCACCGCGGTGTCAGCGATTGCCAACGGCGGACTGTTGATGAAGCCCTACCTGGTTTCCCAGATCCGCGACGCCGACGGCACGCTCCAGATGGAGCGCCGTCCCGAGGTTCGCCGCCGGGTACTCGACCAGACCGTCGCGCGCCGCGTGCTGAACGTTCTCGAGGGTGTCGTGCGGCCGGACAACAACACCGGTAAGGCCGCCGGTATCCCCGGCTATCGCATCGCCGGCAAGACCGGTACCGCCCAGAAGATCGGACCGGACGGCCGCTACAGCCAGTACATGTCTTCTTTTGTAGGAATTCTGCCCGCATCTGCCCCTCAGCTCGTGGTGCTGGTCGTGATCGACGCGCCGCGCAAGGGATACTATGGAACCGAGGTTGCCGCTCCGGCCTTCCGGACCATCGCCGAGACCGCCGTGCGGGTCCTGCGCATCGCTCCGGACGCCGTGGCCGCTCCTGTGCAGATCAACGGCAGCTAGGCGCTCCTACTGAGTTTTTGCCCGTCAAGGGGTGACGGGCCTTGCTGCACGGCCGTGGCCACCGTGGCCACGACCTGCTGGGTTGATGGCTAGGGGAGGCCATGGAACCGAGGGCTACCCTCGCGTCCCTGCTATCCGGTATCGACGCCCGCTGTACCGGCGACGCCGATATCGAGATCACGGGGATCGCATATGATTCGCGTCACGTGGCACCGGGCGACGTATTCGTCGCCGTGCCGGGGTTCGTGCACGACGGGCTGCGCTTCGTCGCCGACGCCGTTGCCGCCGGTGCCGTTGCGGTCATCGCCCAGGATGGACCCGAAGCGGCCGCCCTCCCCTCCCCGCCCGCTGCTTGGGCCCGCGTCGCCGATGCGCGGCGCATCCTGGCGCCGGTGGCGGCGCGCTTCTACGGCGACCCGAGCGAGCAGCTGACGGTCATCGGCATCACCGGTACCAACGGCAAGACCACCACAACCGCGCTGCTCGACAGGATCCTCGCCACCCGCGGCCCGACCGGTCGCTGGAGCACGACGACGGTGAGCGTGGCGGGGTCTTCCCGGCCGGCGCATCGCACCACGCCCGAGGGGCCCGACCTGCAGGCGGCGCTGCGCGAGATGGTCGACGCCGGCTGCTGGGCCGCCGCCATTGAGGTCAGCTCGCACGCGCTCGCCCTGCACCGGGTCGACGGCACACGCTTCGTCGCCGGCGTTTTCACCAATCTGAGCGGCGATCACCTCGACTTCCACAAGGACATGGATGAGTACCTCGACGCCAAGGCGATGCTGTTCGAGCGCCTCGAGCCGGACGGCATCGCGGTGCTCAACGTCGGCGACCCTGTTGCAGCCGAGCTGGCGGCGCGCACCCGTGCGCGCGTCGTCGGTTACGGCTGGCTCGAGCGCCCGGGTCACAAGACGTACCTCGACGCGTCGACCTACTGGATCCGCGATTGGGCCTACCTCGACAATGGCAGCCGGCTGCGCCTGGCGACCCCGGGGCGTGAGCTGGAGCTCGAAACGCCGCTGTTCGGGCCTGCGAACGCCTTGAACCTTGCCGCTGCAGTTGCCACGGCGATGGAGCTGGGGTTGTCCGACGAACAGATCATCGCGCCGGTGGCGGCATTCCAGGGCGCGCGCGGGCGCTTCCAGCGCGTCAACGAGGGCCAGCCGTTCGCCGTGCTGGTGGACTTCGCTCACACGCCCGCAGCGCTGCAAGCGGCCCTGGCCGCCGCACGCGCGCTGGCCGGCGACCGGCAGGTGATCGTGGTGTTCGGCGCCGGCGGAGACCGCGACCGCGGCAAGCGCCCGGCGATGGGCAGGATCGCCGCCGAGGCCGCCGACCAGGTACTGGTCACCTCCGACAACCCGCGCAGCGAGGATCCCGAGGCGATCATCGACGAGATCGTCGCCGGGATGCCCTCCGGAGCCACGGCGCAGATCAAGCGCGCGGTCGATCGCAGACGGGCCATCGAGCACGCGCTGGAGCGCGCCCGGCCGGGTGACTGCGTGCTCATCGCCGGCAAGGGACACGAACGCGAGCAGATCTTCGCCGACCGCACCATTCCGTTCGATGACGTCGCCGTGGCCACGGAGTGGTTGCGCGAGCGGTACCCGCGACGCGCAGACGGCTCGCTGCAGACACCGGCGCCCGCCGGCGGCGACAACGGGAGGACGCGATGATCCCGCTAACCGCGCGCCAGATCGCCGAAGCCGTCGAAGGCCGCATGGTGAGCGGCTCCGCGGAGATCACTGCCGGACGGGTCGGCATCGACTCGCGCCGCCTGGGCGCGGGCGACTGCTTTTTTGCCATCGTCGGCGAGCACCATGACGGGCACGATTTCATTCCCGCCGCGGCCGCGGCCGGCGCCGCCGTGGTGGTCGCACAGCGCGTTCCGGCGGAGCTCGGCGCCGAGCACACCGCGCTCATCGAGGTGGCCGACACGACCGCCGCGCTGCAGGCACTCGGCGGCTGGCTGCGCCGCGAGCTCGATCCGACCGTCATCGGCATCACCGGCAGCCTCGGCAAGACCACCACCAAGGAGCTCACCGCGGCACTGATCGGCCTGCGCTTCAGCGTCCACGCCACCCCCGGCAACCTCAACAACCACTGGGGATTGCCGCTCTCACTGCTGGGCCTGGAGCCGCACCACGACGTCATGGTGGCGGAGATGGCGATGAGCGCGCCGGGCGAGATTCGCGCTCTGGCGCGCATCGCCGCGCCCGAGATCGGCGTGATCACCAACATCGCCCCGGCCCACATGATGAACTTCGCCGACCTCGACGAGGTCGCTGCGGCCAAGGGCGAGCTCGCCGAAGAGCTACCGAGCTCGGGTACGTTGATCGTCAACGCCGATGACGCCCGCGCTGCCGCGATGCCCGGGCGCGTGGCACCGCGCGTGGCGCATGTGCTGCGCTTCGGCTGCGATGACCGCGCCGATGTCCGCGCCGCCGGCGCAGAGCGTGTCGAGCACGGCTGGCGCTTCGAGCTGCGCGCCGACGGCGGCTCGTGGCCGATCGAGCTGCAGTTGGCAGGCGCCGCCGGCCTGTACTGCTTTCTCGGCGCCGCCGCCGCGGCGTGGGCGGTCGGCGTCCCGTTCGACCAGATCGCCGCGCACGCCACCGAGCTGCGCCCGCTCGCCAACCGCGGCGGCCTGCACCGCCTCAAGCACGTCACCCTTCTGGACGAGAGCTACAACGCCAGCCCCGTGGCGGTGCAGGCGGCGCTCGACACCCTCGCCGGGCTCAGCGGGACCAGCCGCCACATCGCGGTGCTCGGCGACATGCTGGAGATGGGCGAGTGGACCGCGCAGGTACATCGGGAGGTGGGTGCGCACGCGGCCACCAGCGGCGTCGACTTGCTGGTGGCGGTGGGCGCCTTCGCCAACCTGATCGTCGAAGGCGCGGTCGCCTCCGGCATGGACGAGGACGACGTCGTCGAGTTCGACACCGCCGATCAGGCGGCGACCTGGCTGGCGCCGCGGCTGGCGAGCGGAGACACCATCCTGGTAAAGGGATCACGCGCCGTTCACCTGGAACACGTCGTCGACGCGGTCAGGGAAACGACCGCCGAAACCACCGGCGCCCGGGAGGACTGACATGCTGTACGAGCTTCTCTACGGGCTTCACGACGTCTTCTCGCCCTTCAACGTGTTCCGCTACATCACCTTCCGCACGGCGCTCAGCGCGGTCACCGCGCTCGCCCTGACGCTGCTGTTCGCGCCGTCGCTCATCCGCTGGCTGCAGCAAAAGCAGGTCGGCCAGCGCATCCGCGCGGAGGGCCCTCCGGAGCACGGCGCGAAGGCCGGCACGCCGACCATCGGCGGAATCCTGATCGTCGGCGCGGTGACCATCAGCACGCTGTTGTGGATGGATCTGCGCAACCCGCTGGTGTGGGTCGCGATCGGATCGACCCTCGGTTTCGCCACGCTCGGCTTCATCGACGATTACCTGCACGTCATCCACCCGCGCCGCCGCGGTCTGTCGGTGCGCTCGAAGTTCGCCGGCGAGATCGCCGTCGGGCTGGCGGTCGGCAGCTTGCTGCTGGCGCTGGCCAGGGCGGGGCATTTCTCCACCCAGCTCGCGTTCCCGTTCTTCAAGGAGCTGTCGCCCTACCTCTCCTGGGGTTATGTACCGTTTGCCGCGCTGGTGCTGGTGGCCGCCTCCAACGCGGTCAATCTGACCGATGGTCTCGACGGGCTCGCCACCGGCTCGATGCTGATCGCCGCCGGCGCCTACACCGTATTCGCCTATCTCGCCGGCCACGCGGTGATCGCCGAATACCTCAACATCCTTTACGTTCCCGACGCCGCCGAAGTGACCGTATTCGTCGGCGCCATCGCCGGCGCCTGCCTCGGTTTCCTGTGGTTCAACTGCCATCCGGCCGAGGTGTTCATGGGCGATACCGGCTCGCTCGCTCTCGGCGGCGCGGTCGGCACCGTCGCGCTGCTGATCAAGCAGGAGCTCAACCTGTTCTTCGTCGGCGGCCTGTTCGTCCTCGAGGCGCTGTCGGTGATCATCCAGGTGGGCTCGTACCGGTTCACCGGGCGACGCGTCTTTCACATGGCGCCGCTGCACCATCACTTCGAGATGAGCGGCTGGCCGGAGTCCAAGGTGGTGGTGCGCTTCTGGATCATCGCCACGCTGTTCGCCTTGCTCTCACTTGCCACGTTGAAGCTACGATGAAGGAATCGACCGCCGCTCGGAACCGCGAATACTGGCGCGACCGCCGCGTCGTGGTGGTCGGCGCCGGGCTGTCGGGGATCGCCGCGGCGCGCCTGGTGCACGCCTGCGGCGCCGTGGTGACGGTCACCGACGCCCGCGCCGAGGGCGATATTCCGGGCGTCGAGGCGCTGCACGAGATCGGTATTACGCTGGTCGCCGGTGGACATCCCGACGCGCTCTGGGAGGGTGTCGACACCGCGGTGTTCTCGCCCGGCATCCGCCCCGACGCCGCGGTCACGGTCGCTGCGCGCGCGGCCGGCGTCGAGAGCGTCGCCGAGATCGAGGTCGCCGGCGGACTGGTGACGGCGCCGATCATCGCCATCACCGGATCGAACGGCAAGAGCACCGTGACGTCGATGGTCGGGGCGATTTTCGCTCAGGCGGGCCTCGACGCACCGGTGTGCGGCAACATCGGCACCGCGCTGTGCGCCGCCGCCCAGGCCGAGGTGATCGACGGCAACCGCCCCGACGCCTACGTCGTCGAGGTCTCGTCGTTCCAGGCGCACGGCATCGACCGCTTTCACCCGCGGCTGGCGGCGATCCTCAACCTGCAACCGGACCATCTCGACTGGCACGGCAGCATGGAGGCCTACGCCGACGCCAAGCTGCGTCTGGTGCGCAACATGGGCGACGGCGATGCCGTCGTCTACAACCGCGACGACGCCGAAGTGGTGCGCCGCCTGCCGCGTGACGGCGCAACGCCGGTGCCGTTCGGCTACGCGCCGGTCGAGATCTCCCCGCCGGCGGCGTGGGTCGACGACGAAAGTCTGTGGTGGTGGCCGGAGGACGGCGAGCGTACTGCCGTGATGGCGCTCGATGAGCTCTCGGTGATCGGCCCGCACAACCGTGCCAATGCCTGCGCCGCCGCCGCCCTGGCGGCGCTGTTCGGCGTCGCGACGCAGCCCATCGGCGCCGCGCTGCGTGCCTACCGGGCGCTGGAACACCGCATGGAACCGTGCGGGGTCATCGACGGTGTGCAGTGCGTCAACGACTCCAAGGCCACCAACGTCGACTCCACTGTGGCCGCGCTCTCCGGCTACCGCCACGGTGTCTGGCTGATCCTCGGGGGGCGCGACAAAGACGCCGACTTCACCCAGCTGCTGCCTGTCCTCGACCAACGCATCGCCGGTTTGCTGCTGATCGGCGAGGCCAGCGACGCCATCGCGGCGGCGCTGGGACCAACCCATGAGGTGCAACGTTGCGAAACGCTGGAACGTGCCGTCGACCGGGCCCTCGAGTCCGCCTCCGCAGGCGAGACCTTGCTGCTGTCTCCCGCCTGCACTTCGTTCGACCAGTACCGCAACTTCGAAGAGCGCGGACGGCACTTCAAGCAGCTCGTCGCTGCACGTATCGCTCCTGGAAACGATCGCACTGAACCCATGATGGAGACCCCGTAAATGGCAAGTCGCTGGCTCGGGATCGACAAGCTGCTGTTCGCCACCACGGTGGCGATGATCAGCTTCGGCCTGTTGATGGTCTACTCCTCGTCGTATCACGAATCGCAGCAGGACTTCGGCGCCGGCACCCACTACCTGTGGCGCCAGGCGATCGCCGCCGTGATCGGCCTGGCGATCATGCTGATCGCCCTGCGCATCGACTACCGCATCTATCAGCGCCGGCCGATGGTGGCTCTGGCGGTAATCGGCACGCTGGCCCTGCTGGTGCTGGTGCTGCTCATCGGCACCGGGGCCAATACCCACCGCTGGTTCGCACTCGGGCCGTTCCGCCTGCAGCCGTCAGAGATTGCCAAGTTCGCCACCGTCCTCTTTCTCGCCAGCTACCTGGCACGCAAGGACGATCAGCTCGACGACTGGTGGCAGGGCCTGTTTCCGCCGCTGGCGGTGGTCGGCGTCTACGCCCTGCTGATCCTGCGCGAGCCCGACCTCGGCACCGCCGCCGCATTGGTGCTGATTGCCGGCATCATGCTGACAGTCGCCGGGCTGCGCTGGCGTTACATCGTCGGCTTCGGCTCCGTCGGCGTCGTCGCGGTCGCCGCGCAGATCACCATGACCGGCTACCAGACGCGCCGCATCCTCGCCTTTCTCAACCCGTGGGCCGATCCGCGTGACGTCGGCTTCCAGACGGTGCAGTCGCTCATCGCGGTGGGCGCCGGCGGCATCACCGGCGTCGGGCTGACGGCAGGCAAGCAGAAGCTCGACTTCCTGCCGGCGCCGCACACCGACTTCATCTACGCCGTCATCGGCGAGGAGCTCGGGCTGGTAGGCTCAGTACTCATCGTCGCCGGCTTCATGGTGATCCTGTGGCGCGGGTTGCGGGCGGCCACCACGGCACCGGACAAGTTCGGCTTCTACCTCGGCATCGGCCTGACCGCCGGCCTGGTCATGCAAGCCCTGTTGAACATGAGCGTGGTGGTCAACCTGATGCCCACCACCGGCATCACCCTGCCGCTGATCAGCTACGGTGGGTCATCTCTTGTCGCGACGTGCGCGGCGATCGGTGTGCTCTTGAACATCTCCCAACACTCATAGGCTGCCCCCCATGTTGCAGAAGATTCGTCACCTCCACTTCGTCGGGATCGGCGGCATCGGCATGAGCGGCATCGCCGAGCTGCTGCTCAACCTCGGCTACGAGGTCTCCGGCTCCGATCTGCGCGCCTCGCCGATCACCCGCCGCCTCGAGCAACTCGGCGGCACCGTATACATCGGCCACAAGGCCGGCCAGGCAGCCGGCGCCCACGTGGTGGTGACCTCCTCCGCGGTGCGACCCGACAATCCCGAGGTGATCGAGGCCCTCGCCGCCGGCATCCCGGTGATCCCGCGCGCCGAGATGCTCGCCGAGCTGATGCGCATGAAGCACGGCATCGCGGTCGCCGGCTCGCACGGCAAGACCACCACGACGTCCATCCTCGGCACCGTCCTGGAGGGCGCCGGGCTCGACCCGACGGTGGTCATCGGCGGGCGCCTGCAGGCCTGGGGCACCAACGCGCGCCTCGGCCAGGGCGACTACCTGGTGGCCGAGGCCGACGAGTCCGACGGCTCGTTCCTGCGCCTGTCGCCCACCTTTGCCATCGTCACCAATATCGACGCCGAGCACATGGACCACTACCGCGACTTCGAGGAGCTGCGCGGTGCGTTCCTGACCTTCCTGAACAGCGTGCCGTTCTACGGCGCCGCCATCGTCTGCCTCGACGATCCCACCATCCAGGAGATCATCCCGCAGATCTCCCGCAAGCTGGTCACCTACGGCTTCAGCTCGCAGGCCGATCTGCGCGCCGCCGACGTCGTTGTCCAGCCCGAGGGAACCTCCTTCGCCTGCAGCATCGACCACCAGCTCGTCGGCAAGGTTCGCCTGCGCCTGCACGGCCGCCACAACGCGCTCAACGCGCTGGCCGCCATCGCCGTGGCGCGCGAGCTCGACGTCCCGTTCGAGGAAGCGGTCACGGCGCTGGCCGATTTCGGCGGCGCCGATCGACGCATGCAACGCATCAGCGACCACGACGACATCCTGGTGATCGACGACTACGGCCACCACCCGACCGAGATCCGCGCCGTGCTGTCGACCGTGCGCGACGCCTGGGACCGGCGCACCATCGTGTGTTTCCAACCGCACCGCTACTCGCGCTCACAGATGCTCAAGGACGACTTCGGGCGCGCTTTCTACCAGGCCGACAGGGTGTTGGTCCTGCCCATCTACGCCGCCGGCGAGGACCCCATTGAGGGGGTCACCAGTGAGGCGCTGGCGACCTCGATCAAGGAGCACGGCCACAAGCAGGTCGAGAACGTCGCGGGCCTCGCCGAGGCCACCGAAACGCTCGCCGCGATGGTACGGCCGGGCGACCTGGTGTTGACGCTGGGCGCCGGCGACGTGTGGAAGGTGGCGCGCGACCTCGCCCGGCGCCTGTCCGGCGACAGCGCCCTCGCCGATCCCGACCCGACCACCGCTTCCGGTAACGACCACTGAAACGACGATGACCGACACCCCGACTCCGAAAGCCGAAGCGGCCGCCTGGTCGACCGCGTCGATCGCCGAGCTCGAGGCGCTGTGCACCGCGCAGGGCTGCCAGACGGCGCGCGACGAGGGGCTGGCGCGCTACACGTCAATGGGCGTGGGCGGGCCGACGCCGCTGATGGTGTGGCCGCAGCATCCGGACGCGGTCGCCACCGCGCTGGAGTGGTGCGCCGCGCGCGGGCTGCCCTGGCGGGTGCTCGGCGGCGGCACCAACATCCTGGTGGGCGATGCCGGCGTCGCCGAGCCGGTCTTCAGCCTCACCGCGCTGACCGACGGAGCCCACATCGACGCACCGGTGGCAGTGTTCCCCGCCGGCGTCACCTCCGCGCAGGCGCTGCGAACGACGCTGCGCAG
>JASFRZ010000137.1:0-10806 GCA_050114655.1 Acidobacteriota bacterium
GGCCGCGTAGTACCAGGTGTTGATCGCCAAACCGATGGCACCGACCAGGTTGAGGCCCTGATAGGCGTGCGACGCGGGGCGCAGGCGCCCGTTGGAGACCAGCGCGTACGCCGCCAGGATGCCCAGGGCGCCGATCCAGCCGACGATGTCGATGGCGATTCTCACAATGGGACGAATTCTAGCGGATGCTGATGCTCAAGCGGTCGCCCGGTTGGATGCGCGCCACGTAACCGGGGTTGCCGATGACCCGGCCGAGGACGGGATAGCGGCCACGCAGATGCGGCTGCTCGCTGTCGGTGATGAAAAACTGGCTGCCGCCGGTGTCGCGACCGGCGAGCGCCAGCCCGACGGTACCGGAGTGGTACGCGATCGGGGTCTCCTCGCTGCGCAGGCTACCGCGCGCGCCGCCCGATCCCACCGCCGTGGGATCACCGGTCTGGATGACAAAGTCCGGTACGACGCGGTGAAACACCAGGCCGTCGTAGAAGCCGTCGCGCACCGACTGCAGGTAGGCGACCGCGGTCAACGGCGCCCAGTCGGCGCGAAGCCGCCAGACGAAGGTGCCGCGCTCGGTCTCGACCGCGAACGACGGCGGGTCGTCCTCGAGCGCGCGGACGGCGGCGGCAAGGCGGCGATAGTCGGCTGCCGTGCGGCCGGTTTCGAGCGGCCCGGCAGCGGCCGCCACCATCTCGTCACCGCGCCGCTGCGGCGCGGCGAGATTGCGTAGCGCCCACAGCCTCACGACCCGGTCGGGATCGGGAAAGAGCGCCGCGGCACGAAACTGCAACAGCTCGGGGTCTACCGACTGCAGCGCGTCGAGCAGCAGCAGTCGCGGCTCCAGTGCGCCCGCCTCCCCGACCTCGCGCTGCGCGTTCCACAGCAGGTCGGCCCAGCTCGTCTCGTCCTCACCCCGGCGCGGCAGACCGCCGACCGCGGCGAGCTCCCGGACCACCTCGCCAGCAACCGCGCGCAGCACCGGCGTCTCCTCCACCAGCCAGGTTGCCGCGAGCGCTGCTGCGTCACCCGGCGCGCGCTCGCGCAGCCGTCGCAAGGCCTCGGCGCGAGCCGCTGTCGGCCCGTGCGTCGCCAGCAGTCGCAGCCAATCACCGGCAACATCGTCATCGGACGCCCCCAGCGCGCCCGCCACCGCCGCAGCCTCGATCGGATTCTCCCGGACCAACGGAGGAATCTCGGCGGCGCTCGCCTCGCGCGGCGGTCGCGCCAGGCCGTAGACCTCGAGCATGGCGTCGAAGGCCTCCCCGGCGCGGCCGTCGGCTCCCAGGGAGGCAACCGCTGCCGTGCGCGTGGTCGTGTCGCCGCTGCGCAGCGCCACCACCAGGCGGTCCTCGGGCACCGAGAACTTGCCCGGCGCCGCCACCAGGGCGGCGAAGGCGAGCCGCTGAAGGTGCCGGTTGCGATCGCCCGACGCGGTCAGCACGGCACGAAAGACCTCATCATCGATGTCGGCGTCGGCGCGCCACAACGCGGCGACCCACTGCAGCGCCGCCGCCGCTACCCGCCAGTCACGATCGCTCACCAGCGTCGTCAGGCGGCCGCGAATCACCGCCGGTGGCGCGCCTTCCAGACCGCGGATCGCCGCCACCCGCACGGCGGGGTCGGGGTCGCCGAGCGCCGCGGCGAGCGCCGGCATGGCGTTGGGATCGTCGAGCCGTCGCAGGGCCGTGGCGGCGGCACGGCGCAATGCAGGATCATCCGCGCGCAGGTAGGGCTCGATGGGCTCGCGCGAGGCGCCGGGAAGCCGCCACCAGGCGTCGAGTGCGGCCTGCAGCACCGCCGCGGCACGCTGCGGATCAGCGAGCACGTCGAGCACCGGCGGCACCGCAGCAGCGTCGGGCTGTGCTCCCAGCGCCCACAGCGCCTGCGCGGCGACCAGCGGCTCGGCATCCTGCAGCAGCGGGATGAGCCGCTCGACGATGCGACGGCGGTTGGCGCCGACAGTTGCCGGCTCGAGGTCGAGCTCCAGCAGGCCGAGGCCGAAGGCCGCCAGGGCGCGCACGGCCGGGTCTCGATCGGAGGCCAGCTCGACCAGGCGCGGGTAGCCCGCCGGCAATCCGATGCGACCTACGGCGAGGGCTGCACGCGCGCGCAGAGCGGGGTCGGCGGTGCGCGTCAGACGCAGCAGCGCCTCGTCGAGGGTACGAGTGTCCTCCGCCTGCAGGATGACGGCGGCGGCTTCGAGGTCGGCAGGAAGGCCGAGGGGCAACTGCTCGACAGCGGTCAGATTGACCTGCGGCGGCCCGCCGATCGCCGCCCCCGGCGATGCCGTCAGCAACAGCGCGGAGCAGACCGGCCCCACGATCACCCTGCTAGTAGGCCGCCAGCGCTTCCCCGTCGCGCACGACGACGTGGTGCCCCTCGTTGTCCAGCAGCCCTTGGCGACGGAACTCGTTGAAGATCGTGCTGGTGGTCTCACGCGTCGAGCCGATGAGGTGGGCAAGGTCCGTCTGGGTGAGACGCAGAGTGATGCGCCGCCCCGCCGGAACGTCGTCGCCGAACTTTTCTGAGAGCCACGCCACGGTGTGTGCCAGGCGCGTACGAACATCCTTGAACAGGATATCCTGAATGCGCGACTCGACCTGCCGCAGGCGCTCACCGACCAGCCTGGTGATGCGCAGCGCCAGCTCCGGGTGCTCGAACAGGAAGCGCTGGAAGTCGAGGCCGGAGAACGCGCACACCACGGCATCCTCGACCACCGCGGCGCGCTCCTGCCGCCGGGTCTCCTCACCCAAGGCGCGCTCGCCGAAGATCTCCATCGGGCCGAGCAGCGCGACGCTCACCTCGCGGCCGTCATCACTGACCCGCGAGAGCCCGACCACACCGGCGGCGACGATCATCACCTGGTCGCCCGGGTCGCCGGCTTCGTAGACCAGCTCGCCACGCTCGATCACGCGGAGGGTGCACAGTCGCGACAGACGCCGCAGCTCGGGGTCGGAGAGACAGTCCAGCAGCGCACAGCGGCGCAGGCGCCAGTACTTGGTGTGGTCCGTCGCGAGGTCGTCGCCCATCCGTCAAGGCCCCCGCCGGCGCTGAGGCTGCCGCACGCCCACTCGTGGGCCACGGTGCGCACGGCAGCAGTTGGCGCGGCGTTGCGGGGAACGACACGGCGGCTGTTAACTCGACGACAATACCGTTTCCGCACCGCTTTGGGCACAACCTCCGACGGTGACCACGTAAGGGATATTACGAAGGCGACGCGGCACTCAGATCCAGCCCGACGCCAGGGCAGCGAGGACGCCGAGCGGCACGACGTAGCGCAGCCAGGTGAACCAGACACCGGTCCAGGCAGGGATCCGACCGTCCTCGACAGCGAGTTGGATGCCGGCGCGGGTGCGGCCGAGGCCCCACACCAACGCCGCCACCGCGATCACCGATCCGAGCGGCTGCATCGTCGAGCCCCAGATCTGATCGCTGTAGAAGAGGTAGTCGAGCGACTGGGTGGCGGGATAGCCAACGACCACGAGCGCGCCGCATACCACCCAGGCGGATGCGCGCCGCGAGAAGCCCCAGCGATCCGTGAGCGAGCCGACCAGCACTTCGACCGCGGCGACCCCCGAGAGAAAAGCCACACAGCCAAGGCCGGCGAAAAACAGGACTGCGAACAGCAACCCCCCGGGCATCTGCAGGCAGGCCTCGGGGAGCACTTCGAACAACAGCGGCGGCCCGCTCTGCGGTGACAGTCCGGTGGCGAACACCGCCGGCATGACCGCGAAGGCGGCCAGCAAGCTGGCAACGACGTCGCCCGCCGCCGTACCGAGGGCGCGGCGCGGCAACGACTCCGTGTCCTGCAGGTACGAGCCGTAGATTACGAAGAACGTCCCGCCGAGTCCGAGGGAGAAGAATGCCTGGCCGGTGGCGGCGAGCACCCCGCGGCGGCTGAGCTGGCTCCAGTCGGGGCTCAGCAGATACGCGATGCCTTCCATGGCCCCCGGCAATGTCACCGAGCGGGCCACCAGCAGCACCATCAGCAGGGCGAACAGGGGCACGAAAAACGAGCTCGCCTTCTCGATGCCACGGCGCACCCCACGGCCAACGACCTCGGCGGAGGCAGCGGCCACAAGGGCCGCACACAACACCTGCAGCAGGGTGTTGTGCTGCAACAGGTCGAACGTGCCGGCGGAGAAGTTGTCCATCGCTCCGACGAGGTTGCCGAGGGCAATCGCCAGGTAGGCGAGGATCCATCCGACCACCACGAGGTAGTACGACATTGCCATGCCGACGCCGATGAACAGCGCCACCCCGACAACCCTGCCGCCCGGCAGACCGACGGTGGCGAAGGCGGTGAGAGGCCCCTCGCGAGTGGCGCGGCCGAGGGCGAGCTCGGCAATCAGCGCCGGGATTCCGAACATGGCCACCACCAGCAGGTAGATGACCAGGAACGCCCCGCCGCCGTACAGCCCCATCATGTAGGGGAAACGCCAGACGTTGCCGAGGCCTACGGCGACACCGAGCAGGGCGAACACCACGCCCCACTTGCCGCTGAATTGCTCCCGTTCGGCCCCCTGTTGCGCACCCATGTCAGCGGCGAGTCTAGCAGGCACGAACAGGGCTCATCGGGCGCCTCCGCGGGCCTTCAGAGCGCCCCGGAAAGAAATCGCGCGGCCGCAAAAAAATTGTTGACAGTTCTACGGCAGCCCTTATGGTGGTTGTGGTTCGGGTGAACGCCCCGGCCGAGCGGCGTGAGGCGCCGCTGACCTGGTGAAGGCAGTTCGCCAACGGATTTCGTGAAGGCTTCGGCCGGAACGATGCCCCGCGGTGGATCGCTGGAGGGTCAGTGGAAGACTCGCGTTGGGAGGCCGATCGCGGCGAGCACCCGAGCCACTTTTTTTGTGCCCTCTTTTGCCGCGCCGGCGACTTCTTCTCCACGGTTCCTGCGCGCTACTGGGCCAGCAGCCTCTCGACCTGCTCCTTCAGTCGGCCCTCCTCACCCGGCAGATAGCCGTAGCGCCGGTAGATGATGCGGCCGTCCTGATCCACCAGGTAGGTGGTCGGCGTCGCCGACACCCCGTATTGCGACACCGCTACGCGCTTGGTATCGAAGACGTTCGGAATGGCGAAGCCGAACTGGTCGTAGAAAAGCTCGGTTCCACTGCGGTCGTTGCGCACGTCCACCGCGAGCACCGAGAAGCCGCGGTCAGCAAGCTCGCGGTACAGCGCGTCGAGGTGAGGAAACTCCTCACGGCAGGCGCCTCACGTCGGCGTCCAGAAGTTGATCAGCGTCAAGCGCGTGGCGACATCGGAGAAGCGCAGCTCGTCGCCCTGGTACGCGGGCAGCTCGAAGTCCGGCGCGGCGACGGCGAGCGCCGCGCGCCGGTCCTGATACCACTCCTCGAAGCTGCCGTCGGGCGAGCCGAGCTCGTTGTACAGAAAGTGCAGCCCCTGATCGAGCTGCGGGCGGTCGCTGATGAAGGTGGCGCGAATCAACCAGTCGGCGCCGAGCTGTGGGTCACCGGCCTCGTAGTGTGCCCAGCCGATTTCGTAGGGAAGCTGCAGGTTGGTCAGCGGCAGATTGAGGATGTCCGGGGTTTCCGGCCACATACGCTCGATGGCACGCTCCCAGGCGCTCGCCGCCTCCGCCGGCTGGCCGAGCTGCGAATACGCGTCGCCGACCAGCTCGTGAATCTGGTAAATGACGTCGCCCTCGGGATACTCGCGCCAGAACTGCTGGGCGAGCTCGATGCGCTCCTCGCCCTGCGCCGCCTGGATCTGCCGCAGCCAGCGCCCGGCGACCTCTTCGGTGAGCGGTCCGCTGCCGCGCAAACCGGAACCTCCGGAGAGCGTCGTGCCGCGCTCGGTGCCGGCATCGCCGGAACCGACGGCGACGACCTCGTCGGGCTGGAGTCGGTCCATTCCCTGACAAGCAGCCAGCACCAGGCACAGAGCAACCATGGCCAGATGGCGGGTAAAGAAGTGGAATCCGGGCCCGCGACGGTCGTCCATCCATGGATGCAAACACGCCCCTTGACCCCGTGCAAGACAACTGGAGGGTGCGGTTGCTTCCGCGCGCGGTCGCGGCGTGGTATCAAACGCGGGTGAGCGTCCCACGATCATCCAGGAAGCAGCTTCCGGCCGACTCCCAGGGCCTTCTGTTCGAGCCTCTGGTGCACGTCACCCGGCCGGCGTCACGCCATCGGCGCTCCGCCGAGCTCACCGCGCGGGTACAGCGCGCCCTCCGTCATTTTCCCGAGTTGCACACCAGCAAGCTGACCGTCGGCGTGACCCGCTCGGCCGACGGCATTGCGGTGTTCGAGGACATGACGGTGCGCTTCGACCTGCGCCGCGGCGGGCCGACCTACTATTGCATCGGCCACGAGCTGACGCACTTGCTGCAGGCTCTGCGCCTGGTGCCGATGGGCGAGGTGCAGTGTGACATCTGGACAATGGCGCGCGGCCGACTGTTCCTCGACGAAGCCCCCTACTACCTGCCCCTGCCGGAACAGCTACGGCGCCACTGGAAGCGCTACCGTCTGCGCGTCTCGTACTTGTGCGCCCGCGCCATCAGCGAGCGACCGACCCGCCGCCAGTACATCCGCTGGCTCAAGCAACAACTCTCGGAGCTTCATCGAGATCGAGTTCCCTGAGCCACCGGAGCGACTTCACCCGCCAACCGTCATCCGAGCTCGGCAAACGCTTCGTCGAGCGACCGCGCCTCCCCCAACTCGATCTCCGGCGCCGGCGCATTGCTGCCCGCCCCGGTCAGCAACAGCACCACCACATCCTCGGCGCCGATCACTCCCTTCGCACGCAACCGCTCGAGCGCCGCAAGCGGCGCCGCCGCGGCCGGCTGCACGAAGCGCCCGGTGGCCCGCGCCATGTGCTGCTGCGCAGCGGCGATCTCCTCGTCCGCGATGGCGATCGCGCAACCGTCGCTGCTCCGCAACCAGCGCAGCACGCGTGCGCCGCTGGGTGGCGAGGGGTTGGCGATCGCCCCGGCGATGGTGTTCGGCGGGGGCACCTCGACGGGCTCCTCGCCGCCCGCCTGCCAGCCGCGCACGATCGGGTCGCACTCGGCGGTCTGCACCGCCACCGGGCGACAGCGCCCGGTGTACCAGCCACCCGCTGCCGCCTCCTGCAGCCCCTTGCAGACGGCGGAAAAATTGCCGCCGCTGCTGGTGGGAATGAGCAGCCAGTCGGGCGCCCGCCCGCCGAGCTGCTCGACGATCTCGTAGGCGATGGTCTTTTGCCCTTCGATGCGCAGCGCCGAGTCGGAATTGATGAACGGCACAGCGGCGCGGGCGCTCCACTCCAGGCTGGCCGTGTAGATGTCGCCGTAGGGAGCGTCGAAGCGCATCAACCGCGCGCCGTGCACTGCCACAGGGGCGAGCTTGTGCGGCGGGGTCGCCGCACCGACCCAGATGTCGGAACGCATCTCTGCACGCGCGGCGTACGCCGCCACTGAGCGAGCCATGTTGCCCGTGCTCACCGTGCCGACCGCGTCGAAGCCGAGCGCCGCAAGGAACGCCACACCGGCGGCGGTACCGCGGTCCTTGAACGAGCCGGTGGGGTTGCGCGACTCGTCCTTGAGCCACACCTGTGCGCAGCCGAGCTCGCGCTCGAGCACGCCGGAACGCAGAAGCGGCGTACCCCCCTCGCCGAGGAAGACGCGCGCGCGAATCAACTCGTCGTCGAGCGCCGGCAGTAACGACCGGTAGCGCCAGATCCCCGCCGCCGCGCCGTCCGCGGGCATCCCTCCGTCAGGCGGCGGCGTGCCTGTTTCCGAGGGGAACTGCAGCGCCTCGCCGCAGCTCGGGCAGCGGTGCACGAACGGATCGTATGCGACGCTGTTGTCACAAGCACAACAGACCAGGACGGGCTGTGTGCTCAACGATCGGACGCGAGGTTGGCGTCCTCGCCGAGCTCGAGGGCTTCCTCCGCCTCGCGCGTGCCGGCGCAGTCCTTGCAGTATCCGAAAACCTGCAGGCTGTGGCGCGCAGGCGAGAATCTCTGCTCGCTGCAGTTGCGGAACACCAACTCGGTGAGCGCGGGATCGATCCATTCGATGATGCGGTCACACCCGAGGCAGATCATGTGCTCGTGCGCCTCGCGGCCGAGGATGTGCTCGTAGTACGAGTGGTCCTTGCCCAGCCGGATGCGCCGCGCCAGCCCCGCCTGCACCAGCAGGTCGAGGGTCCGATAGATGGTCGCGCGCGATACCCGGTGGCCGGCACGCCGCAGGTGAAAGAGGAGCTCGTCCGCCTCGATGTGCTCGTGGATGCGGTAGAACTCGCGCAGGATGGCGCGCCGCTCGGGGGTCAGCTTGAGGTCGTGGTCGCGCAGATAGCGCTCGAAGCGCTCTTCTGCGAGCTTGCGGCTGCGGCGCTCGGCATCAGCCGGCAACCGATAGCGATCATCCTTGGCTTTTTGGCTCGCGGCCATGGGCGCCTCAAAGCTCACCGTTCTTGAGTAGCTCGGCGTAAATGTACAACGCCACCAGGCCCTTCCATTCGCCCCACTTCTCTGCCCACGCGGCGACCGCAGCGGCGTCGGCTTTGTCGCTGCCGTGCACGTTGCGCGCCACCCAGTCGCACAGCAAGGGATCTGCCGTGGGAAAGCACTCCAAGCGCCCGTAGCCGCACAGCACGGTGAGCTGCGCGCCGAGCTCGCCGACCCCCTCCAGCGAAGCAAACGCACCCAGGAGCTCGTCGCTGGGTCGACGGCGCATGCCCTTGAGGTCGAGCTCGCCGCGCACTACCAGCGACGCCAGATCATGCAGCCGCCGAGCCTGTGTCCCGTCGATCGGCGGGCGCACGAGGTCCTTGACCTTGCGCTCGACGATAGTCTCGGGGTTGGGAAACGAGCAGAAGGTGTGGCCGGCGTAGGCAACGTTGTAGGAGTAGGCCTCGGCGATGGCCGACAACGTCGCGCGCAGGTAGTGGGTGTCCTGTCCGCGGCTGGCGATCGAGAGCGCCAGCGCCTCGAACGGCCGCAGGCGCTGCACCGGCTTCAGGCCGTAGTGATCGCGGCTCAGGCCGTAGAGCTGCTGGTCGCCACGGCACAGCTCGTAAAAAGGCGCCAGGTCGAAGTCCATGCCGAGCATACGCGCGAGCACGCGGCCGATCGGTCGCTCGTCGTTCTCCGAGCCGTTCATCAGCGTGATGATGAGCTCCGGGCGCTGCTCCGAACCCAGGCTGCTGACCAACGCCAGACGCATTCGGCTGTCGAGCTCCAGCAATCGCGTATAGCGCTTGCCGTCGAAGACGTCGATGTGGTCGGCGGGCCCGGGAGACAGCAGTGAAGCCGTCAGCTCGAAGCTGAAGGGCGGCTTTGGGGTGAGGCGATACTCGTGCATGCGGAGATTCGATCAGCCGGTTTGAGCGAGCGAAGGCTAACGGGGATGTTAGCGGCTTTGCCTCCGGCGCGCACACACATCGTCGGCGCCTGCTTTCCCGCGGACGAGGACTCCGCAGCAACGCTCGCGCGCCCTGATACAATCGCCGGGTCAGGCGTCCGCCACCCCCCTGGCCCAATTGATCAACGCGCCGAAATCAACTCGGATTCTCTTGCCGACGGAGGGGTGATGAGCCGTTCCACGACCACTTGCACGACGCGGGCGCTCGGCCTCCTCGCCGCAGTGTTTGCGTGCACCACGTTATTGGTGGCGCCGGCAGCCGCCCAGAGCCTCGACGCCGCCCAACCCCGATCCGCAGCTCCCCAGCAGCAAACGCCCCCCGCCGAGACTGGCGGCGTGGACTGGGTCTCGGGGTGGTCCTGGGGCGGCCGCGGCGCGGTGACGCTGCTGAGCGAGGACAGCCTGGAGACCGGCTTCGGTGTCAGCGGCTTCGCGGTGCTGCCGTTGACCACCGACTTCGAGATCGAGGGCGAGATCGGCTACCAGACAATGAGCACCGTAACCGACGGGCTGCCCGCCGGCCGCCTTTCGATGTTTCCGCTGCGCGCCACGCTGCGGGTGCAGCTATGGCGGATCGGCGGCGCGAAGCCCTATGCAGGCGCAGGTGCCGGCGTTTACCTGAGCCGCTTCTCGATCGACCAGAGCGTGCTCGACGAGCTCGCCACCGTCGGCTTCGCGGCCTCGGCCAACGTCGATCCCGGCCTCGCCTTCCACGTCGGCGGCGGCATCGAATGGCAGCGCGGTCGGGTGAACTTCGGCGTCGACGTCAAGTATCTGTTCGGCAGCACCGACGCCACTTCGACGGTGGTCGACCAAGTCACCGAGCAGGTGTTCCGCGAAACCGCGTCGTTGGGGTTCGACGGCTTCTGGATCGCCGCCGGCGCCCGCTTCAGCTTCTAGCAGGAGACAGAGCGAATGCGCACACGTCCGGGCAACGCAGCCGTCCTCGCGATCGCGGTGCTGATCCTGTCGGCAGGAGCGCCGGCCGTGCCGGCCGCCACTGGCGCAGTGCCACAGGAGCAGCAACAAAACCCCGAAACCCGCGCCGGCGGCGGCGAGCGGGTGGCCAACGAAAACGGGCAGGAGTTGCCCGTCGTGCAACGACCGTCGTATGCGCCGACGGACCTGACCGCCACGGCGCTGCAGCGCTTCGCGGCGCCGGCGTCGCCCGGACTCGCAACCGGGTTGGCCGGAGTGGCCCAGGCACTCGCCACGGGTGGTAGCGGCGCTGCGGCCCTGTACGCACGCCAGCACGGCATCGACTGGCGAGCCGGCGCGGTTCGAGTACGGGTCGACACCGGCCTGGCACGCCGCGGGGTCAGCGTGCGTGAGGCGAGCAGTCGGGCGCTGGTCGAGCAGGTCCTCGCCGACCTGAGCGCGCGCGGTGGCCGGGCGGAGCGGGTCTTCGGCCCCTACATCGAGGCCTGGATGCCGGTGGA
>JASFRZ010000138.1:0-10782 GCA_050114655.1 Acidobacteriota bacterium
CATCGACGCGGTGCTGGCCGTCCTGGGAAGTGCGCCACAGTAGTAGCCGGGTGCGGGAGCTCGCCGCCGCGCGCCCGGCCGGGAGGAACTGCCATGCATGAAGTGCGAGCGGCAGCGGTGGCGGGACGCTTCTACCCCGCCGACCCCGAACACCTGCGCGCGCAGGTCGACGAGATGCTGCAGGCAGCGGCCGCCGCCCACGAAGGCGCGACGGAAGGAGCGCGCGCACATCCTCAGCGACCGCGCGCGATCATCGCCCCGCACGCCGGCTACATCTTCTCCGGCCCGGTCGCCGCGACGGCGTTCAATACCATCGCCGACGCCGCCGACGACATCCATCGGGTGGTTGTCATCGGACCGTCGCACTACGTGCCGTTCCGCGGCATCGCGCTGCCCGAAGCGCAGCTATTCCGCACCCCGCTGGGCGACGTCGAGCTCGACCAGGAAGGGGTGGCGCGCGCGCGTGAGCTCGCCCCGATCATCACTGCGGCCGAACCGCATCGCCGCGAACATGCGCTCGAGGTCGAGTTGCCGTTCCTGCAGCGCGCGCTCGGCGACGTGCGCATCGTGCCCCTGGTTACCGGCGCGGCCACGCCGCAACAGGTTGCCGACGTCCTCGACGCGGTGTGGGACGACGACACCTTGCTGGTGGTGAGCTCCGACCTGTCGCACTTTCACGACTACGAGACCGCCAAGCGGCTCGACGCCGCCACCGCGGAGATCATCGTGCACGGACAACCCGAGCAGCTCGATGAAGGCAGTGCCTGCGGCCGGCTGGCGATCCAGGGGATGAAGATCTCCGCCGCGCGCCGTGGCATGGGCATCGAGCTGCTCGATCTGCGCAACTCGGGGGATACCGCAGGGCCCCGCAACGAGGTGGTCGGTTACGGCGCCTTCCGGATCGACGACGAGGATTGACGGGACGGCACCAGGCTGCGGCGATCGCAGCGGCGTAGAGGCGATCAGAGACCCCTGGCGGAGAGAAGGGTTTGCCTATATAGTCATGCGAAATAACTAAATTGTCTTTACAAAGTACTGCTCCCCGCCGATCGAAGCACCCGCCGCATGTCGCGTCGGGGTAGACGAAAGGGAAGCTTCATGAGCCGTGACTCCCTCGGCGAGGTCGAGCAGCTGGTTCTCCTCGCCATCCTGCGCCTCGGCGACGAGGCTTACGGCGTGCCGATCGTCGAGGAGATCCTCGAGCGCACCGGGCGCGACGTCTCTCGCGCCGCCGTCTATCTCGCCCTGCGTCGCCTGCGCCAGAAGGGCCTGGTGTCCTCCTGGCTTGCCGATCCTGAGCCGGTGCCGGGCGGCAAGGCAAAGCGCTACTTCCGCGTCGAGCCCGACGGCATCGACCGGCTGGCGGAGGCCCGTAGCACCCTGATGAGCATGTGGGACGGGCTGCAGCCACTGCTCGACAAGCGATGAGCCCCGCGCCACCGCGCCCGCCGATGCGCCTTTCGCCCGCGCGCCTGTTGCTGCGTGTCGTGCTACCGGCCGACGAGCGCGACGACATCATCGCCGAGCTCGACGAGACCCGCGCCCTCAAGTTTCCCGCCGGCGGGCTGCGTGCCCGCCTGTGGTACTGGCGCCAGGCTTTCAGCTTCTCGCGCCACTTCCTGCCCGAACGAACCCGCGACCGCGCTCCCCACGCAGTTGCTCCCCGTGCTTCCGGTCCGCAACTCGCTCTCCCCGATTTGCGAAACCGAAAGGACCGCATCATGCGTGGAACCCTCCGCGACATCGGATTCGCCGTGCGCCAGCTCGTCAAGCAGCCGGGCTTCGCGCTGGCGGTCGTGCTCACCCTGGCCCTCGGCATCGGCCCGAACACCGCCATCTTCAGCGTGGTCAACGGCGTGCTGCTGCGGCCGCTGCCGTACCAGGACCCGGAGGAGCTGGCGCTGCTGCGCGTCGACCTCTCCAGCCTGCGTCAGCACCCGGGGCTGGCGCGCGCCGAGGTGGTCGACTTTGGCGAGCGCGCCGAGCTGCTCGAGGACGTCGGCAGCGTGACCCGCGAGTACACCACCAACATCACCACCGAGGGCGATATGGAGGCGGTGCTGGCGGCCAACGTTTCGCCCAACCTGTTCCCGCTGCTCGGCATCGAGCCGGTCGTCGGCCGCCAGTTCACTGCGGAAGAGGGCATGGTGCCGCCGCCCGACGCCGCGGACGGCGCCTCGAGCACGCCGGTTGCCATCCTCAGCTACCGGCTGTGGCAGCGGCGCTTCGCCGGCGATCCCGAGGTCATCAACCAAACCATCGAGCTGAACAACAGCCAGGTGCCGATTGCCGGCGTCATGCCGGAGGGCTTCCGTCTACTGCTTGGCCCGGGCACCAGCCTGTCGCCGGACGTCGACATCTGGCGGCCGCTGGTGCTCGATTCGACGGATCGCGGCTTCTGGGCCTATCGCACCATCGCGCGGCTCGCCGATGGCGCCACCTTCGCGCAGGCGCAGGCCGAGGTCTCGGCGATCGGTGAGAGCCTGGTGCAGGAGTTCCCGCAGGCCTACGAGGGCGCCGACATCCGCTACTACGTGCACCCGCTGCACTCAGACCTGGTGCAGAACGTGCGCCCGGCGATTCTGGCGCTCCTCGGCGCCGTCTCGCTGGTGCTGCTGATCGCCTGCACCAACGCCGCCAGCCTGCTGCTGGCCCGTACCAAGACGCGCGAAAAGGAGATCGCCATGCGCGCCGCGCTCGGCGCCGGACGCGCGCGCATCATGCGCCAGGTGCTCACCGAGAGTGTGGTTCTGGCATTGCTCGCCGGGTTGGTCGGCCTGCTGCTCGGCGCGTTCGGTCTCGACACGCTGCTCGCCCTGCAGCCGGGCGATCTGCCGCGCGCCGACGGCATCGGCCTCGACCCCGCGGTGCTGGCGTTCACCTTCGGCGCTTCGTTCCTCGCCGCGCTGCTGTTCGGCGTCATCCCGGCGTGGCAAGCGTCCCGCCCGCAGCTCAACGACGTCCTCAAGGAAGGCCGCCGCGGCGGCGGCGGGCTGCGCGCGCGCACGCGCAGCGGCCTCGTGGTCGCGCAAGTGGCCTTCTCGGTGATGCTGCTGATCGGCGCCGGCCTGTTGATCCGCAGCTTCGTGTCACTGTCCGGCGTCGACCTCGGCTTCGATCCCGACCACGTGGTCACCATGCAGGTACCGATCGACACCGATGTCTTCCGGCAGCCCGAGGACCGCTGGGGTATCTACCGTCAGCTCGAGGAGCGCATCACCGCGCTGCCCGGCGTGCGCGCCGCGGGCGCCATCTCGATCCTGCCGCTGTCCAACCAGAACATGATGGCGTCGTATTCCCCCGACCTGACGCTGGATACCACCAGCAACTGGAACGGAACCTCGGCGGACTACCGCTTCGTGACGCCGGGTTACTTCGACGCCATGGGGGTGACGCTGCTGGCGGGGCGCGGCTTCGAGGAGCGCGACAACGAGGCGCTGCTGCCGCTGGCGATCGTCGACGAGACGCTGGCGCGCGAGGGCTGGCCGGACGGCAACGCGGTCGGCCAGCGCCTGCAGATCGGCCTCGGCACGCAGCTCAACCGCGACGACCAGGACGGCGAGGACACGCTCGGCAACAACATGGTCGAGATCATCGGTGTCGTGTCTCACAGTCGTGGCATCGACGTGC
Source organism: Acidobacteriota bacterium (assembly GCA_050114655.1). Lineage (GTDB taxonomy): Bacteria > Acidobacteriota > UBA890 > UBA890 > UBA890 > JASFRZ01. The sequence continues at coordinate 3,631 of JASFRZ010000138.1, forward strand.
GCCGTCAGGTGCGTCCGCAGATCTACCTGCCGTACCGCCTCGGCCCGAGCCAGAACAACATCTTCGCGGTGCGCACGGCGGGCGATGTCGCCGGTATCGTGTCGCTCATTCGGCGCGAGGCCGAGGAGCTCGGCACCGGCCGGCCGATCCACGGCGTGCGCACCATGGACGAGTACGTCGGCGCCGCCATGGGAGGCACGCGCTTCACCCTCATCCTGATGGGGGCGCTGGCGGCTATCGCGCTGCTGTTGTCGACCATCGGCATCTACAGCCTGATCGCCTTCACGGTACGTTCGCAGGCGCACGAGACCGGCATCCGCATCGCGCTCGGCGCGCTGCCCTCCGCCATCGTGTGGAAGTCGGTGCGCCAGGGCCTGCTGCTGGCGTTGCTCGGGCTGCCGCTCGGCCTCGCCGGCGCGGCGTTCCTGGCGCGCTTCATCGAGGGGCTGCTGTACGGCGTCAGCCCGACCGATGCGGCGACGTATGTCGGCATCCCGCTGCTGTTGCTGGGCGTGGCGTTGGCGGCGTCGCTGATTCCGGCTCGGCGGGCTACTCGGGTGGATCCGCTGGTGGCTTTGCGCAGCGAGTAGCGACCGGTTGCCCGCGGGGTTGCCGGCACGAGGGGGTACTCTCGGTCCCCCCGCGTCCCCTGAAAACTCGCGGTGGGCTTCGGCGCACGTCGGCCGCGAGCTTTCGGGGGCCCCACTCGGGCCCCACCGTGAGCACCCCCTCGTGCCGGCAACCCCGCGGAAGGAACGGGTCCGCTGTTTGCGGACGTCGGCCGAGAGCTTTCGTGGGCCCCCACTCGGGTCCCACCGTGAGCACCCTCGTGCCGGCAACCCCCGGGAGGAGCGGCATCGCCGGCTCGGTTCTCGATTCGATGGTGCTGGGCGAGCATTGCTTCGCTCGCTCGCTTGGGGGCTAGCGGGGCGGGACGAGGCGCCAGCGCTTCACGCGGAGGATGCCGAGGTCGTCTTCGGTGACGCTGATGAGTTGGTTGCCGCGGATTTGGGTGTAGGACGGGAACAGGCGGATGCCGGGTGGGGCCTTGACGGGGCCGAGGTAGCGGCCGCCGGTGTCGAAGACGTCGATGATGTCGGCGTTACGCCAGCAAGGGCGCTCCGACGCGGCTTGACGGCCCTCTGCCAGGGGGTCGGCGCAGTCCGGCAGCGGCTCGCCGAGACCCTCACGGGTCACCCAGATCTCGCCGGTATGAGACGGGAGGAATCCCGAAAAGGCGGGCTTGGTCGATGGCATCTCCGTGCCGTCCCATGTCCAGCCCTCGTTGCCGCCCTCCGCCCGGTAGCCGGAGGTGAAGCGCCGGCGGTACCAATCGGCCTCCTCGGGCTGGATCGCGATGGGCGCCCAGTACTTCTCGACCTTGATGGTTGTGCCATCCGGCTCATCGATGGTGAAGGCGTAGCGGTCGGAAGTCCCGGCGACGATGGCCCCCGAGTAGGTCGTCACCCAGCGCGCTTGCGGGCTGAACGGCACCGGCGTCGTTGTCGTTCGCCCGAACAGTGGCACCAGGATCTCGATCGGCGCGAAGTCGCCGAACTCCGGCCAGCGCACCTCTCCGATCGGACCGTCCGGTCCGAACTGCAGGAGTCCCTCTTCCGATTCGCCCGTCTCCTCGTCGCGCACCAGGGTGCGCGCCCAAAGCGTGCCGTCGGGCGCAGGCACCATCGGGTACGCACAGCACCATGCGTCACGCGCCGGCCAGGTGTCTACGGCCCCACCCTCGAGAGTGAAAAGGACGAAGCGCCCAACTCGCGGATCCTGTGCGTACACTCGGCCGGCGGCCGCGTCGACCGTGAGCAAGGCCGGCATGGTGAACTCCCCGGGCCCTTGGCCCTCACGGCCGATGTCGCGCAGGTGTCGTCCATCCATGTCGTATACCCGGATGACGGGAACCTGCCGGTCGACGACGTAGATCTCGTGCTCCGTCGCGAACACGCCCCACACTTCTCCGAGCATGTACTCGTCGGCACCCGCCTCTACACCGATCGAAGCTTCCTCGACCAGCGTCGCCCTCCCGCCCCACACCGACCCGGACTCGTTGACGACCGTGGTGAGGTTGCCCTCGGCGGTGACCGTGCCGACCCACTCACCGGTGGCGTCGGCGGGGCCCTCGGACGACGAGCAGGCAATCGTGCTCGTCAACAGCAGGGTGGCAGCGGTGAGGTGGCGCAGAGACATCCCCCGATCCTCCGTATTCATCAAGTTCTCGGGAGCTCCTACACATGCTGCGCCTTCCGTTTCTACCCGAAGCCGGGGTGTCGAACAAGTGTCCCGCAACCTGCCGGTACGATGGCACTTTCGGGCGCCCGCCTTGCGTCGACGTTCCTTCCGGGGGCTGGCGACACGAGGGTACTCACGGTGGGGCCCGAGTGGGGGCCCCCGAAAGCTCGCGGCCGACGTGCGCCAACGCCAACCGCGAGCGTTCAGGGGACGCGGGGGGACCGGGAGTACCCTCGTGTCGCCAACCCCCGGGCGGCGCAGCCCTCTCGTGTCGCTGCCCCCCCGGGCACCCCCCGGCAACTCCGGGTGCCCACGGGCGTGCACGGACGGCCTCGACCCGCTACGATTGCCCCATGCTCGAAGCCGTTTCCTTCCGAGCGTCTGCCCCCCGCGGTGCTGCACGCGCGTACCGATATGTGCGCCCGCTGCTGACCGCGTGCTGGGTCGTTGCGCTCCTCGTCATCGTCGTGCCGTTACCGGCCTACGCTTACGTGGGTCCCGGGGCGGGGATTGCCTTCGTCGGCTCGTTTCTGGTCATCCTCACCACCATCGTCGTGTCGTTCCTGTCGATGCTGGCGTGGCCCTTCCGCATGGCGTACCGCTGGTTCAAGTACCGCGGCATGACCAAGCCGAAGATCAAGCGCTTCATCGTCGTCGGGCTCGACGGCCAGGACCCCAAGCTCACCGACCGCTTCATGAAGGCCGGCAAGCTGCCCAACTTCGCCAAGCTCGCCGAGCAGGGCTGCTACCACCGGCTCAAGACCACCTTCCCGTCGGTCTCGCCGGTGGCCTGGTCGTCGTTCTCCACCGGCTCGCACCCGGCGCGCCACAACATCTACGACTTCCTCGACCGCGACCGGCGCACCTACCTGCCGGTGCTTTCGTCGACCAAGATCGGCAGCGTCGACAAGCGCCTCAGGATCGGCAAGTACAAGATCCCGCTCGGCAAGCCGGAGCTGCGCCTGCTGCGCAAGTCCAAGCCGTTCTGGAAGATCCTCGGCGAGTACAACATCTGGTCGACCGTGTTGCGCGTGCCGATCACCTTCCCGCCGGAGGACTTCCGCGGCGCCCAGCTCTCGGCGATGTGCGTGCCCGATCTGCTCGGTACCCAGGGCACCTTCATCTTCTTCACCACGCGGCCGGGCGGCGAGGCGATCAAGGAGGGCGGCATCCGGGTGCACCTGTCGCCCAACGGGGCGGGGAAGGACCACTTCGAGACCGCCCTCGAGGGCCCCGAGAACGACCTCGTCGAGGGCAACCCGCCGATGACCTTGCCGGTCACCATCGACATCGACCGCGCGGCCAACGTGGTGCAGGTGACCATCGACGGCGAACAGCACACGCTGGAGCCCGGCAAGCTCACCGACTGGGTCGACATCGCCTTCAAGGCGGCGCCCGGCATGAAGATCCGTGGCATCTGCCGGCTGCTGGTCACCGAGATGGGCGAGCACTTCGGCCTCTACATCACGCCGATCAGCTTCGATCCCGAAAAGCCGGCCATGCCGGTGTCGCACCCGTCGTACTACTCCACCTATCTGGCCAAGAAGATCGGCAAGTACTCGACGCTGGGGCTGGCGGAGGACACCTGGGCGCTGAACGAGGGCATCATCGACGATTCCGCGTTCCTGCAGATGACCTACGACATCGACAAGGAACGCGAGGACATGTTCTTCGCCGCGCTCGACAAGCTGCGCAAAGGCGCTCTGGTGTGCGTGTTCGACGCCACCGACCGTATCCAGCACATGTTCTGGCGCTACCTCGAGGACGGCCATCCGGCGGCGGAGGCGGCGGCGAAGGCGCGCGCGGCGGCCGATCGTGAGAACGGGGGAGAGGGCGAGGCCGGCGAACCCGAGCACAAGGACGCCGTCGAGCAGCTCTACGTCCACAACGACAAGCTGGTCGGCCGCGTGATGGAGCAGATGAAGGACGGCGACCTGCTGGTGGTGTGCTCCGACCACGGCTTCAACTCGTTCCGCCGCGGCGTCAACCTCAATACCTGGCTGCACGAGAACGGCTACCTGCACCTCGAGGAGGGCGTCGACGGGTCCGCCGAGTGGCTGCGCGGGGTCGACTGGAGCAGGACCAAGGCCTACGCGATCGGGCTGACCGGCGTGTTCCTGAACATGGAGGGGCGCGAGGAGCACGGCATCGTGCAGCCCGGCGAGGAGGCGCAGGCACTCAAGGACGAGCTGATCGGCAAGCTCTCCGGCCTGCGCGACGAGGAGCGCGACGAGATCGGCATCCGCGAGCTGTTCGATACCCACAAGCTGTACCGCGGGCCCTACCTGGAGAACGCGCCCGACCTGCTGGTGGGTTACAACGCCGGCTACCGCTGCTCCTGGGACATGGCCACCGGCGTGGTCGCCGGCAATGTCTTCGAGGACAACACCAAGGCGTGGAGCGGCGATCATTGCATCGACCCGCGCATCGTGCCCGGGGTGATGTTCTGCAACCGCGAGATCGACGTCGAGGACCCGGCGCTCATCGACATCGCCCCCACCGCCCTGCAGCAGTTCGGCGTGCAGGTGCCCAAGTTCATGGACGGCAAGGCGCTGTTCAAGGAGGAAGCCGATGGGACGGCGTGAGGTGATCGGAGCGGTGGAGTCCGACCGCCGGCAGGTGCGCCCTCGGGTCGGAGGCCGACGCGACACGGCCCTTCGCACTGGTGCGTTGACGTTGCTGTCGACGATGTTGCTGGCCGCGGTCGCCTGCGGCGGCGGCATGCCGTCGTACCCGCAGAGCATGGTGGTGCTGGGCATCGACGGCATGGACTTTACCCTCGCCTCCCACCTGATGGAGGCCGGTCGCCTGCCCAACCTGTCACGACTGGCGGACCGCGGCACCTTCCAGGCGCTGGCCACCTCGATCCCGCCGCAGAGCCCGGTGGCGTGGTCGAACTTCATCACCGGCCTGGACTCCGGCGGCCATGGCATCTACGACTTCGTGCACCGCGACCCGACCACGATGGAGCCGTATCTTTCGACCTCCAAGCCGGGCGAGCTGGGCCGCACGCTGACCCTGGGCAAGTACACCATCCCGCTGAGCGGCGGCGGCATGGAGCTGCTGCGCCACGGCACGCCGTTCTGGGAGGTCCTCGAGGATCACGGCGTGCCCGCCACCATCCTCCGCATGCCGGCCAACTTCCCGCCCACCGGCACCGCGACGCGCGAGCTGTCCGGCATGGGCACCCCCGACATCGCCGGCTCGCCCGGCTACTACAGCTTCTTCACCACTCAGCCGGAGCGCATCACCGCCGCCACCGAGGCCAACATCCAGCGCGTGCGGGTGCGCAACAACGTGATCGAGACCGAGCTCCAAGGCCTGCCCAACCCGCTGCTGACCGAGCCGGAGGACGTCATGTTGCCGTTCACCGTGTACGTCGATCCCGACAGCCTGGTAGCCCGTCTGGTCATCGGCTCCGAGGAGCGTATCCTGCAGCAGGGCGAGTGGAGCGACTGGGTACCGGTGAGCTTCGACCTCATTCCCTACGTCACCAGCGTCGCCGGGCAGGTGCGTTTCTTCCTCAAGGAGGTGCGCCCCGAGTTCGAGCTCTACGCCAGCCCGGTGAACCTCGATCCGATGAACCCCATCATGCCGATCAGCACCCCCGAGGACTATGCCGCCGAACTCGCCGAGGCCACCGGGCGCTTCTACACCCAGGGCATGCCGGAGGACACCAACGCGTTGGAGGAAGGGGTCTTCAACAACGCCGACTTCATGGCGCAGGCGGGCATCGCGCAGGGGGAGATCCACGGCCAGCTCGACTACGTGCTCGATCACTTCGAGGGCGGGTTCCTGTTCTACTACTTCGGCGACCTCGACCAGGTGTCGCACATGATGTGGCGCGCCATGGATCCGAGTAATCCGGTCCACGACCCGGTCGCCGATGCGCCCTTCACCGACGCGATCATCGATCGTTACATCGAGATGGACAGCGTCGTCGGCCACGTGATGGACCGCCTGGCCGAGGACACCACGCTGGTGGTGATGTCGGACCACGGCTTCACCTCGTTGAAGCGCTCCATGAACCTCAACACCTGGCTGCTGGAGAACGGCTACATCACGTTGATGAACCCGCGTCGCCGCACCGGCGTGCCGTACTTCGGCAACGTCAACTGGGCGCGCACGCAGGCCTACGCGCTCGGTCTTAACGGGCTGTACATCAACCTGCGCGGCCGCGAGGCCAACGGCTCGGTGCCGCTAGCCGACCGTGACCAGCTCATCCAGGAGATCTCCGAGAAGCTGCTGGCGTTCATCGATCCGGCCACCGGTGAGCCGGCGGTGACCGAGGTCCAGCTGCGCGACGAGGCGTTTCACGACGACGGCTACCTGGACATCGGCCCCGACATGATCGTCGGCTTTGCCAAGGGCACGCGCTCCGACAACGCCTCGGCGCTGGGCGAGTTCTCCGACGAGATCATCTTCGACAACGACAACAAGTGGAGCGGCGACCACGAGATGGACCACACCGCGGTGCCCGGCGTGCTGTTCACCAGCCGGCCGCTGGGCCGCGAGGTGACCTCGCTGAAAAACCTCGCCGCGGCGCTGCTGGCGGAGTTCGGCATCGACAACTTCCCGCCGCCGCCGCAACCAGTGGCCACGGACGACGGGGGCTGACGAGTCGGTAGCCCGCCGCCGAAAGCGGCCGGGCAGGGGAGCGACAGGAGAGAACCACATGTTCGGAGGATCGAAGGTAACGCTCGACAAGGGCCTGCTGGCGCGGGTCAAGAAGTTCGCCGACATCGCCGGCTACTCGTCGGTGGAGGAATTCATCACCCACGCGCTCGAAAAGGAGCTCGCGGTGCTGGAAGAGGCCGACACCGAAGAGGAAATCAAGAAGAAGCTCCAGGGCCTGGGCTACATCTCGTGAGTGGGGAGCGCGTGACGACGGCATCCGCGGCGTTGCGCGGC
>JASFRZ010000139.1:0-10689 GCA_050114655.1 Acidobacteriota bacterium
TGCCGGCGTCGATGGCGGCCAACTCGGGAGCGTCGCGCAGCCCCTCCTGCACCATGAACTGGCGGAACACGTCGAACGAGTCGCGGTCGTCGATGAACTCGGTGAGGTCCTCCATGGGCTGGCGAAACTCGGACTCCTCGATGTCGCTGACGGTTCGGAACGGCTCCTCGAGCGGGCGGCTGCGCAGTCGGTTGAGATCGATCTCCGCCAGGTTGCGCTGCACCGTTGCATCGATGACCGCGCTGCGGTCACTGGCGATCTCGCTTTGCCAGCGGAACACCTCCGCGCGCGACGCGACGCCCACCTCCTGGCGCGCCGTAGCCAGCTCCAGGTTGGTGCGGCTCAGATCGACGTTGCGCAGCTGGATCTGTTCGAAGGTGGCCGCGATGAGCACGTTGAGGTACGCCACCGCCGCGGCCCGGACGGTATCCAGCCGCGCGGCCTCGCTGTCGTACTCCGTGGCCTCGAGAGCAAAGCGCTGCACGTCGCGCGCGGCCCACGCGGCATCGGAATAGATGAGCTGATCGAGCGTCAGCGCGGCGGCGAGCGTGTGCTGCGGCTGCTGCCCGAGGCTCTGCGACGCGCGCGTGGGGTCGATCGACAGCCCGGTGAACCCCGCATCGAGCGACGGCAGCAGGGGTGCCTGCGCCTGGCGCGCCACCTGGGTCTGTACCGCCACCTGGCGCACTGCGGCAAGGTAGTCGAGGTTCGAGTCGACCGCCTGCTGCACCGCCTCTTGCAGCGTCAGCAGGGGGTGCGACATGTCCTGCTGGTGCAGCAGCTCGGCCTCCGTGTACACATCCCACGTGGGCGAGAAACCGATCTCGCGGGCCGTTTCCATGTTGATCACCAGCTCGCGCGGCCGCGCCACCTCGATGGGGAGCTGCGACGCCAACTCACTCATCAGGATCTCCTGGGTGTGGATGGCGACCCGCCGGGCGACGCGGGTGAAGTTCGTATCCGGGGCCACACCGAGCAGCAGGCCCTGCTCCACCTGCCGGCGGCCGAACAACGCCATGCTGGGCAGACGGCGCGCATTGATGCCCGCGACCAGCGCCGCAGTCTCCTCGTCCGGCATGTTGAGCAGAGCGCTGACCATCACCACGTCGACGTCGGCATCGAGCATGTCGAGCGCCGGCTGGGCGCGATCGAGAATCGGGATGATCTGGAACGCGACGCCGTAGCTCTGCGCTGTGCTGGTGATCTTGTCGATGATGGCGCCGGAAGCGGCGAGCAGCCGCTCATCCACCATCACCGCCACCTTTGCGAACGGCACGATGCGGTACAGCTCTTCGAGGTCGCGGCCGGCTTCCCACGGTGTGGTCAGATAGCTGAGGTTCTCGACACCGCTCACCAGCTTGTCGGCCTCCCCGATCTCGGCGGGAGCTCCCTGGAACTCGTAGTCGATGACGAACGGGGCGATCACAGGCTTGGGCAGGTCGCGGTGAAGGATCGCCTCGTTGGAGGCCAGCACACCCATCGCGTACACGATGTCGACCTCGGGATCGGCGAGCAGGCGATCGAAATCCCGCCGCACGCCCTCCACCGTCCAGTCGGAGATCAGGCGCTTGTCCTCCGGGAAGCGGGCGTCGTAGTCGAGCCGGGTCAGCTCGATGATCTCGCGGCGAAACAGCTCGCTGATCTCGTCGTTACGTGCCCACGGCCCGTCGATCACCATGCCGACCGTGACCACGGGAAGCTCGCTGGAAGCGTCCTGCGCCCATGCCGCGGGCACGGAGAAACACCAGGACGCCAGCGTTGCGGCGACAGCTACGGAGAGAACCGGTACGCGCACCGCCCCATGGTGGTCGCCCTCCGGTCGGGAGTCAACGAGCCGACCGCCGGGAGCGGTTCCGGGCCGGCCCCTCGGAAAACGCATTGCCCGCCGATGACGAGCCTGTCCGGCACCAGGCCGACGCCGATCTCGCTGCCGGCCCGCTCGCGGGTCAGGAAATCCCGGTGGAGCCGAATCCGCCCTCGCCGCGGGCTGTCCCGTCGACTTCGTCGATCTGCGCGACCACCACGCGCGCCACCGGAGCGATGACGAGCTGTGCGATCCGATCGCCGCGATCGACCGTCACCGTCTCATCGCCGAAGTTCATCAGGATGACCTTGACCTCGCCGCGGTAGTCCGCGTCGACGGTTCCCGGCGAGTTGAGCACGGTGAGTCCGTGGCTCGCCGCCAGGCCGGAGCGCGTGCGCACCTGCCCCTCGTAGCCGAGCGGGATCTCCATCTTCAGACCTGTGGGGATGACCGCGCCTTCGCCGCTGCGGATGTCCACCGACTCGTCGATCGCGGCGCGCAGGTCCATGCCGGACGAGCCGGAGGTCTCGTATGCGGGAAGGTCGAGGCCCTCCGCGTGGGGCAGTTGCTGGATGCGTAGCTCGATGACGCTCAATGAAGCCTCCAGGTGGACGCGCGCACGACTCAGAAGGTGCCGGACACCCGCGCACGATCGTAGGGCTCGGGGCCGGTGGTGATGATCTCCTGCGCCGCTGCCGGCATCGCTGCCGCGGCGATTGCCATCACCACCATGCATGCGATGAGGCGGACAAGCGCGCCGCAGACCCGCAGCGCAGTGCTGCACCCGGTGTCCCCCCGGGGGGGTGGGCATCAGTAACGAACCTGGGCGCCGAAAGTGAAGCCGTCCCAGATCACGTCCAGGCCAATATTCTGCTCCCCTTCATCGAACACCAGCCGGTAGCGTCGGTAGCCGACGATCAGGCCGAAGTTGCGCGTCGGAAATACCTCGAAGCGGGCAACCAGATCGAACTGCCAGCCGCTCAGGTCGTTGACCTCGACGCGCGGAAATCCGCTCAGCTCGACATAGCCGCGCAGTGGACCCTTGGGGTTGAGCATGAGGTTGGCGCCGAAGGCCGGAAACGCCTGATCGAGCTTGGCCGCGGTGTCACCGATGTCGGTGAACAAGGCCGCCTCGGTCTCGAACCAGCCGAGGCCGCCGAGGAGGCCGAACTCGGCCTGCGGGCTGGCGGTCAGCAGGAAGTTGTAGAACGCGTGGAATTCGCGCAACGTGATGGCGGACGTGGTGTCGATCGAAAATCCGGGGATCGATCCGAAGCCCGGGAATTCCACCGTGCGCGCGCCGCTCGCCTGCAGGCGCGAGTACTCGAAGATCAGGTGATGGCGCCGTCCCGGCGCGACGTTGCCCTCGATGATCCATCCGTTCGCCGAGCTGTCGAAGCCCAGCCCGTCAGCGATGTCGATACCGTTCCCGAATCCCGGAACCGCGGCGAGCTCGGCCAGCCTGAGCGTTCCCTGGGGCTTGGCGCGCCACAGAAAGCCCGATACGCGGACCTTGTCGTGCTGCGTTTGCCGCCCCACCAGGATCTGCTGCGCCTGCACCGGCAACGTCGTCGCCCACACTGCGGCGATGACCAGAGTTGCCAGAAAGAGCCGCATCCCGCGCCTTTGCACCATCAGTCGCCCACCTCCGTGACTCGGTACGCCCCCGCACGTCCGTTATCCTGCCAGTTTATCCATGAAACCACCCCCCCGCCGCTTCCGTAACCTAAGCGAGTGAGAAAACCCCTGTGTGGCCCGCTGCAGCCGGTAACATGGGCCACAGAGTCTGAAGAGGTGAGGCCATGCGTCGTTTCTTGATGGTCGCCGGGCTGGTGGTTGCCGTTGCGACCCCGGCGTCGGCGCAATCCGACCGCGTCGTGCGCACGTTCAATCAGGAGTTCGATCGTGCCGCGCTCGAGGCGGTCGCGTTCGATCTCAACGTCGGCGAACTCGAGGTGGTGGGAGCGTCCACCGACAAGGTCATCGCCCAGATCAGCGTGCGCTGCGCGGAAGGTCGCGATCGGGAGCGCTGTCGCGAGCGCGCCGAGGACGTCCGCCTCAACTCGCGCGAGCGTCGCAACACGCTCTACCTCGACATCGAGGGGACCAGCATGTGGCGATCACGCGATGCGGTGGTCTCGGTGAAGCTCACCGTGCCGCACGGACTGGGCACGGAGCTCAACTTCGGCACCGGCGAGCTCACCGCGAGCAACCTGGTCGGCGACCTTTCGATCGAGATGGACATCGGCGAGGTATCGCTGGAGAATCTGCGCGGCAACCTGTCGATCGACATGGGCGTGGGTGAGATCGCCGTGTCGATGCCACAGGACTTGGTCGGCGAGGTCACGCTCGACAACGGCATCGGCGAGACCGAGCTGCGTCACCGCGATGGCCGCAACGCCATCGAGGGCATCCTCGGCGGCACCGACGTTCACTGGGACAGCGGCACCGGCCCCCACAAGGTCAACATCGAGCTCAACGTCGGCGAGATCCGCGTTCGACTCGACTGAGCCGGCCTTCGAGCAGCTCGAGGTCGCGCGGCCTTCCCTCAATGGGCCGGCGCGCAGTTCGAGCCGATTGCCGGCCCGCTCCGCCCGTCAATCGGGTGAAACGCCCGCCTGGTACCTCATGCGCAGCAGTCCGGCGGCGATGAGCATCGCGGCGAGCGCGGCGGTCATCCACAGCGGCAGCATGGGCACGGCGCGGAGCACGTTGACATCAGCGCTCGCGCTATCCGTGACGTCGGCGCCACCGGTCGTCGGCGTCGCCTTGACGGTGACGGCGTTGGTGAAGCTCACCGTCACGCCGGTCACCGTGCACGCGTAACTCCAGGTCTCGGTGGTCTGCAGAATGGCGTCACCGTCATCGCCCGTGGGTCCGGTGAGCGACGTGCATTGCGGGTCATCCACAATGACGTTCTCGAGCGCCACATCGCCGGTGTTGTCGACGGAAATGACGAAATTGGCATCGTCACCGCTGGAGATGATCTGATTCGGCGGCGTCTTGGCCACCGCGATCGCCGGACTCGGCACCGTCGTGACGTCCACATCGGCGCTGTCCGTGTCCGTGACATCGGATCCGCCGGACGACGGCGTCGCCGTGACGCTGACGACGTTGGTGAAGCTCGTCGTAACCCCCGTCGCGCTGCAGGTGTAAGTCCAGGTCTCGGTGGTCTGCAGAATGTCGTCACCGTCATCGCCCGCAGGCCCGGTGAGGGTCGTGCACTGCGGGTCGTCCACGATCACATTCTCGAGCTGGACGTTGCCGGTGTTGTCGACGGTGAGTATGAAGTTGGCGTCCTCACCGACCGAGACGGTCTGGTCAGGCGGGCTCTTGCTCACCGAGATGGCGGGAGCGGGCGAAAACACGGGGATCCCGAGCGAAACAGTGGCGCAACCGCATTTCGAGTTCGTCCCCGGGAAGGCATCGGAGAGGCTCGCGCAGTTGGTGACCGCGTTGTTGTCCCAGGTCGGGCAGACATTGGCATCGACGAACCCATCGTTGTCCGAGTCGGTGCAGGAGAACCGGGTGACCGGCATGGGCTTGATGACCTGCGTGTTCGTCTGGATGTCGCCGCACTGGTCCGCGTCGATCTCCTGCCAGGGGGGAGCGGCGAGGTCCGGAATGCCGTCGCTGTTCGCATCGCCGAACATCGGGGTCGCGTTGAGCGGTGGCTCGAGATAATCGTGATAGCAGGCATCGCCGTCGCGGGCGCTGCCGCCGTCGGTTGCCAGGAATATCCCGATGTCGAAGCGATTGGGGGAGCCCTCCGCGGAGATCAGCACCTCGAAGAGGCCCTCGGCCTCTCCGATTGTTCCGTCGCCGCAGCCCTCGATGAGGGTCACGAGGGTCAGCTCCTGGATGCGCACGTCGTTGGCCGTGCAAACGGCCCCCGGCTGAAAGTCGCGTACGCAGACGTTTCCGGTTTCCTGCGCCTCTGCGACGTAGAACGGCGCGAGGATTAGAGCTACGGGGAGGATCGGCCATGAGAATCGAAGGAGCATCGGGCAAACCTCGTCTCTGACTGAAAAACCGGCTTTGCCGAATTCCGTGGCCCCCTGCACCGCGAAAATAACATGGGCATCGGCGCAAACCGCAACACCTCCCTGCTAGTCTCTCCTTCCTCTCACGACTTCCCTGGAGGCAATCATGAAGCGGTTTCTGTGCAATCTCGGTGTCCTTGTCGTTGCGATCGGCATCGCCGCCCCCGCCCTGGCCCAGATCGGCTATGGCCGCGCCGTCGCCGTCGGTGACGGCGAGGTGTTCGTCGGCGAGCCCGGCAACCAGGCGACGCCCGGTTACGTATACGTCTACCGGCGCGACGGCGGGGTGTGGACCGAAGTACGCCGGATGAGCGCCGACGACGCGGCCACGGTCGCCTCCGATGCCGCGTTCGATGCCGACGGCTTCGGCAGCAGTATTTCCGTCGATGGCAACCGCATGGCGATCGGAGCCGAGAATGCCGGCGCCGTGTATGTATTCGAGAAGCGCGACGGCGAGTGGATGGCCGCGACGCGCATCACCGCCGCCGGCTCCGGCCCGCAAGACATGTTCGGCGCCACGCTCGACCTGAGTGGCGACTCGATGATCGTCGGCGCCCCCGAGGCAAACGGCGGTCACGGCGCCGTCTACCTGTTCGAGGCGGACGATCGAGGCTGGCAGCAGGCGGCGGCATTCGAAGGAGCCGCCGGGGAGGTCGCCGAGCGCCTGGGCGCATCGGTGGCAATCGATGTCGGGCAGGCAGTAGCGGGAGCTCCGGCCGGTAAGATCGACTTCTTCCTCGCCGGCTACGCCACCGCCGTCGCACCCGGCGCCGCCTACACCTATCGTCGCGGCGAAGACGGATGGGTCGAGGTGAGCCGCGTGACCGGCGCGGGTGCCGCCGACGGTGCTTACGTCGGCCATGCGGTGGCGATCAACGACGGCGAGGTGATGATCGGCGCCCCGGGCGCCAACGGCTTCATGGGGGCCGTATACGCCTTCGCCTATGACGCAGACCAGCAGAGCTGGCGGCAACTCCCCGGCCTGGAGCCTTACGATCGGGTGCCGGGAACCTACTTCGGCTCATCGGTGACCTTCGACGCCGACGAAGCTTTCGTCGGCGCACCGGGCGCCGCCGGAAGCCTCGGCCGCGTCTACCACTTCACCCACTCCGACACGGGGAGCTGGGACTCTGCGGTCAAGATCGGTGCCGCCGGTCTGCGCCAGTTCTCGGTGATGGGCGCCGCCACGGCGGCGCGCGGCGACGTGCTGGTGGCCGGCGTGCCGGGCAATGACTACGGCGCCGGAACCGCGGTGATCATGGACCGCGACAACGTCGGATGGAGCCGCACCGCCGTGCTGTCGGAGGTCAGCGGCCTGCCGCCGGTGAGCGGCGAAGGGGTGCCCTGCGTCGACGGCAAGGCCGGCCCGTTCTTGTGCGACAACGTCGACATCGTGTCGTTCCTGCCGGTCAACATGATCGGCGGCGACCGCGGCGTCGGCATGAACGACATCTGGGGCTGGACCGATCCCGACACCGGGCGCGACTATGTCGTCGCCGGCATGCGCGACGGCACCACCTTCATCGACGTCACCGACCCGTCTCATCCGGTGTGGGTCGGCAAGCTCGCCAAGACCGGCGAGGCCAACGCCAGCCTGTGGCGCGACGTCAAGGTCGACAAGGACCACGCCTTCATCGTGGCGGACTCGGCCGGTCGCCACGGCATGCAGGTGTTCGACATGAAGCGGCTGCGCGCGTTCGACGGCACGCCGTTGCGCTTCGAGCCCGACGCGGTGTACCGCGGCGTCAACAGCGCGCACAACATGATCGTCAACCCGGGCTCCGACTTCGCCTTCATCGTCGGTGCCAGCGGCGGCGGCGAAACCTGCGGCGGCGCGCTGCACATGGTCAACATCGAGGACCCCAAGAATCCCGCCTTCGTGGGCTGCTTCGCCGACGTGATGACCGGCGGCGGCACTGGCGCCTCGCACGATTCGCAGTGCGTCACCTATACCGGCCCCGACGAGCGTTACCGGGACCGTGAGATCTGTTTCAGCTCCAACGGCACCGCGCTGTCGATCGGCGATGTCACCGACAAGCGCAACCCGGTGGTGCTGGCGCGCGGCGAGTACCCCAACACGGCCTACTCGCACCAGGGCTGGCTGACCCCCGATCAGCGGTACTTCTACCTCAACGACGAGCTCGACGAGTTCTCCGGCCTGGTGTCCGGCACGCGCACGCTGATCTTCGACGTGCAGGAGCTCGACGACCCCATCCTGGTGGGGACGTATCAGACCGACAATCCGGCGACCGACCACAACCTCTACGTGGTCGGCGACGTGATGTACCAGTCGAACTACCGCGCCGGCCTGCGGGTGCTCGACATTTCCGACCCTGAGAACCCGCAGCCGCTGGGTTACTTCGACACCGTGCCGTGGGGCTCGGACGCCGGCCTGGGAGACGTCATCAGCGGATCGATCGGCTCGTGGAGCAACTATCCGTTCTTCGATTCGGGCGTGGTGGTGGTCTCGAGCGGACGCGAAGGAGTATTCGTGCTGCGGATGCGGGAGAAGTGATCGCCGGCGCACCCCGGCACTGCCCGAGTCGGCAGGATCCAACGCTTCTTTCGGGCACTCGAAATCCGACAATTTGAATCGCCCCTTCACGCCGCTGGAGCAGGTTCTGTGAATTAAGTCACGTATCCTTGCACGCCTTCGAAAATCGGAGAAAGTCGCGGCCATGATCTCCGAGAATCGGGCATCGTGCCGGGGGCTTTTCTCCGCGCCGCGTGGCACGCGTTTTGCTCCACCTTTTCGGATGAGTGGACTCGCTCTCCCCGATCACAGGAGTGGAATCATGCGGCGTGCAATCTTGCTACTCGCCGTGGCGGCCTTCGTGCTCGCGCTCACCGCGCCGGCCGAGGCTCAGGGATTCGCCCGCGCCTCGCTGCGCGGTGAGGTGACCGACCCGGATGGCGCCGCGCTGCCCGGCGTGACCGTAGCCGTCCGCAACGAAGGCTCCGGCTACAACCGGCAGACGGTGACCGGGGTCAACGGCAGCTACGACTTCAACGGCCTGACGCCGGGCACCTACACCGTCACCTTCACCCTGCAGGGCTTCAACACCCAGCAGCGCGAGGGCGTCACTCTGTCCGTCGGCTCCGAACTGGAGCTCAACATGACCATGTCGCTCGGCGGCGTCGAGGAGACCGTCACCGTCATGGCCGAAACCCCGCTGGTCGAGACCACCTCCAAGGAGGTCGGCGGCCAGATCACCGAGGAGGAGTTCAATACCCTGCCGTCGCAGAACCGCTCGTTCGTCATGTTCGGCCGCCTGCTGCCGGGCGTGAACGCCAGCCCCGACACCGAGTCGACCGCCTCCGATTCGCTGTACATCAACGGTCAGGACGACAACAACAACTCCTTCAACGTCGACGGCGCCAACAACGACGACGACGCCATCGGCGCCCGCGCGGGCGCACAGACGCGCACCGCGCTGGACGCTATCCAGGAGCTGCAGATCCTCACCTCGCAGTTCGACGCCGAGTTCGGGCGCACCCAGGGCGGCGTGATCAACGCGGTCACCAAGTCGGGCGCCAACGACTTCCACGGCTCCGGCTTCCTGTACCTGCAGAGCGCCGCGTGGAACGCGGAGAACTTCTTCACCGCCCGCAATAACCTGCCGCAGCCGGATGCGGACTACTCGTCGATCGGCGGCACCATCGGCGGCCCGATCGTGCGCGACAAGGCGCACTTCTTCGTCAGCTTCGAGCGCGACAAGCCCAACGAGGGCGTCAGCAACAACTTCGGAACGCGCCCGGACCTCAACTTCTCGACCACCGAGGACAACCTGCTGCGCAACGTCCTGTTCAAGGTCGACTGGCAGACGACCACGAACAACAAGGTGTCGGTGCGCTACCTGCAGGAGTACTCGCCGCAGTTCAACCAGATCATCGGCTCCCAGACGACGCTGGAAGCAGCGCGTGAAGAAGACGACACCGACCGCAACGTCATCGGCTCGGTGGACACGGTGTTCAACGACACCACCTTCAACAACTTCCGCCTGTCGTGGACGCAGGAGGACGTGGCCTTCGCCAACCCCTGCTTCAACACCACCGGCGCCGACTACGCGGCGCAGCAGGCCTGCGACGTGTTCCAGGACCACCCGGGCTGGAACGGCGGCACCAACACCGTCGCGCAGGATCGCGTCAACAACTCGGTGCAGCTCGACGACACGGTGTCGTTGTACGTGCCCGAGATGTACGGCGATCACGACTTCCGCATCGGTATGAACTACTCGTACCGCACGGTGAAGTTCAACAACAACGGCGCCGCCAACGGCATCTTCGCGTTCCCGACCGACGCCGACTTCAACCCCAGCGACCCCGCCACCTACCCGGACGTGTTCAACTTCCGCGCCTTCGGCCCGTCGACCAGCGTCGGCGTGCCCGGCAACGAGGTGTTCGGCCTGTTCATCCAGGACGACTGGCAGGTGGTGCCGAGCCTGACCCTCAACCTGGGGCTGCGTTACGACTGGGAGAGCATCGTCGCCGACGGCAACAACATCGCTCCGCGGCTGGGCTTTGCCTGGGACGTCACCGACGATGGCCGCACGGTGATCCGCGGCGGTTACGGGCGCTTCTACGAGCGCCTGCAGGTCGGTACCTTCAACAACTTCATCCTGGATGCGCCCGACGTGACCCAGGGCTTCTTCATCCGCACGCCGAACTCGGGCATCGATCAGCAGTTCTTCATCGACTACGCCCAGGCCAACGGCATCACTACGCTCAACGGCCTGCGTGACGCGCTGATCGCCGACATCGAGGCGATCAACGCCGGCCTGTCGATCCTCAACACCAACCCGACGGTGGACAACGCCTCCCGTCGCTCGCCCTACGCCGATA
>JASFRZ010000140.1:0-10665 GCA_050114655.1 Acidobacteriota bacterium
GTCGCCACCAGTCCGCTGGTGATCGTCGTGCGCCCCGGCAACCCACGCGACATTCACGGGTGGCGAGATCTGACCCGCGACGACGTCGCCGTTGTTCATCCCGACCCGACGACATCGGGCGCCGGGGTATGGTCGCTGCTGGCTCAGTACGCGGCGGCACAGCGCGAGCTCGGTCCGGCGGCGGCGGTCGAGCAGCTACGCCGCATGCACGGCCGCGTGGTGATCTGGCCGGCGTCAGCCGCAGCAGCGCGCACAGCCTTCGGCGACGGTGTAGGGGACGCGCTGGTCACCTACGCACACGACGTCACCGGCGACACAAAGCGCCCGCCGCTCGACGGGGAGGTTCTCTACCCTGCGCCCACCATGCTGACCGAGCACATCGTCGTCAGGGGCAGCCGCCGCGGCGGCTCACCGGAGCAACAGCAAATCACCGAAGCGTTCCTGGCATTCCTGTGGTCCGATCAGGCCACCGCCTTGCTGCAGAGTACGGACTCCGCAGGGCCCTCGACGATGCCGCACGCCAGCGGCTCGCCGCCGACATCCGAGCCGAGCTGTTAACGCTGGAGTCACTCGGCGGCGCCACGCGGGCGAGGCGGGAGATCATCGAGGACGTCTGGTTCGGTCAGGTCCAACCCGCACGCTGAGCCGATCGGACAACCGACGCAGGTTCAGGCCCGCGCCGTTGCGGTGAAACGGCGCCATCCGGAGAATCTCTGCCCGCGCTATTGGAAGACTCCGGCCGAACCAGAACTCGGCCGTCTCTTGCTAATATTCGTCGATGCAGACGACGAGCGCCTGGGAGGAGGTCTACGAGATCGTGCGACTGATCCCGCCCGGCAGGGTGATGAACTACGGGCAGATTGCCGCGCTGTGCAGCCGCCCGTTGACCCCGCGCGCGGTCGGCTGGGCGATGCACGACTGCCCCCCGGATGTGCCGTGGCATCGCGTGGTCAGCGCCGCCGGGCGCTGCTCCACCGACGCGGTGGCGGGCAACGAGCCCGGCCGCCAGCGCGGCCTGCTGGAGGCCGAAGGGGTACGATTCGCTCCCTCCGGCGCGCTCGACATGACGCGCTACCGCTTCGAGCTGAACGTCGACGATCTCGTCGAGTTCGCCGCGGAAGGCGAGGAGGAGCAGTGAAGCTCGCGTTGCTCGGTTACGGCCGTATGGGGCACGAGGTCGAAGTCGCTGCGCGCGCGCGCGACCACGAGGTCGCCGTGGCGCTGGACGTCGACAACAACGCCGGGGGTGCCGGCATCGTCGAGGAGACCTTCCGCGGCGTCGACGCCGCGATCGATTTCAGCCACGCCGACGCGGTGTACGACAACCTCGACGGTGCCACCAGGCTGGGGGTGCCGCTGGTCATCGGCACCACCGGCTGGAACGATCGGATCGACGAGCTGCGCGCGCTGGCGGAAGAGCGCGACGGCGCAGTGGTGTACGCCGCCAACTTCTCGGTCGGCGCCAACCTTTTCTTCCGCCTCGTTGATCATGCCGTCCGCCTGTTCGAGCCGTTCGAGGATTACGACCCGTACGTCTTCGAGCACCACCATCGCGACAAGGTCGACGCCCCCAGCGGTACCGCGTTGCGGCTGGCGCGCCTGGTCACCGCGGCGAGCAGCCGCAAGCAAAGCGTGCAGGCGGGCAACCCGGAAGGCGCCATCGCGCGCGACGCGCTGCACGTCGCCTCGCTGCGCGCCGGCGCGGCGTTCGGCGAGCATGTCGTCGGCTTCGACGGCAGCGCCGACACCATCAAGCTGGAACACGTCGCACGCGGCCGGCAGGGTTTTGCGCGCGGCGCAGTGCTGGCGGCGGAGTGGATCGTCGGCCGCCGGGGATTCTTCGCATTCGACGCCGTGCTCGATGACATCGGGGCAGGCGCCGTCGATCGAGACTGAGCACAGAGGGTACGAGACCATGAGCGAGCGCCGCGGCGTCGCCCGTCGCATGCAGGGAATCAAGCTGACACTGATTCGCCAGATGTTCGAGAAAGCCCCGGCGGGCGCGATCAACCTGGGGCTCGGCGAGCCGGCCTTCGATACCGCGCCGGAGATCCGCGCCGCGGCGATCCGGGCGCTCGAGGGCACCCGCCTCGGCTACACCTTCAACGGCGGCATGGGGGAGCTACGCGAGCTCATCGCGAAACGCAGCCCGGGGCATCGTGACGCAACCTCGGTGTGCGTCACGGTGGGCGCCAACGGCGGACTGCTGGGCGCGATGATGGCGTCGGTCGACCCCGGCGACGAGGTGCTGGTACCCGACCCCGGATTCCCCACCTACGAGGCCCTGGCGACCCTCACCGGCGCCACCCCGGTGGCCTACGAGATGCCGCCCGAGCGCGGCTTCCGCTTCTCGACCGACGCCCTGCGCCCACTGATCAGCCCCGCGACCCGAGCCATCGTGATCAACAGCCCCTCCAACCCGACCGGGCAGGTGATCCCGCCGGCCGAACTGGAGCAGCTCGCGCGGCTGGCCGACGAGGCCGACCTGACGGTGATCTCCGACGAGGTCTATGAGCACTTCTGGTACGGCGAGCGGGCGCCATCCTACGGCGAGGTCTCGGACCGCGGCCTGGTGGTCAACAGCCTGTCGAAGACCGAGGCGATGACCGGCTGGCGCATCGGCTGGGTGGTCGGCCCCCCGGAGTTCATCCGCGCCGTCACCGCCGTCAACCAGCACTCCGTCACCTGCGCCCCGGCGCTCGCCCAGCGTGCGGCCATCGTCGCGCTGGGTGACGGCTTCGAGGAGCGCGCCGCGCGCACCCGCGCCGACTTCACCCGGCGCCGCGAGCTGATGCTCGAGCTGCTCGAGCGAGAGGTGGGCTTGCCGTACGTGGCGCCCGGCGGCTCGTTCTTCGTCATGGTCGAGGCGGCGCCCGAGGGCAACAGCCTCGAGGTGGCGCTCGACCTGCTGGCAGCGACCGGCGTGATCACCATCCCGGGCGTCGGTTTCGGCGACCAGGCGGCGCGCTTCCTGCGTGTCTCCTTCGCCGCCAGCGAGGACGACATCCGCGAAGGCCTGCAGCGCATCGCCGGCTACTTTTGATCCGCCCTCGCCGACGGGATATAACAGGCGGGCGCCGGGTCCAGCGGCGCGGCCACGACCCGGCGAAGAAGCCCGCGCCGGGGCTCTCCCAGACCATGGAGGTACGGATGCAGCGCTCCCGAAACAACCCCTTCACGCTCGCTGGTGCCGGCCGCTGCGCGGCGATCGCCGTGCTCTGCGCCCTGCTGTCGGCCGCACCCGGCGCCAGCACGCCGCAACAGGAGCAGGTCGACATGGAGATGGTCTCCCGCATTCGCGACGAGGGGCTCGAGCGCTCGCAGGTGTGGGACACCTTCAGCCAGCTCGTCGACGTCTTCGGTCCGCGGCTGACCGCCTCGCCTGCCTACAACGCAGCGGCGCGCTGGTCGCGCGACCGGCTGCAGAACTGGGGGCTGGACGAGGCCCGCCTGGAGAGCTTCGAATTCGGTCGCGGCTGGACGCTCGAGGGCTTCACGGTGGAGATGACCGAGCCGCGCTACTTGCCGCTGATCGGCTACCCGCGGGCGTGGAGCCCGTCAACCGACGGCGAGATCGTCGGCGTGCCTTTGATGATGGCGGGACTGAGCAGCGAGGAGTTGGCGCTGTACGAGGGTCGGCTGGCGGGCGCCATCGTCATGACCAGCCCCCCGGAAACGCGCTTCATCACCGAGGACCGCGACTATCCGCCCGACTACCGAGACGACGGCGGCGATGGCGGTGGCGAGCGCTGGAGTCCGACCAGCCGCGCCAACCTGACCGCTGAGGAGCGTGCCCGCGATGAAGAGGCGCGCCAGGCGGCGCGCGCGGCGCGCCAACAGCAGCGCGAAGCGGCGGCGATGATGCGGCGTGAGGGCGCGGCAGTGGCGCTGGAGCCCAGCCGCGGGGTGCACGGCACGATCTTCGTGCTCGGTCAGAGCCGCGATGACGACGACGCCGTGCCCACCGTGGTGCTCGCCCCCGAGCACTACAACATGCTCGCGCGCATGCTCGAGCGTGGCATCGACGTGCGCCTGAGGGTACGCATCGACAGCCGCTTCCACGAGGAGGACACCAACGGCTACAACGTCATCGCCGAGATTCCCGGCGTCGATCCGGTGATCGGTGAAGAGGTGGTGATGATCGGCGCTCACCTCGACTCCTGGCATTCATCGCCCGGCGCCACCGACAACGCGGACGGAGCCGCTACCGCGCTCGAGGCGATGCGCATCCTGCAGGCGCTCGGCGTGCGGCCGCGCCGCACCATCCGCATGGCGCTGTGGGCCGGGGAGGAGGAGGGGCTGTACGGCTCGCGCAATTATGTCGCGCAACATCTGGCGGGCGACGACAATGTCGCGGCACGCGACGCCTTCTCCGTTTACTTCAACCTCGATCCCGGCGCCGGTCCGATCAAGGGCTTCTTCCTCGAGGGCAACGAGGCGGTCCGGCCGTTCTTTGAGGCCAACCTGGCTCCGTTTTCCGACCTCGAGACCACCATCCTGACGATGGGCGGCATCTGCTGCACCGACCACCTGAGCTTCATCGACGAGGGCCTACCGGGATTTCAGCCGATCCATTCATACGACGACTACGACACCCGCACCCACCACACCAACGTCGATACCTACGAGCGCATCCGTGAGCAGGATCTGCAACAGGCCGCAGTGGTGATGGCCTCGCTGCTCTACCACGCCGCCATGCGCGAGGAGAAGATCCCGCGCGCGCCGGCCGTGGGCGGCCGCTGAGCAACGCAGCGGGCGCCCTTGCAGCAGCCCGTCGCGCGACACTGCGTACTTTCACCAGAGGCGGCCGGCGGCGTACGATAGTCGGCGTGGGTGGAGTGTGCCGGGAGCTCGACTCGGGTGCCGGCTGGACCCCTGTGTGACGGACGGGCAGCGGTCGATGGGCATTAGGAACCAAAGGGCATCGTATTCGCCGCGCTCCTTGCGCGCCGCCGACGGTATCTCCGCCGTGCGCGCTCTGACGCTGCTGGTCGCCGTGACTTGTGGGGCGCTCAGCGTCGCCGGCTTCCTGGGCGGACCGGCCAAGGCGGCCTCGGGTACCGTCGCCGGCGTTGCCGAAGGGCGCGCCCCGGCGGAGCAGCCCGCCGCGCCGCAGGCCGGATTCCGCACCATCGTCGTCGATCCCGGCCACGGCGGATCCGAGATCGGTGCCGTCGGACCCAGCGGCCTGAGCGAGAAGGAGATCACCCTCGACATCGCCAACCGCCTCAACAACCTCATCGTCGAGCGCCTCGGCCTCGACGTACGCATGACCCGCGATCGCGACGTCGACCGGCCGCTCGAGGAACGCACCGCCTTCGCCAACAACCTCAAAGCCGACCTGTTCATCTCGATCCACGCTAACTCCTACCGCGGCCGCGGTGTACGCGGTGCGGAGACCTTCTTTCTCTCCGATCGCGCCACCGACGATGACGCACGCCGGGTCGCGGCCATCGAGAACAACGCCCTCGGGCTGCAAGGCCCGGCATCCAGCGACGACGGTCTGCAGATGCTGCTGTGGGACATGGCGCAGACGGCGCACCTGCAGGAGAGCGCTGTGCTGGCCGAGATGATCCAGTCACACCTCAATTCGCTCGGCGGAACGACTGACCGCGGCATCAAGCAGGCGCCGTTCCGCGTGCTCAAAGGCGCCGACATGCCCGCCGTCCTCGTCGAGGTCGGTTTCCTGTCCAACCCCGAAGAAGAGCGCATGCTCGCCGATCCCGCCTACCGGCAGCGCATCGCCGACATGCTGTTCACCAGCGTGTCCGAGTACCGCCGCCGCCAGGCAATGCTCGTGGGCGGCGACCCGAACCGTTAGCTCATCGCATCCCCGGAGTCGCAGCCCGAATGAGCCGCAAGGAGCAGCCCTTACCCTGGCGCGTCATCGCCATCGCCGTGGCGCTGTTCGTCGGTCTCGCAGCGGTCGGTTGGCTGCTGCTCGGCCCCGAGCAGCCCCCTGCCCCCGGCGATTCGACCGCCGCGCCCGCGCCGGAGACGACGCCCGAATCCGGCACGACGCCCACCGCCCCGCCTCCGGCAACAGGGCAACAGGACGCCGTCGAGCTCGACCCTTCGACTCCGGAGGGGCGCGCCGCCCTGGCAGCGGCGCGCTCGGCGGCGGGCACCATGAACCTGCAACTCTTCATGATCGTGCCCGGGCTCGAGCGCCTTGTTCCGGTCTCCCGCACGCTCCCCGCACCCCCGGCAACGCTCGACGCACAGGTCAAACGGGCGGTTGAGGAGCTCATCCACTGGAATGGCACCGAGACCATCTCTCCGGTTGCTCCGGAAGCCGAGCTGCGCGAGGTCTGGGTGTCGCCGGGGGGGATCGCCTACCTCGATTTCGACCGCTCACTGTTCGACTTCTCCGGCGGCGGCTCGCTCGGCGAGCTACAGACCGTGTACGGCATCGTCGCCACGGTAACGACGAGCTTCCCGGAGATCGTGGCGGTGCAGCTGCTGATCGACGGCGAGCAACGCGAGACGCTCGCCGGCCATGTCGACATTTCGATGCCTCTGCTGCCGTCGGACGAGTGGGTGCTGATCGAACGCGACCAGCAGCAAGATCGGCAGTCGAATGAGCCCCTCTGAGGGCGACGGCGACGGGCGGCGGCTGATCTTCGCGACCCGCAACGAGGGCAAGGTCGCCGAGCTCACCGACCTGCTGCGCAACACCGCGTGGCACGTCGAGCGACTGCCCGACGATATCGGCGAGTACGAAGAGACCGGCGCGACCTTCGCCGCCAACGCGCGCGGCAAGGCACTGCACGCCGCCGCTTACCTCGCGGTGCCTGTGCTGGCCGACGACTCCGGGCTGGAGATCGACGCCCTCGACGGCGAGCCAGGAGTGCGCTCGGCGCGCTATGTCGACCCGGCCATGTCTCCGACGCAGCGCAACGATGCGGTGCTGGAGATGCTGCGCGACGTACCGCAGCAGCAGCGCGGCGCCCGCTTCGTCTGCCACCTCGTCCTGGCGCACGGCGATGTCGTCGCCCACGAGACCACCGGCACCTGTGAGGGACGCATCACCTTCGCACCCCGTGGTGACGGTGGCTTCGGCTACGACCCGATCTTCGAGATCCCCTCGCTCGGCGCTACGTTCGCGGAGATCTCACGCGCCGAAAAGTCGGCACGCTCGCACCGCGGGCGCGCGGTCCGGGCAATGGTGGAGTTCCTGCGCTCGTGGGCTCCACGTTGACCGCCGCGTTGCGGCCGAGCTTTGAAATCACTTGGTATCCGGCGCGGCGGCTCGGTATCCTCAGAGCTGATCGGGGTGTGGCGCAGTCCGGAAGCGCACCTGCTTTGGGAGCAGGGGGTCGGAGGTTCAAATCCTCTCACCCCGACTTGTTCAGTCAATGAATTCGCCGGGTACGGGGCCGGCCGGTACCTCGGGAGGTCTTCCGATGAGCACGGATTCGTCCGCGGCGCCGGAGCAGGAGGCCGACCGCCGGCGCGGGATTGCCGTTTCACTGCGCGATCCGGCAACGTTGCGCGCCCTGATCGACAACCTCGCCGAGGGCACCTACGTCACCGACCCCGAGGGCCGCATCATCGACGCCAACCCGGCCTTCATGGCGATGGTCGGCGCCGAAAGCCTCGAGCAACTCGAGCAGCACTCCGTCGACGGTCTGTGGCCGGAGGCCGATCGCCGCGCCGGGTTTGTCAAGCAGGTCATCGAGCGCGGCTCGGTCACCGAGTTCGAGCTCGAGATGCGCAAGCTCGACGGTGAAATCGTGAGCGTGCTCGACAACTGCCATGTGCACAAGGTCGACGGCGAGGTGGTGGCGCTGTACGGCGTGCTGCTCGATATCACCAAGCGCAAGACACTCGAGGCACAGCTCGCCCAGCTCAGCGTGCGCGACCCGCTCACCGGATGCTACAACCGTCGCTACCTGAAGGCCCAGCAGCCGCTACTCGAGCGGCCCAGCTGCTTCTACGGATGCATGATGTTCGACCTCGACGACTTCAGAGCGATCAACGACAACTACGGCCACGAAGAAGGCGACCGCGTGTTGCAGCGCTTCGCGCACTTCATCATCCGCAACAAGCGGGCCGACGACACCCTGGTGCGCCTCGGCGGCGACGAGTTCGCTCTGTTCCTGGAGGGTATCGGCCCCGACAATCTCGACGAGATCGCCAACCGGCTGATCGACAACGCCCCCCACCAGGCGCCGATCGCGTTCAGCCTCGGGCATGCCTACCGTCGCCCGGGGGAGACCATGCAGCAGATCATGGCGCGCGCGGACGCCGCCATGTACGCCGCCAAGGGGATGCGTGACGCGCAGCATGGACGGCGCCAGGACGGCGACCCCGGCGCAGCGGAAGCAACCGGCGAGCAGACCTCCGACTGAGGCCCTCCCCGCCTACTCGATCGCCCCCGCGTCGGGATCACTGCGCACACGGAGCGTCGAGGTGAGCGTGTCGTCGCCGACCGTGATACGCACCAGGTAGGTCCCCGGCTCCGCCGCCGCCCCCTGCGCGCCGCGGCCGAAGCCGCGACCGCCGCGGCCGCCGCGACCACCCGCCCCCTGCCCGCCATTGTCGGAGGGAGGGAAACGCATTGGCCAGAAGTAGCGGTTGATACCGGCGTGGGCGTCGATTGTGGTCTCGAACTGCTGCTCACCGTCGACCTCGGAGATGGTCAGCGTCACCTCCTCCGGATCGCGCACGAAGAAGTGGATGCCAGCGCTGTTGGACAGCTCGCTCGGCGAGTTGCCCGGGCTGCGCTGCTGGATGGTGAGCGGGTTGCGCCCCATGAAGAGCTTGTGCCCGCGTGTTGCACCTCGGCTGATGCCGCGCCATTGCGTCGCCACCTTGCTGTCGAACAGCCAGGCGTCGGACGCCAGCACCTCGGCATCGAGCTGCTGCAGCGCGCTGATATCGTCGAGGATCCACACGCTGCGCCCGTGGGTCGCGGCAATCAGATCGCCTTCGCGCGGGTGGATGATGAGGTCGTACACCGGCACGGTGGGCAGGCCGTTGTCCAGCCGGGTCCAGGCCCTGCCACCGTCGACCGTGCCCCACACACCGAGCTCGTTGCCGACGAACAGCAGGTCGGGGTTGTGGCCGTCCTCGGCGATCACGTAGACCGGCTTGGCCGGCAGCCCGGCGCCGATGTTGGTCCAGGTTGCGCCGTAGTCGTCGGTGCGGAACACCCAGGCGTCGAAGTTGTCGGAGCGGTGGCCGTCGAAGGTGACGTAGGCGCGCCCTTCGGCAAAGTGCGAGGCCACCACCCGGCTGACCCACAGGCCGCGCGGCACGCCGGCGATGTTGGGGCGCAGATCGGTCCACTCACCGCCGTCGTCGCGGGTGAGCTGGACACGGCCGTCGTCGGTGCCGGCCCACAACGTTCCGGGCTGGATGGGGGACTCGGCAAGCGTGATCACGGTGGCATGGGTCTCCGCGCCGGTGACGTCGCGGGTGAGACCGCCGCTCTCGGGGTCGGTGGTCTCGGGGTCGTTGTACGACAGATCAGGGCTGATGATGCGCCACGTATCGCCGCGATCGGTGCTCTTGAAGACGTGGTTGCCGCCGTAATAGAGCGTCGTGCTGCGGTGCGGCGAGAGAATCAACGGCGTGCTCCAGTTGAAGCGGAACTGCTCGCGCGGCAACCCGTTGCCGCCGAAGCCGCCGAACGCCTGCCGCTCGTCCTCGCTGTCCTCCTGCTCGGGGAGGAACTCGTCGACGTTGAGCACGCTCTCCTGGTCGGGCGTGATGCCGGTGCCCTCCTGGCGGAACACCGCGTCGAGGCGACGGATGTTGCCGCCCTGGCTTTCGGTGTAGACGGTGCGCCAGTCGTCAGGGTCGACGGTGGTGTGGAAGCCGTCACCGCTGTGAAACTTGAACCAGTGATCGTTGAGGATGCCGTTGTAGTCGCGGCTGTTCGACGGGCCGCCCCAGTTGCCGTTGTCCTGCAGGCCGCCGTACACGTAGTAGGGATCGCGCATGTCGGCGGTGACGGCGTAGAACTGCCCCACGTCCATGTTGTCGAACATGATGAAGGTCTCGCCGTCGTCGTAGGTGACGTAGGCCCCCTTGTCGTTGGAGACGTAGAAGATCTCGGGATCCGACGGGTTCGACCACAGGGCGTGGAAATCGCCCGAGATGCCGTCCATCGAGCGCGCGAAGGTGCGGCCGCCGTTGACCGAGATCTGCCCGCTGCCGGTCAGCACGTACACCACCTCGTCGTCCTGCGGGTTGATGTAGATGTGGCTGTAGTAGAAGGGTCGGTAGTTGTACCGGTTGACGAACTCCCAGCTGCGCCCGCCGTCCTCGGAACGGTAGATACCGGTGCCGAGCTTGCTCATGTCGTCGTAGTCGGGGTTGGCGACCATCACCGGCCTGCCGGTCACCTCGTTGATCTCGTCGCCCTCGATCCGCTCCGCCGGCTGGAAGCCGTGCTCGACAATCGCCATCACCACGTCCGGGTTGGAGCGCGCGATCGCCAGGCCGACCTTGCCGATGTCGCCCTCGGGCAGCCCGTCGGTGAGCCTCCGCCAGCTCGCGCCGCCATCGGTCGACTTGTAGATGCCACTGTCAGGACCACCGGAATCGAAGCGGTGCGGCTGGCGCAGCCGCTGCCACATCGCGACGTACAGCACCTCGGGGTCTCGCGGGTCCATCACCAGGTCGGTGGCGCCGGTGCGCCCGTCGTCCGGTAGC
>JASFRZ010000141.1:0-10652 GCA_050114655.1 Acidobacteriota bacterium
CAGGGACCAAACCAGGTGTACGTGCGTTCGTATCCCGACGCCGGCAATCGCCATCTCGTGTCGCTGAACGGCGGCTACGAACCACGCTGGTCACGTGACGGCACGGAGCTCTACTTCCGCATCGGCGACACCATCATGGCGGTGCCGTTCGAAAGCGACGCCGAGCAACCGGTGGGCCAGCCCACTCCGGCGTTCAACACGGACAAGTACCTGATGCCGGGCTGGAACAACGTGCTCAACTTCGACGCCGCCGAGGACGGCCGCCTGCTGATGCTGCTGGCCGACGAGCCTACCACCATCACCGGCCTCAAAGTGGTCGTCAACTGGTTTCGGGAGCTCGCCGAGCGCGCCCCCGCGGGATCGCGCTAGGAAGCCGCGCCTGCGACTATCCGGAGCCGCTCGCGCAGCGCTGAAAGGCCGGCAGATGCTGCTCCAGCGAGGCGGTCAGGTGACTCTCGAACACGGAGGCGACGTCGGTCGGCAGATCCAGCAACAGGAGCTCCTGGTACATCGCAACGATGGCGCGCTCGATCTCGACACCTTCATCGCACGCCGCTGACAGTGTCCCGAAGCGCGGTACGTTGTCGGCGTTCCAGATGCTCTCCGGGACGCTGAGCTGCCGCTTGACGAACAGCCCCACAATGGAATCGACGTGTCGTTGTTCGGCGTCGACCACGGCGCTGAATGGGCGCTGATCGCCAAAGTCCATGATCACCCCGCCGTAGGTAAAGAGGGCGTAGTACTCCTGCTGAACGGCGCGCTCCATCGCCTCGAGCGCCGCCGAGGACGAGAGCAACGGGCCTGCGGTCGGCAACGCACCGGAGGGGGCCACGGGCGCGACCGGGGATGACTCCGTGCCGCATCCCCAGACTCCCGCCGCCATCAACAGTGCCAGGAATGGCAGCGCGAGCCGGCATGTTCGGTGTACGCGACTGCGGATGAGAGTCACGATCCCTCCCCTTTCGCCGCCTGGAGCACGCGCACCCGAGCCCGCACTTCATCGGCGGCAGCTTCTTCAGCAGGAACGAGTTGCAAGCGACGTGCCCGATCGCACGAGCGGGAACGCCGCCGGCGACCCTCGGGCCGGCTTCCGCGCGATCAGCTCCGGCCGGGCTGGAGGACGCCTCGTAGCTTGCGGTACAGCGACCGCTCACTGAGTCCGAGCTGCTTGGCGAGCTCCTGACGCGTCCCACCAAAGGTGGCAGCGGCCCAGCGCAGGTAGCGCGCCTCGACCTCGGCCAGAGGGACAACCCCGGAGACACTCAACCCCGTGCTCCCGGGCGAGTCTCCATTGACCTCGCCGGGCAGGTGGCTTGGCTCGATGGTGTCGCCGCCGGACAACAGGCAGGCGCGCTGAAGGATGTTGAACAGCTCCCGAACGTTGCCCGGAAAGGAGTAGCCGGCCAGCGCCTCCATCGTGCCGTCGCCGGGTCGACATCCGTCACCGCAATCAAGCCGGTGGCGCAGTGCATCGACGAGCAACGGCAGATCCTCGAAGCGCTCGCGTAGAGGAGGAACGCGGATGGGAAACGCGTTGATACGAAAATAGAGGTCATGACGGAATCTTCCGTCGTCGACCATGCGATGAAGATTGCGATGGGTGGCGCAGACGAGGCGGAAATCGCTCTCGCGCTCGGAAGTGCTGCCGACGCGCCGGTACCTGCCCCTGTCGAGCACACGCAGGAGCTTGATCTGCAGCGGCACCGGCATGTCGCCGATCTCGTCGAGAAACAGCGTCCCGCCGTGGCTCGCCTCGATCAGACCCACCTTGCTTCCGCTGGCCCCGGTGAAGGAGCCCTTCTCGTGACCGAACAGCTCGCTCTCCAGCAGGCTCTCGGCGATCTCGGTACAGGCAACCGAGATGAACCTGCCGGCGGCCCTGCGGCTGAGCCGGTGGACCGCTTTTGCGGCAAGCTCCTTGCCGGTCCCCGACTCCCCGAGCAGCAGCACCGGGGCATCGGTGCGGGCGACCTGCTCGACCAGTCCCATCATCGCGTGGAACGCCGCCGAGTTGCCGACCAGTTGCGCATCTGCCTGGTTGCAATCGGCCTCCCGACAGTGCGGGCAGATGATTTCGAGCACCGCGGCGACGCGACCGTCCGCGCCCTTGAGCGGGAAGTAGCTGATCTCGTCTTGCCGGTAGCCGCCCTCCGCACGATGCAGGTGAAGCGAGCGGGAGCAGCGGCCGGTGGTGATCGCCTGCGTCAGCGGGCAGCTCACCCCGACGTGGCGACAGGGCCGGCTGAAGCTGTGCGATACCTGGTAGCAGAGACGACCGCGCACATCTTCGCCATCGGCAAAGCGGTCGGAGTACGCCTGATTGGCGCGCAGAATGCGGTGATCGCAGCGTACGAGCACAGCGGGCTGCGTGATCGACTCCAGCAGCCCTTCGTGCCAGCAATAATCCATGATTCGTAGCGCGGCACTCGCCATGACGACCTCGCACGAGCTCCGGCTACCGCAACAGGCTACCTAGAGCTTCCACCACCCGGTCGCCAAATGCCACAAGAAAGGCCGGGAAATCGCTCGACCGACCCCGCCGACTGCCACATGTGGCAGTCCGTTCGGCAGGCACTGCCAAAACCGGCGGGCGGCGGCCGCCGCCGCGCCACGCCGGCGGGGGAGGTCACAGCAAATTCCCCGTCGCACCCGCTGTGCACAGCCCTCCCGTGGCGCCGCCGCCGATCGCTTCGATGATCGATTGCCCGGCACGAAAGTTGCTCTGCGTGCCGACAAGGGGCCGATGGGGACGACCGCGAGGCCGTTTGCCCGGAAAACTCCACCTCGAAGAGGCTTCATCGGGAGGAGACATGAAGATCTCACAAGGGACTCGGTGGACGGTGCTCGCCATATGCATCGTCCTGTGCCTGGCGATGGCGGCCCCCGCGGCGCTGTCGGCCCAGGGGCAAGGAGGTGGTAGGGGCGGGGGCGGCGGCCACTCGACCGAAAGCGCAGGCAACAACCTGTCCTTTCCGGTGCTGTGGGCCGAAGGCGTCGCCAAGACCCTGCGTGGTGCGCCAGGGGTCGAGACCTTCGACGGCGTCTGGTGGTACTGGTGGGGGATGAGCGCCGACGACGAACCGCTGAGTTGCGCGCCGGACAGCGAGAATCTCACCTACTGCGAGGATGGCGATGACAATCCGGCTACCCTGCCGTCGCAGCTTCCGGGTGCCGGCGCAGTCAAGGTCTACCTACAGCAGGATTTCAACAACGAGTGGCAGGCGCAGTCGGCCGACGCATCTCTGGCACCCGTCAACGTCGACTGGATCGACTGGGGCGACAACCTCGAGTCGGTGGACTGGTACACCAAGTCGCAGGTGCGCACCGAGATCGTGTTGATCCAGGACCTGCTCGCTCCCCTGCTCGGCTACGACATGCGCCACCTGTTCGGTTGGGGCATCGACGAGATGCACGGCACGACGGGAGTCACGTACGCCGGCACCCAGGCGACCGTTTACTCGCACTGCGCGCGGCTGACGATCCAGAAGTTACTGGTTGACCGCACGGACCCGGCGCTCGCCAGCCTGCTGTGGGTGCCTGAGGAAGGTTGGACGGGAGCGGGATTGATCAACGAGCCGATCTTCAACATGGCCGTGTACAACGCGGGCGACGGCCCCGGATACTACTCGGCCGAGATCAACGTCAAGGGCAAGATCATCTACGGTTACACCTGGAACGTCCGTCGGCTCAACGAGGGCGCGGGAGACTATCGCATCACCTTCAGCTTCGATGAGGTGTGCGGAACGGCGGCCCTCAACACCTACTTCACCAACGGTGTCACCGAGATCGTGCTGCCGCTGGAGGAAGAAGTCGAAGAGATCGTCGCCCTCGAGGGCGAGTCCCCGGGTGGAGGGGGGGTCGGCGTGCTCGACTTCACCAACAACCTGACCTACATGGACGTTCGTATCCTCGAGCGCGGCGGAGGAGGAGGCAAGGGCGGCAAGCGGTAGACGACCAGAGGGTCACGGAGGCCCGGCCCCCAACCCGGAACGTGACGATCCCTGTCCCGGCAAGCGGCCCCCCCGGGCCTCTTGGAGCGGCCGTGGCGGAGCAACCTCCGCCACGGCCGTCTTCCCGAGAATGCGCCGACGCCGGCCGAGCCCGCACGTGCTCGACCGCCTCGCTCAGGGCTTGCTCGCTTCCACCTGACGCAGGTCCTCGCGTAGCTGCGAGACGCTGAAGCCGCTGATCGCCATCCAGATCAGGCCGCGGGCCATCGCCACCACGAACTGCCAGCCGTGGATGACCAGTGACAGGGCGATTGCCGCCTGCAGCTCCATGCCGGCGAGCTGCAGCGCCGCCACCGAGAAGAACTCCCAGGTGCCGATGAACCCCGGCGCCGACGGCACCAGCGTACCGAGGCTGACGATGCCCACCACCATCAGGGAGTCGAGGAACGACAGCGGCGTGCGGGTCGCCCAGGCGAGAAGCTGCACCAGCACCGTCTGACCGACCCAGACGACGACGGTCATCGCGCTCATGCCGATGAGCATGTGGCGTGAAGTCAGGGTGTGCAGCGCGCCGGACAGCGCGTTGGCGGCGCGGCGCACCGCGTCGCGCAGCCTTTGTAGCGGGATGAGCACCGTCGCCCAGTGGATCATGCCGGAGACCCAGCTCGGCCGGGTACGCAGCAGTGCGAACGCCACCAGGGCGGCCAGCAACAGCACGTTGACGGTGGCGGCGGTGGCGGTGAGCCAGGCCGGTACCGATGCGCCGAGCAGCGCCACGTCGACGATCGCCAACACCGCGACGAGATCGAGGAGCTTCTCGACGCCGAGGGTGGCGAGCGCCGTCGAGCGGCGCGGCGCCGCGCCGCGATGGCGGATGAGCAGCCAGCGCAGCAGCTCTCCACCGCGCACTGCCGGCACGAGGAAGTTGACCATGTTGGCGATCGCCAGCACGCCGAAGCAGGTGACGAACCCGGGGCGCTCGTCGCGCGGGAACATCAACCACCAGCGCCACGGCCGGGTGAACTGGATCAGCACCGTGACCGCCAGCACCGCCAGCATGCGGCGCGGCTCGATGCCCATGAGCGCCTGCCACACCGCGCCGGTGTCCATCTGCCGCAGCACCAGCAAGAGCAACACGACGCCCAACCCGGTGCCCACCACCAGCGCGATGTAGAGGCGCCGCATCGGACGAGCGCTCATCGCTCCCACAGCATGTGCATCCTCAGCTTGACGAGCTGCAGGAACATGATGAGCGCCATCCTCGGGTTCTTGACCTTGGAGCTGCCGGCCATGCGCGGCCTCATCTCGATGGGAACGGTGATCATCTCGTAGCCCGCGCGCGAGGCGCGGATGAGCATCTCGGTGACGATCATCCAGCCCCGTCCGCTCGAGTAGAGCGGCAGCTCCTCGAGCATCTGCCGGCGGAACAGCAGGTTGCCCTGAAAGCGGGGAAACGTACCGAACAGCGTCCGGTAGAGCATTCTCTCCGTGCCCGATAGAAAGCGCGAGCGCCGATCCGGGTTGCCGTCAGCGTCGAACTTGCCCTCCGGCAGGTAGCCGAGCACGACATCCGCGTCGCCTACCGCCTCCAGGAAGGTGGCGATCGTCGTCGCGGGGATCTCGCCGTCGCCGGGCAGCACGGTGATGTAATCGCAACGGACGTTGTCGAACGCGGTCCGGTAACACTCGCCGAGCCCGCGGTTGGGCCGGTGGTGGATGACCCGGATACGCGCGTTGC
Organism: Acidobacteriota bacterium; assembly: GCA_050114655.1. Classification (GTDB taxonomy): domain Bacteria; phylum Acidobacteriota; class UBA890; order UBA890; family UBA890; genus JASFRZ01. Next base: position 5,689 of record JASFRZ010000141.1, read on the forward strand.
CCGCGGCCGCCTCGTCGGCGATGGCACCGGTACGGTCGCTGCTGCCATCGTCGATGACCAGTATCTCGTAGTCGTGGCCGCTATCGTCGAGTACCGCGACGGCCTCGTCGATCACGGTTCCGATGCTGGCTTCCTCATTGTAAGCAGCGACGATGACGGAGACGCTCATGTCGCGCGCTCGATCACCAGGAGGTCCTGGATGCACCAGTCGGGGTCGGGCCGGAGTATCTCATAACGCCGTGCATTCACGTCCACGACGATGATGCCGCGGTTGGCGTCGAGGCACGCGAAGAGGCCATCGGCGAGCGGCGTGACGTGCTGCAGCCACTCGATGTCACCGAGCCCGGACGGTTTGCCGGGCAGCCCGGTGAAGTCGAACGACTGCGTCAGGTTGAAGTGTCGGTCCATCAGCCACAGCTCACCGCGGCAGGTGTTGGTCACCATCCACCCCTCGCCGTGCGGCGCCAGCCCGTGTAGCACCGGGACACCGGCGTCGACAACCACGCGGTGGTCGCCGCCGGCGCGGTCGATCTCGACGACCTGACCGTAGCCGAGGCTGGCGACGATGGTCGACTCGTCGCTGTACGGGTTGTAGAGCGCCACGTTGGGATGGGTTGTGCGGGTGCCGGTGAGCAGACCCTGCTCGTTGTAATGCTGCGGGTCGATGTAGCGCGCGGCGTGACCCTGCCGCTCGAGCTCCTCCGCCTTTGTCGGCGTGTTCGTATACCAGACCCCCTCGTCGTTGGGGTTGAAGCCGTGATCCCAGCCGAACCAGCTCCACGACTCCTGCTTGGTCTCGACGTCGATCTCGAGGATCGCGTCGTAGCCGGAGGCGGTTACCAGCATGTGCCGGCGGTCGCCGTCCAGGACCACGGTGTGGAGAAAGGCGAAGTACGGATGGGTGAAAGTGTCGAGAATCTTCCCTCCCCCGTCGATCAGATCCACCCGCCCGATCTCGGTGAGCAGAAAGCGATCGTCGGAGCAGCGGTAGATGTGGCGCGGCTCGCGCAGGCGCGTCACGGCCAGCGCACCCACGACATCGAGCACCGCGTCGCCGGCAGGCACTGTGGTGCCGGCCGGCGGCAATGAATACTTCAGCAGCAGGCCTTCGGCCACCGGTCGCGGCGCCAGGCGCCCGATCTTCTCACCGCTGCGCAGCTTGTTCACCATGCGCGCGCGGCGCTCGAGCTGATCCTGACTCTTGATCACCAGCCATACGGTGATCGGCTCGAGCAAGACGCGGCGGCGCTCGAAACGGCTGATATCGACGGTTTCGGTCGCTGGCATCCGCGTATCCTACGGGGCCGCCGCGGCGTGAAATAGCAGATGCTGCTGGCGACCGCGGCCGTCTGCGGCCACGGTCTCGAAGCCGAGCCCGGCGATCCGCTCGACCAGAGCGTCGGCGGACGAGGCGCCGACGAGCCGGTCGGGGTGGACCTCGACCGCCAGCCAGCGGACGCCGCGCGCGCTGCGTCGCATGCCCTGCAGCACCAGGCCTTCGTATCCTTCGGTGTCGATCTTGACCATCGTCGGCCGCTCGATCATCTCGCTGTCGACGAGATGGTCGATCGAAAAGCAGGGCACGCGGGTGGTGATCGAGCATGGCTGCCAAAGGGCGCCCGTCGGCCGGTGCGCGGCCTCGTTGTCGGAGAGGACGTGTGAGGTCTCCGTGCTGTGGTCGAGCGAGTCGATCTTGAACTCCACGAAGCCCTCCTCGGCGCCCGCCGCGATCGGCATCGGTACGCAGCGGTCGCCGCAATGGTTGAGCTCGATGTTCTCGAGCAGCGCCAGGTACGGCGCCGCCGACGGCTCGATGGCATACACCCGGCGCGGCGCCGGGCTGGCGCAGGCGGCCTGGATGGCATACGCGCCGTTGGCCGCGCCGACGTCGAGAAACACGTCGTCGGCCGAGATCTCGCGCAGCAGTCGCTCCATGATCGGGTTGGCGCGCCGCATGCCCCGCACCGTCTTGAGGGCGTTGGCGGTGTGCGCCGACCAGCGGCAGCCCGCGACGGGCACGCTGGTGCTGCCGGTGAGCCGACGCAGGGCGGCCTCGGCACGAAATCGCAGGTCCCCGGTGCGTCCCATCAGCGGATGTACCCGAGGGCGCGCAGGCGGCGCTGCAGCTCCTCGTCGAGCTCGAGCTGTTGCAGGGTCACTCCCTGGGCGGCTGCTGCCAGCGCGAGCTCGAGCTGCTCGCGCAACTCGGCGATCCGCTCGCCGTCGGCGAGCGTGCGCCTCTCGCCGGGATCCTGGCGCAAATCGAAGAGCTCCTCGGTGCCGTCTTCGCGGTCGAGGATGAGCTTGTACGGCCAGCGCAAGGCGGCTTTCTTCTCGGAGCCGTAAAGAATGCCTTCGGCGACGATCAGGCGCTCGACCGCCGGGTCGGAGCCACGCAGCAAGGGCCTCAGCGGTATCCCGAAGATGCCTTCGGGGATCTCCATGCCCTCGAAGTCGAGCACGGTCGGAGTCACGTCGGCGATCGACACAGGGGCCGTTGAGCGACCAGCGACGAGGCCCGGCGCCCAGACGATCAACGGCACCGCGATCACTTCGTCATAGAGACTGTGGCCGTGCTCGAAGCCGTCGTGCTCGAAGAGCTCCTCGCCGTGATCGGCGGTGAGGATCACCAGCGCGTCGTCCCACAGGCCGCGCTCGCGCAAACCGCCCACCAGGCGCTCGAGCTGGCTGTCGAGGTAGCGGATCTCTCCGTCGTAAGCGGCGGCGATGAAGCGCCGCCGGTCCTCGGGCAGCTCGGGAGCCCGGCGATCGATCTCGCGCGGGTTGACCGCGATCGGCAGCCCGTAGCCTACGTCGAGCCCCCCCGTGAACATGCCGCCATACGGCGACGGGGCGCCGTAAGACATGTGCGGATCGAAGAAGTGGATGAAGACGAAGAGGTCGTCGCCGGCGTGCTCGTCGATCAGCGCCAGGGAGCGATCGACCACCACCTCGGCGCGTCGCTTGTTGGCGTGGCTCCCCATGACGTAGTCGTACACATCGAAGCCGCGTGCCACACCGAAGGCGGGGTCGAGGTTGGGATTCTGCGCCACCGCGAGGGTGGTGAACCCGGCCGCGGCGAGCATCTCGGCGAGCGTAGGCACGGAGGGATCGAGTATCACGCGGCGGTGGGCGACGCGTTCCTCGTTCCACTCGTCGTCCGTGTCGTTCACGCGGATCCCCGCCCCGTGGCCGCTCTGCAACCTGCCGGTGAAGATGCTGGCGAACGACGGCAGGGTCCAGGAAGAGGTGGCGTAGGCGTGCTCGAAGACGACGCCATCCTCCGCCAGCCGATCAAGAAAGGGCGAGGTCGGGCGTTCGGCGCCGTACAGGCCGAGATGCGAGGCGGCAAGCGTGTCGACACCGATCACCACTACCAGGCGCGGGGCCGGTTCGGCGCACGCCGCGAGGCCTGCCAGCAACGCAATCGCGAGCGCCCAGCTCAACGCCGTGGCGCCACGGCGGAGCCGTTTACGGGATCCGGACTGAAAGACTGGCGGCATGGGCTCGAATCGGGTGGCGGGAACCCTCGGATAGTAACCCCGTTGCGCCGGCGACGCCGCAGATCGACGCTCGATCCGGCGATTCCCACGCTGCCGGCGTTTCTCCGGCGCGCGACCGCGGTAAAATCGGAGACACTCGTCGCGTTCTGTCACCGGGAGCTCACCATGCGGCTCGCATCGACGCTTGCCATCGTCACACTGCTGTTACCCGCGGCCGCCAAACCTGCGCCGCCGCCCGGCGCATCGCTGCCGCAAGCCGCCGCGCCGGCGGCACAGGCAGCCCCGGACCTCCTGCACGCCGACCTCGAGACGGCGCGCAGCGTCTACTCCGGCGAGCGCGCCCGCGAGGCGGTTGCCTTCGTCGAGCAGTTCTGGCGCGTGCCCGGCAACCGCGGCTTCGACGCCAGCATCGCACGCGTCGTCGAGGTGCTCGAGCGGGCCGGCTACGTGAACGAGGACGGCTCCGCGGGCGGCGCCCGGCTGACCTACCGCATCGAGCACCGCCCGATGGACGGCCCCACATGGGACCCGGTCGATGCCGAGCTCGGTATCGTCGGCGGCGACACCCTGCTGAAGTACGGCAGCAACCGCAACATGCTGGCGATCAACTCCTACGCGACGCCACTCGGCGGTGTCGAAGCCGAGGTGGTGTACGCGGGCGACGGCTCACCGGCGCGCCTCGACGAGCTGGACGTCGCCGGCAAGATCGTCTTCGCCGACACCTCGGTTTCGCGCCTGTTCCGCGCCGCGGTGATCGAGCGCGGTGCCGTCGGCGTGCTGTCCTACAGCATGCCGTCCTACACCCAGCCGGAGCGCAACCGCGACTCGATTCAGTTTTCGTCCATTCCGCTCGATCCCGAGCGCCGCGCCTGGGGACTGCGGCTGTCATACGCCGCGCGCGAGAAGCTGCTCGCCGCCCTCGAAGAGGGCGCGGTGCGCCTGCGAGTGCGCATCGACACCGATATCTACGACGCTGACGAGCTCACCCTGGTGGCCGAGGTGCATGGTGCGACGCACCCCGACGAGCGCTTCGTGTTCAGCGCCCACGTGCAGGAGCCGGGCGCCAACGACAATGCTTCCGGGGTCGGCGCGCTGGCGGAGGCGGCGCGCGCGCTCGCCGATCTGGTGCAGCAGGGCAGCTTCGTGCCGCGGCGCACCATCACCATGCTGTGGGGCGACGAGATCAGCTCGACGCGCCGCTACCTGGAAGACGACCCGGCGCGCGCCGAGAAAGTGCTGTGGGGCATGAGCCTCGATATGGTCGGCGAGGACACCGCAAAGACCGGCGGCACCTTTCTGATCGAGAAGATGCCCGACCCCTCCGCGGTGTGGACGCGCGGTGACGACCATCACACAGAGTGGGGAGGCCGGCCGCTGAGCGTCGACGCGTTGACGCCGCACTACTTCAACGACTTCGTGCTGGCGCGCTGCCACGACCAGGCGGCGGATACCGGCTGGGTG
>JASFRZ010000142.1:0-10650 GCA_050114655.1 Acidobacteriota bacterium
ACCTGGAGCAACTACCCGTATTTCGACTCGGGCATCGTGGTGGTGACGAGCATGACCGAGGGCGTCTTCATCGTGAAGCCGAAGGAGGATATCGGCCACTAGCAACCATCCGCGGGCGCGCCGGCGGAGGCCGCGCCGCGGGCAAGTCGCAACGAGAGAACCGCGACGGGGGGCTCGCTGACGAGCCCTCTGTTGGCTTGATCAACAGAGGTGGGTGGAATGAGACAGGGGATCATCAGGGGTTTCGTCGTTCTGGCCGCGCTGGGGCTCTTCGTCCCGGCGGCACAGGCGCAGGAGATCGGCTACGCCGGTGGCGGCTTCCGCGTCGGGCTCAACACCTATCCCAACCAGTTCCAGTTCGGCGGCCAGGCCAACCTGGGAGAGTTCGTCGAGCACCTGCGCTTTCAGCCCAGCTTCACCGTCGGCCTGGGAGATAATCGCGTGATCTGGATGGGCAACATCGACGCCGCCTATCACTTCCCGGTCGAGGGCAATTGGAGTCCCTACGCCGGCGCCGGTCTGGGGATCGGCATCGAGGATCGCGACGGCGCCGACAACGTAGACGTCAAGGCAGGGCTCAACATCCTCGGGGGCATCGAGTGGGGAGAGCGCTACCGCTACTTCTTCGAGGCGCGCACCCAGGTGGGCACCAGCTTCGGCGACTTCACCGTGCTGTTCGGGATGAATTTCTGAGCGCCGCGGCGCCGGTCGAGCGGTCGTATCCGCGGCGGAAGAAATATGACCCGGTTTCGGCGACGGGAACGGGACTGCAGTTTCGTCCAGGACCGGCAGGGGATCGGGCTATTCGAGAGAGCGAACCCAGGGAACGAGCTCGGCCTGCGAGCCGGTTCCGGTCTTCTTGAAGATCGACTTGAGATGGTTGCGGACCGTGTGCTCGCTGATGAACAGGTTGGCGGCGATCACCGATACACGCTCGCCGACCAGCAGATGCTCGAGCACCTCGAGCTCGCGGGGCGTGAGCTCGGCGAGCGAGGGGTGGTTTCGATCGAACGCGGGCGGTGTTGAGCCGGATGCCTGGCGCAGCGTGTCGAGCTGGTGGACGATCTCCAGCATCGCACTGGTGACCAGCGGGGACTCGTTGTCGAGCCCGACGCGCTTGGCAGTCTGCACGGCACCCAGGTCGATGATGATCGAGAAGGTCCCCTGCAGCTCGCCGTCCTCGCCGAGCAGACGCTGCGGGATCACCAGCGCCGGGAACGTCGTCGAGTCCTTGCGCCGCGCCACCATCAGTCGGACGCGTAGGTCGCCGCTGTGCACCGAGCGCATCTCGCTGCGCATCAGGTCGGCGTGCTCGGGAACCCCCAGCTCGGTGGCGGGTCGGCCGATGACCTCGTCCCAGCTGTAGCGCAGCCAGGTCAGCAGCCGCGGGTTCGCGTAGCGCAGGTTGCCGTCGAGATCGGAAGCCGACAGACCGCAGTTCATCGTCTCGATGATGTGCACCAGGTCACGATGGTGCGGTGGCAAAGGATGTTGGTGCGGATCCGCCATGATCTTATTGTGACCCCGCGGGCGATGAGCCGAAACCACTCCGTTTGATGCCTTTCTCGGTAGGGGCACGGCGCTTGCGGCGCCCGGGACCTGCTTGCCGCGCCGTGCGTCGCCCTCCATGATGCGCGATAATCACACCGTGACGTCTTGATAGGCGCGTCCCCTGGTTTTTCCCGTGGATCCGGTCGGCCCGTGGTATGGGCTGCCGTGGTGGAGGGCTCATGATCAAGCGGACGTGGTTGGTGGCGGCGTTCATCCTGACGCTGGCGCTGCCGCGCCTCGCGGCGGCGCAGGAGGAGCGTCGCTTCGAGGCGTTCGGCAACTTCTCCTACCTGTTTGCGGACGTCGGCGGCAGCGGCTTCAACAACGATGTCAGCGGGCCCGGGTTCAACGCCGGCGCGACGTTCTTCATCAACGACTGGCTCGGCGTCGGCGGCGAGCTGGGTTACCAGCGCGGCGATCTCGACCTGCCGGTGATCGCGATCTTCCCGCTGCCGGAGGTGACCTTCTCGCAGTGGACCGCGCTGTTCGGCCCACGCTTCCGCCTCGTTCGAAGCGACCGCTTCCGCTTGGGAGCCGAGGCGATGGCCGGCATCGCGCACGGCAGCGCCGACATCAGCTTCGACCCCGGTATCCTGGCCGGCAACCCCGGTTACGGACTAGGTCTCCGAGCCTTCGATGTCGGCTTCGGCGACACGGTGTTCGCGCTGCTGTTCGGCGTGCACTTCGACGCGCGCCTGAACGACCGTGTGGTCTGGCGGGTAGTGCAGCCCGACCTGCTGATCACCGGCTACGGCAACGACGCGCAGACCCATTTCCGGATTTCCAGCGGGCTGGCCTTCGACTTCTGAAGCCGGCCTGCGGGGAGAGAAAAGCGCCGGGGAGGCCATGACGGGCCGCTCTCCGGCGCGATGCCGTTCAACGGCTACCGGGGGTCAGGTCACCGCGACCGCGGTCGCCTCCTCGCGGGTCGCCGCGAGTGCCCCTTCGGCGAACTCGGTCACCAGCTCGGCGAAGGCCTCGCCGTCGTCCGGTGGTGCCCAGGCGAGACGGAGCCGGCGCGAGTCCACGCCCATCAGGCGGGTGAGCTCTTCGGCCTGCAGGAATGCGGCGGTAGCGCGCTCGTTGCCGCGCTCGTAGTGACACAACCTGGGGGCGCAACCGAGCACCAGAACGCCGTCCGCGCCCATCTCGAAGGCATCGAAGATCAGCCCGGACTCCAGGCGTCCACTGCAGTCGAGCCGTACCATGCGGACCTCGGCGGGATAGGAGCGCATCTCTGCGCCGGCAAGCTCGGCTGCCGCGTGCCCGCTCCATTCACAGGCGAGCACCAGGATGCGGGGCGCCGTGCCGCCGTCGAGCGCAACCTGCATCTGCGCTGATAGCTGGGCGTCGCTCCAGCCGCTCAGGCTCGCCGCATCGACCGGGCACACCGAGACGCAGTTGCCGCAACCGGTACACAGCAGCGGATCGATCGATGCCAGGCTGACCGCGCCGTTGGGCGTGCTGCCGTAGCCCCGCGCGGGTAGGGGGCGTTCCAGCATGGTGATGGCGAAGAACGGACACGAGCGCGCGCAGTCGTTACAACCGGTGCAACGCTCCGCGTCGACTTGTGCCCGCGGGCCGGTGAGCGTCCTGCTGCCGGTGCGCAGGTGGCGCAGCGCGCGCGAGGCGGCGCTGAACGCCTGAAACTGCGCCATCGCGGGGTCGCAGGGATGGTGCACCCCGCCGCACACGTAGATGCCGCGCTCGAGGTAGCGTACGGGCCGTAGGCGCACGCGCAGCTCCGACAGGTGACCGCGGGTGTCCCGCGGCAGCCGCAGCAGGGTGGCGAGACGGTCGGTGTCTTCATCGGGAGCGCCGGTAGCCACCACCACGGCGCCGAACGGACCCGCAGTCATCCACTCCGCGCCGTCGCCGCTGCCGAACGACACCCGGTATCCACCCACCGAGCCGTCCATCGCGGTGACGCTGGCGTCGAGCTGCACACGGACCCCGGGGTGGGCTTCGACCGCGGCGATGAGCTCTGCGGTGATATCGCCGGCAGCCTCGGATGGCGAGCCGCCGAGCGACGCGGACCGTTCGAGCAGGGTTACCGGAATGTCGCCGTCGGCGAGCTCGAGGGCGGCCGTCATGCCGGCGACCCCGCCGCCGATGACCAGCGCTGCGGGGTTGATCCGTGCCTCCACCGGCACGCCGGGCGTCAGCGCGTCGATGTGCGCCACCTCCATGGCGATCTGGTCACGTGCCCGGCCGTTGGCCTTCTCGGGGGCAGCGCGGTGCGGCCAGGCGCAGCCCTCGCGGATGTTGACCATGCCCAGGAGCTCGGGGTTCATGCCGGCCCCGCGGGTCGCATCACGGAACATCTTGCGATGAGTGCGCGCGCTGCAACCGGCCACGACGACGCGGTCGAGCCGCTTGCCGCGAACCGCCTCCTGCATGCGGTCGCGTCCGGCCTGCGAGCACCAGAAGGGGGCATGCTCGGCGAAGTCGACCTCCGGCCGGTTGGCGGCGGCGCGGGTCAGCTCGTCGACGTCGAGGATGCTGGAGATCTTGCCGCCGCACTCGCAGATGAACACCCCGGTGCGCGGCTGGTGGGCGGTGGGCAACAGCGGCTGGGGCTCGCCGGGCGGAACGAACGACCGATCAGTTGACATGGACCGGGAGCTCCTTTTCCTTGGCCTCCAGCCACTCGTCGGCGTGGTACTCGCACAGCCTGCAGGAGCCACGGACGAATTCGGACGACCACTGGTGAACGGTTCGGTCGCGGTCGGTGATATCGCTCAAGGTGATCGCGCCGGTAGGGCAGACGAACACGCAGGTGGCGCACTCGATGCAGTCCGCCGAGGAAATACGAAACGGCGACGACACGGTGCGCTCCGAGCCCCGGTGCGCCATGCTGATGGCGCCCACGCCGACGATCTCGCGGCACGCGCGCACGCAGCGGGCGCACAGCACGCAGGCGTCGCTGGACAGCGTGAACGGTGTGCTGCTCACGCCGACGCTGTCGGCGAGCTGGCGGATATAGGGAACGTCCCCGGCGCGCGCCAGCAGCAGCTGCGCGGCGGTCCGCCGCAGCTTCAGCACATTGTCGGAGTCGGTGACGACCTCGGCGTTCTCCTCGGCCGGATGGGTGCACGCCGCCACCACCCGCGGGCCGCGGGGCGTCGATACCTCGACGACGCACATACGGCAACCGCCGAAGGGCTTGAGCGCCTCGTGGTAGCACAGCGTCGGGATGTGGATGCCGTTCTCGCGCGCCGCTTCCAGAAGCGTGCGGCCCGGCTCGACCTTGACCTTCTTGCCGTCGATTGCGAGTCGGATCATCAGGCCACCTTTATGCCGTCGAACTTGCATACCTGCAGGCACATGCCGCAGCGGGTACACAGCTCCGGGTCGATGACGTGGACCTTTTGCTTCTCGCCGGTGATCGCGTCGGCGGGGCAATTGCGCGCGCACACCATGCAACCGGTGCACACCTCTTCATCGACCGAATAGGTAATCAGGCCGCGACAGATCTTCGCCGGGCAGCGCTTCTCATAGACGTGCGCCTCGTACTCGTCGCGGAAATAACGCAGGGTGGACAGGACCGGGTTGGGAGCGGTCTGCCCGAGGCCGCACAGCGAGCTTACCTTGACCATCTTGGCGAGCTCCTCGAGGGTCTCGAGGTCGCCGTCCTCGCCGCCGCCGTCGCAGATGCGCGTCAACATGTCGAGCATCACCTGTGAGCCCCAGCGACACGGCAGGCACTGGCCGCACGATTCCTCCTGCACGAAATTCATGAAGAAACGCGCCAGGTCGACCATACAGGTGTCTTCGTCGGTGACCACCAGACCGCCGGAGCCCATGATCGCGCCGAGCTTGGCGAGCGAGTCGTAGTCGATCGCCGCGTCGAGATGCTCGGCCGGAATGCAGCCGCCCGAGGGGCCGCCGATCTGTACCGCCTTGAACTCCTTGCCGTTGGGTATGCCGCCGCCGACGTCGTAGATCAGCTCGCGCAGGCTGACGCCCATCGGCACCTCGACCAGGCCGGTGTTGTTGATCTTGCCGACCATCGAGAAGATCGCCGTGCCGGAGCTCTTCTCGGTGCCCACGTCGGCAAACCACTCCGCGCCGTTGCGGATAATCAGCGTGACCGACGCCCAGCTCTTGACGTTGTTGATGTTCGAAGGCTTGCCCCACAGTCCTTTCTGAGCGGGAAAGGGGGGCCGCGGCCGCGGCTCGCCCGGCTTGCCCTCGATCGAGGCCATCAGCGCGGTCTCCTCGCCGCACACGAAGGCGCCCGCGCCGAGGCGCATCTCGATGTCGAAATCGAAGCCCGATCCGAGGATGTCGTCGCCCAGCAGACCGTGGTCGCGCGCCTGTTGCAGCGCGAGCTCGAGGTGCTCGACGGCGAGCGGGTACTCGCTGCGGGCATAGATGAATCCTTTGGTGGCACCCATCGCGCGCGCGCCGATGATCATCCCCTCGATCACACTGTGCGGGTTCGCCTCCAGCAGGCTGCGGTCCATGAACGCACCCGGATCGCCCTCGTCGGCGTTGCAGATGACGTATTTCACCTCGCCGGGTGACTCGCGGCAGAACTTCCACTTGACGCCGGTGGGGAAGCCTGCGCCGCCGCGGCCGCGCAGGCCGGAGCGCGTGACCTCGTCGATGATTCCCTCCGGGGTCAACTCACTGAGCGCCTTGGCGAGCGCAGCGTAGCCGCCCTTGGCGACGTAGTCCTCGATGCGGCAGGGATCGATCTGTCCGCTGAGCGCAGTGACGCGCCGCGTCTGGCGGCTGTAGAAAGGCAGCTCGGGCTCGTGCGCCAGGGCCTTCTGGCTGACCGGGTCGATGTACAGCAGCTTGTCGATGACCGTGCCCTTGCCGAGGGTCTCGTTGACGATCGCCTCGGCGTCGTCGGGGGACACCTTCATGTAGGCGATCTGCTGCGGATCGACCGAGACCAGCGGGCCCTGCTCGCAGAACCCCGGGCAGCCGGTGGCGACGATGTCGACGCGCTCGCCGTCACCGTTCAGCGATTCGCGCAGCGCGGCCAACAGCTTCTGCGAGCCGAGCGCGCGGCAGCCGGTGCCGTCGCAGACCCGCAGGCACGGACGCTCGGGATCGATGCCGTCGACGATTACCCGGCGCCACTCCTCGAGCTCGGAAACGCCCGTCAGCCGGTTCATTGCAGCGCCTCGCGCTCGGCGTCCTCACGGCGGATGCGTTTGAGCAGCTTGTCCACCTTTGCCGAGGTCATCAGCCCTTCGTAGGCACTGTCGGCAACCACGATGGGGCCGAGGGCGCAGGCGCCGAGGCAGTTGACCGTATCGAGGGTGTATTCGAGGTCTTCGCTCGTCTCTCCCGCCGTGATGCCGAGCTTGGTCTCCAGGCGGTCGAGAACCTGCATGGCTCCCCGCACATGGCATGCGGTTCCGGTGCAAACCTGGCAGCGGTGGCGGCCCTGCGGCTGCAGGCTGAAGGCGTTGTAGAAGGTGGCGACGCTGTACACCTGAGACAACGGCACCGGCAGGCGCTCACTCACCATGATCAGCGCTTCACGCGGCAGGTAACGGTAGTGCTCCTGGATGTCCTCCATCACCGCCAGCAGCGACGAGGCGCCGTCATGCTGTCGATCCAGAATGGTGCGGATCTCACTGACACGGGGCGTGACTATCGGGGTCGCCATGATCAGGCCGCCGCAGCTTTCTTCTTCTTCGCGGGAAGCGGCCGCAGGCTGTTGCTGCCGCAGTTCGGGCAGGTGCGCTCCTCGGGCTCATTGAGGTCGTAGAGACCGACGAGCTCGTGGCCGCACCGCAGACACTTGAAGTCGTTCTCTTTCTTAGGCATGAGGGGCCAGCGCCTCCATTGTGTAAGTGACCTCCTCCGGAGTTACCTGGGCGCGCATCTCCTCGATCTCCTTCATGACGCGGGCGAACTTCTGGCCCTCGGCGGCGGAGATCCACTCGAGCTGCAGTCGCTCCGGACGGATGTCCTTCTTTTCCAGCCGGTTCCACAGGCGCTCGACGCGACGCTGGGTCCAGCGGTTGGCGTCGATGTAGTGGCAGTCGGCGAAATGGCATCCCGACACCAGCACCAGGGGCGCGCCCCTTTCGAAGGCGTACAGGATGAACTTCTGATCGACGCGGCCGGAGCACATGGTGCGTACCAGCCGCACATTGGGCGGGTATTGCAAGCGCGCCGTACCGGCGCCGTCACCGCCGGCGTAGGAGCACCAGTTACAGGCGAAAGCGACGATCTTGTCCTGCGGGTTGTCCGCCAGGATGGCGTCGATCTGCGCGTAGATCGACTGGTCTTCGAAGTGGCGCATACTGATCGCCTGGATCGGGCACTCGGCGGCACAGGTTCCGCAGCCGGCGCACGACGCTTCGATGACCCGCGCCTTGATCTTGTTGACCTTGTCGACCTCGATGGCGTGGTACGGACACACGTCGCCGCACAAACCGCAGGCGCTGCACGCCTCCTCGTCGACCCAGGCGTTGATCGCCTCGTTGTGGATCATCCCCTTGGCCATCAGGATGTTGGCCCGCGCCGCCGCCGCGCCGGCCTGGGTGACCGAGTCCTTGACGTCCTTGGGGAACTCCGCGCAGCCGGCGAAGAACACGCCGCGGGTGGGCGCGTCGACCGGCTGCAGCTTCGGGTGGGCCTCCATGAAGAAGCCGTCCGAGGTGGTCGACAGGGTGAGGAGCTGCTTGACCAGCTTGTTGTCGCGCCGCGGCACCGTGCCGACGGCGAGCACCACCATGTCCACTTCGTGCTCCTGCAGCTCGCCCGAAAGGGTGTCCTCGACGTGCAGCAGCAGGCTGCCGCTGTCGAGCTCCTCGATCTCGCCCGGGATGCCGCGGATGTACTTCGTCCCGCGGGACTTGCTCATCCGGTAGAGGTCCTCGAATCCCTTGCCGAAAGCGCGAATGTCCATGTAGAAGACCTTCACGTCGACGTCGGGATAGTGGTCCTTGATCAGCAGCGAATCCTTCACCGTGTTCATGCAGCAGATGTTGCTGCAGTACGGGTTGCCGCGACCGTTGGTGGTGCGCGAGCCGACGCACTGGATGAACGCGATGGTCTTGGGCTGCTTGTGGTCAGTGGGCCGGATCAGATGTCCCTCGGTAGGCCCGCCGGCGTTGATCAGCCGCTCGAACTCGAGGCTGGTGATGACGTTCTGGTGCCGGGTGTAGCCGAACTCGTCGAGCTCGGTGGGGTCGTAGACCTCCATGCCGGTGGCGACGACCACGGTGCCGACCTCGACATCGAAGTCCTCGTCCTTCATGTCGTAGTCGATGCACCCCTTTTCGCACACCTCGGCGCACTTGCCGCAGGCGATGGGGTTGGTGCCCAGGCAGTTGTCCATGTCGATGAGGAAAGCCGACGGAACCGCCTGCGGAAAAGGCTGGTAGATCGCGCGGCGCGAGCCGAGGCCGACTTCGAACTCGCTGGGCACGACCACCGGGCATACGTCGACACAGTCGCCGCACGCGGTGCAGTCTCCCTCGATGACAAAGCGGGAGCGTTTGTGGATCCGGGCGCGGAAGTTGCCCACGTAGCCCGTGACCTCTTCAACCGTCGAATTCGTGTAAAGCTCGATGTTTGGATGCCGACCGGCATCCGCCATTTTAGGGCCGAGAATTCATATGCTGCAGTCCATGGTCGGGTAAGTCTTGTCGATCTGCGCCATGATGCCGCCGATCGACGGTTGCTTCTCGACCAGATGGACTTTGTATCCCGCGTCGGCCAGATCGAGCGCCGACTGAATTCCGGCGACGCCGCCACCGATGATCAGCGCCTCCCGGGTGATCGGAATTTCCTTCTCTTCCTGGGGCTTGAGCAGCCGCGCGCGCGCCACCGCCATCGCGACCAGGTCGCGCGCCTTTGCGGTGGCCGCCTCGGGCTCGTTCATGTGCACCCAGCTGCACTGTTCGCGCAGGTTGGCCATCTCCATGAGGTAGGGGTTGAGCCCCGCCTCCTCGCATGCGGCACGGAACGTCGGTTCGTGCAGCCGCGGGGAGCATGACGCGATGACCACGCGATTCAGGTTGTGGGTCTTGATGTCGTCCTTGACCATTTGCTGGCCGGGTTCCGCACACATGTACTTGTTGCTCACGGACAGCACCACGCCGTCCAATGTGCCGGCGAACTCGGCCACCGTCGGGCAATCGACAGTACCCGCGATGTTGAGCCCGCAATGGCATACGTAGACGCCGATGCGGACCTCGCCGTTCGAGGATGTGTCGGCCATTCTCATCCCTCCTGCAGTGCTTCAGCGGCGACGACGGCGAGATCCTTGATCTCGATCGCCGCGGTTTTGGCGAGCAAGCCGTCTTGCAGTGCACACTTGAAGTGAATTCGACATTTCGGACAGCTGGTGACGAGCGTCTGTGCGCCCGTCTTCTTGGCGCTGGTGAGACGCGCCGCCTGGATCTGCTTCGACGTGATGTCGCAGTTGATCCAGGAACTGGTACCGCAGCACAGTGATCCTTCGCGGTTCCTCTCCATCTCGACGAGCTCGACGTCAGGGATGTTGTCGAGCACCGTGCGCGGCTCGTCGTAGACGCCGGAGTGGCGTCCGAGGCGGCAGGGGTCCTGGTAGGTCACGGTTCCCTTGGTGCCCGAGCCGTTGAACGCGATCTCGCCGGCATCGACCTTCTCGGCGATGAATTCCGAGATGTGCTGCACGCTCCACGATTGCCGGCCGAAATCGCGCGGGTAATCGAGCTTGAGGGTGCGGTAGCACTCGGCGCAGGTGGTGACCACCTTCTTCGCGCCGCTCGCCGTGATCGCCTCGACGTTGAGGGTCCCGAGCTTCCGATAGTTGTCGTTGTCGCCCACCCACAACAGGTCGTGACCGCAGCAACGCTCGTCACTCAAAAGTACCGGCTTGATGCCGACGTGGTTGAGGATCTTGATGGCGCTGCGGGTGCTGTCGAGGATGTCGGCGTCAAGGTACTGGAAGTAGGCGCTGTAGTAGGGGGCGCAGCCGACGAACAGCAGCACCTCGCCCTCCTCGGCGACCTCGAGATCGTCGTCGAGCCAGTGCAAGCGGTCCTGCTTCATTTCCGGCTCGCCCATCTTGCGCATCAGCGCGTGCAGCGTGCCGCCGTGGGTGCAGCTCGGCCAGCTCTTCTTCTCGGGCAGGGT
>JASFRZ010000143.1:0-10538 GCA_050114655.1 Acidobacteriota bacterium
TCGGACTCCCAGCAGGAGTTGTCGCGCGAGGTCGCCAGGTCGGTGGTGGTCGGGTCGTCGACACAATTGCCGTCGAGGTGCCGGCTGGCGCCGCGCCGCTCGACCCAGGTGCCGCCGTCGGCGCCGGGCGCGAAGCCGCCGAAGGCCGGCTTGTGGTCCGGGATGTCGAGCTCGACGCTGAAGTCCGGCTCGATGTTGGTGCGCATGTTCTTCAGCGTCCAGGCGCGGCGCCACTCGGCCTCGGCGGGATCAACCGGAGCGGGCTCCGCATCACGCTCGACGATCAGCGTCGAGCCGTCGATGCGGCGCACCTCGAAGCGGTAGCGGTCGGAGGTCCCCACCGTCAGGCCGCCGTCACCCGACAGCGACCAGGAATAGCCGGGGCTGTACGGCACCAACATCGTGATGCCGTGGATCTCGAAGGTGCGGCGTGGGTAGTCGATCTGGGGATTCCAGCGCACCTCGCCGACCTTGCCCTCGCCCAGCCGGTAGGCCTGCGCGCCGTAGCGTTCTTCTCCGGTCGGCGATTCGAACATCGGCTGCTCGACCGGCATCCACAGCGTGCCGTCGGGCGAGACCGCCATGCGCCAGGCGCAGCAGGAGGGCCGGGTGGGCGTCCAGGTATCGAGCATCGTACCCTCGGCGTCGTAGCCGGTGACGCGGCGAACCCGGGCGTCGTAGACGAAGATCGTGCCGTCGGCGGCGCCCTTCACCAGAATGGGCAGCTCGTACTCGCCGGGGCCCTGCCCCGGACCGCTGCCAATGTTGCGGATGAAGCGACCCTCGGTGTCGTACACCCGCACAGCAGGCTCCTGCCCGTCGGTCACGTACAGCCGATCCGCGGTGGCGTAGAGGCTCCCGATACCACCGAGCATGTACTCGTCCTCGCCGACGTCGACGCCGATCGACATCTCCTCGACGAGCTGCGCCTCGCCACCCCATACCGAGCCCGACCCGTTGGCGACGGTGGTGACGTCGCCTTCGGTCGAAACGGTGCCGGACCAGCCGGCGGCGTCGTCGACGCTCTCCCCGCCGCCACATGCGACGAGCGCCCCCAGCAGGCAACCGAGGATCAACCTGCTACGGCGCTCGCGGTGTCTCATCAATCCCCTCCCTGCGACATCATCGCAGGCGTCGCCGCCGCGGCGCCGCCCGTGGCGCCCGCGGCTCCACAGCCGCCGATCATGACCTCGCGCCCCCGGGCAGTACGACACGATACTTCTTCACCACGAACGTCCCAGTCGCGTCCATCTCGGAACTCAGGATCGTGCTGCCGTCGATGAAGGTCGAGTTCGGCCGTTGCGTGAGCGTCACCGAGCCGAGGAAGCGGCCGTCGATATCGAAGGCGTCGAGCCAGTAGCCCTGCGGCAGCCAGCACTCGGGCTGATCCTCGGAGCACTCGGTGGTCAGTTCCGAGCGCTGCTCGCGCAGCACCCAGATACGGCCGTTGCGGTCGGGAAAGAGCTGCACGTAGGCCGGCTTGTGGTCGGGGATCTCGGGGCCGTTCCAGGTCCAGTCGGGCCCTGCGCCCATGCGCTCACGCACCAGCTCGGTGGTCTGTTGCTTGCGATATGCGGCTTCCTCGGCGGTCACCGGGACCGGCTCCCAGTAGCGCTGCACGCGCAGCAGCGTGCCGTCGGTGCGGTGGATTTCGAAGGCGTAGTCGCTGCTGACACCGACCACCCACGAGCCATCGAGCATCAGCGCGTTGGCCGGCGATGGCCAGAACGGGATGCCGCAGTACCTCTGCTGGTTGCCGCGGCGGGTATAGGTCACGCACTGCTGATCCCACTCGAGCTCGGGCGGAAAAGTGGTCTCGCCGGCCATACCCTCTTCGTCCAGTTGCGCGTGGCCGAAGCGCACCGGATCGCGCTGGATGTACGGCACCCAGACTTGGTTGTCGAAGCCGAGGATGATCATCTGCGGCATGTAAACCTGCATCGGGCTGCCGCTGTTCCAGGTGTCCTTGGGAGTGCCGTCGGGCGCGAACACGTCCACCTGCAGGCTGTTCTCGACCACCAGGATGTCGCCCGCGTCGGTGACCGCGACGCCGCTCGGAAAGGTGAACTCACCGGGGCCCTGCCCCTCGCGGCCGATGTCCATGACATGGGTACCGGTGTGGTCGTAGACGCGCAGCACGGGGACCTGGCTGTCGAGCACGTAGATGCGATCGTCGGTTGCCCACACGCCCTCCGGCGCACCGAGCATGTACTCGTCTTCGCCCGATTCGACGCCGATCGAGGTCGCCTCGATGAGGCTCACGTCTCCGCCCCACACCGAGCCGGACTCGTTGACGACGGTGGTGACGTTGCCTTCGGCGGTGATCGTGCCGACCCATTCGTCGGCAGCCGCAGTCTCTTCATCCGGTGCCGACGAGCACGCCACAGCGAGCACGGCGATCGCCGCGACCGTGAGCGCCAGGCGAAGAAACGGACGGAACGGGCCGATGCGCTCCTCGTTCATCGATGCGACACTTCCCCGCCCTGCGGCGGTGTTTGGGAGCCCGCCCATACTGTGACGGATGTCGCGGTCGGTTCAAGGGGGCGCGCCGCGTCCGTAGTTCCGCACCGGGCCGGCGGCGCACGGGAATTCTGTCTCGCCTTGGGCGGCGAAACCGCCTGCGAAACGGCCTTAGCTCAGCGCTCGCCCAGCACCACCACCGGATCGACCCTGCTTGCACGGCGCGCGGGCAACCAGCTGGCAGCGAGCGCGGCGAGCGCGAACGTCGCGCTCACCACCACGTACGAGATCGGGTCGGTGGCCGGGATATCGAACAGCAACCCCTGCACGAGACGACCGGCGGCGAGGGCGAGCAACAAACCGACCGCCAGGCCGACCGCCGCGAGCCGGGCGCCCTGGCCGAGCACGTGGCCTACGACACGACCGCGCGAGCCGCCCAGCGCCAGGCGGATGCCGAGCTCACGAGTGCGCTCGGCGACCATGTACGACATCGTGCCGAACAGGCCGAGCGCCGCGAGCGCCAGCGCGACCGCGGCGGCAAGGCCCATCATCAGCGCGTTGAAGCGCGGCCCGGCGGTGGTCTCGGCGATAACCTCGTTCATGCTGAGCAGGTCGCGCAGCGGCTGGTCGGGATCGACCGCGACGATCGCCTGGCGCAGCCGCGGGCCGAGCGCCGCAGGCTCTATCTCGCTACGCACGACGAACGTCTTGCTGGTCAGCTCGTCGCGCGTGTACGGCAGGTAGATCTCCGGGCGCGCCTCGGAATCGAGGCCGAAGTGGCGCACGTCGCCGACGATGCCCGCCACCCGCAGGGTGGTGTCGCCGTTGTCGATGGCGATCACCCGGCCGAGCGGATCGACATCCGGCCAGTAGTTGTCGGCGAACGCCTGGTTGATCACCACCACCGCGGGATCCTGCATGTCGGCCGCGGTCAGCCAGCGGCCACGCAGCAGTGGGATGCCCATGGTGTCGAGGTAGCCGAGGCTGACGTTGCGGTACGCCGCCACCGGCTGGCGCGTCGGATCGTCGGCCGGGGTGCCGTCGAGCCACACCGCGCTCCACTGGTTGGAGCCGGAAAACGGCAGCGAGTTGATCTCCGCCGCCGACTCCACGCCGGGGATCTGCTCGACGCGATCGAGCACGTCGCGGATGAAGCGCGAGCGGTCCTCGAATGTGGTTACGCGATTCCACGACAACGCCACCGTGGCGGTCATCAGGTGATCGGCCTCGATCCCCGCCGGTACCGCGGTGAGGTGGGCAAAGCTGCGTCCCACCAGCGCCGCGGAGATGGCGACGACGAACGCGAAGGCGAGCTGCGCGCCCACCATCACCGTCCACAGCATGCTGCGGCCGGTCGTCGTGCGACCGCCGCCGTCCTTGACCTGCGCCGCAACGCGGCGCCGGGTGGCGAACCAGCCCGGCACCAGGCCGAAGGCGAGGCCGGCGACGATGCTGGTGGCGAGGGCCACCAGCAGCACGCCGCCGTCGATGTGGATGCGGTCGGTGAGCGGCAACCGGCCGGGCTCGAAGCGCAGCATGGCGCGCAACAGGCCGCTCGCCAGCGCGACGCCGAGCGCGCCGCCGAGCAGGGCGAGCAGGCCTGCCTCGGCAACGATGCCCTGCAGCAGGCGAGCGGTGCTCGCCCCCATCGCCTTGCGCACGGCGATCTCGTGGCGCCGCCGCAACAGGCGCGCGAACAGCAGGCTGGCAACGTTGGCGCAGGCGACCACCAGCACCAGCGTGACCGCGGCCCACAGCAAGCTCATCGCCGCGCTGAGGTCGCCGACCACCTGATCACGCCAGCGCAGCAACACCGCGTTCCAGTTGCGGTTGGCCTCCGGGTAGGCCTCGCGCAGACGGGCGAACACGGTATCGAGCTGCTCGCGCGCCTGCGCGATGGTGACGCCGTCGCGCAGCCGTCCGACGGCGTTGTACGAGCGGTTGATCCGTCCCTCCGACGGGACATCTAGTGGAAACGGCAGCCAAAGCTCGACGTGCACCCCGGGGCTGATCCACTCTCCGGGCGCATCGAACCCCGCCGGCATGATGCCGATCACGGTGCGCGGCACGCCGTCGATCTCCACCGTCCGGCCGACGATCCCCTCGTCGCCAGCGAAGCGCTGTTGCCAAAGCTCATCGCCGAGCACGACGACGTCGGGCGGCGACGGAACGACCTCCTGCGCGGTGAAAGTGCGCCCACGCAACGGCTGTGCGCCGAAAACGCGGAAGAAGTCGGCGCTGACGAACGCGCCGACGACGTAGATCGGATCGTCGCCCTCGGTCACCGACATGCTGCGGCCACGGAACAGGCTCAAGTGCTCGAGCGCATCCAGCTGGTCGCGGTAGTCGGCCCAGTTGGGCACCGACACCCACACCGGCAGGATGTCGATCTCGGGAGACACCTCGCCGATGTTGACGATGCGCTCCGCTTGCGGGTACGGCAACGGCGCCAGCATCACCGCCTGCACCACCGAGTAGATCGCCGTGCTGGCGCCGATCCCCACCGCCAGCGTGGCGATGACGACGGCGGCGTAGCCCGGGCTGTGGCGCAGAGCGCGCACGGCGTGACGAAGGTCGCGTGAGATCTGATCGAGCATGGTCGTTCGTCCTCGAGCGGGGAGCCGAAGTGAACGCTGCCCGGGGAGGAAGGACGAGCGCGGTGATGAAGGGTCGGCTTGGGGTACCGCCGCGGGACGACGGCGTAGCGCTTCAGACCACTCGCCGGGGAGCTGGCCGGCGAGGTCGGTCGTCGCACACCAGGTCGTGCGCGCGACGCCGCGCCACCCCTGCCGTGCGCGGGCGTCACGGCAGGCGCCCTCGAACGCCGCCAGCATGTCGGCGCCGAAGCGACGCCGGTGCTGCGGCGGCAGCGCCCACAGCAGGATCCCGTACCAGCCGACGGCGAGGCGGATCACGAGGGCTCTCCGGCGACCTGCTTTTCCTCGGCGATGCGCAGCAGCCGGGCAAGCCGGCCGGTCTCGACGGTCAGTACCTCACGTCCGGCTTCGGTGAGGCGGTAATAGTTGCGACGCTGGTCGTCGCCTTCGTCCGGGCGGTCGGGCGATTCCTCGATGAGGCCGGCCGCCAGCATCCGCTTGATCGCGCCGTAGAGCGTCGCCGGCCAGATCGTCACCTCGCCGTCGGTGCGCTCCTCGACCTCGCGCATGATGCCGTAGCCGTGCCGCGCCCCGTCGGCGAGGGCGAGCAGGATGTAGATCCACGGCAGGCTCAGCGGCGTCGGGTCGTCGGTCGCGGGGGTGCGTGGCGGCGTCATCGGAGCTTCCTTTCTGAGGGCCCGGCTCTCCCCGCCGGATCCTCTCGATCGAGCCTGTCGGCTCATTTCGATCGAGTGTATATCGATATGATTACGATATATATAAAAGTGTAACAGTATACGCAAGGTGCCCCCCCGCCGCTGCGTTAGAGTGTGCGTCTCTAGCGCTGCTCTCGAGGAGACGACCATGTGCCGCAACATCCGACCGCTGTTCAACTTCGAGCCCCCCGCCACCGACGAGGAGATCCGCGCCTCGGCGCTGCAGTTCGTGCGCAAGGTGAGCGGCTTCACCAGGCCGTCGCAGACCAACGAGGCGGCCTTCGATCGCGCGGTCGACGACGTCTCGGCGATCGTGCACCGGCTGCTCGACGAGCTGGTCACCGCGGCGCCGGCCAAGGACCGCGAGGTCGAGGCGGCCAAGGCGCGGGCGCGGGCGCAGAAGCGCTACGTCACGATCGGCTGAGCGCCGGCGCGGGCGAGAACATCTGCGGATTCTGCTGCCCCCGGCGCTCGGATCACCGGGCCTCACCCGGCATTTGCAGCCGATAGCGCTTCACCATGATTGTCCCGGCTTCGTCCTCGTATGCCGTGAGAATGGCGTCTTCGAGAAATACCGGGTGGGACAGCGCGTGGGGTGGCTCGATCTGACCGAGGAGGCGGCCGGTCCGCTCCTCGAAGACGTCGAGCCCGACGACGTCCCGCCAGCAGGAGATCGCGCGGCGACCTTCGACGCCCAGAGGATCGGGATCGCAGTCGGTGATCGTCTCGGTGCCGAGCGCGCGGGTGACCCAGATGCGGCCGTTGCGATCGCCGGCGAAGCCGGTGAACGCCGGCTTGTGCGCAGGGACCGGGTTGACGGTCCACTGCCAGTCGGGCTGCACGCGCCGCATGACGTCGGTGCGCTGGATCGTGTACCACTCGGCGAGCTCCGGCGGCACCGCGGGCAGCTCGCCGGCGCGCTCGATGATCAGCGAGGTGCCGTCGGCGCGCTGGACGGTGAAGCGATAGGCTTCGCTGATCCCCCGTACGAGCGCCCCAGACGGCAGCACTGCGAGCACCGTGCGCGGGGCGTACAGCACCGTCGCGCCCGTCGTGCGGCCCCCGGCGCGGGCGACCAGCGACCACGGCATCGGGTCGTACTCCAGGGCGGTGACGCGGCCGATCTCGGTGCCGTCGGGAGCCACCGCGACGAGGCCGACGACGGGCTGGTCATCCTCGACCCAGTAGCCCGGTACGTAGAGCGTCCCGTCGATCGCCGTGGTCATCACCGTGCTGCTGGGAGAGCGGTACGACCAGGTGTCGAGCAACTGCCCATCGAGATCGAATACCGTGACGCGCGCCGGCCCGAGCACGAACACCCGGCCGTCGGGATCGACCGTGACGTCCTGGATGTGGGCGAACTCGCCCGGCCCCTCGCCCTCACGACCGAAGTCGAACAGGTGCCGCCCATCGTGGTCGTAGACGCGGATCCGGAAGCCCAGGTCGTCGGCAACATAGATGCGCTCGTCGGTGGCAGCCAGGCCGGCGATGGGGCCGAACATGTAGGGCTCCTCGCCGGTCTCGACGCCGATCGACAGATCTTCGACCAGCGTTACCGGACCGCCCCACACCGATCCCGCCTCGTTGACCACGGTGGTGACGCCGCCCTCGGTGCTGATCGTGCCGACCCAGGTGCCGGCGGCACCGGCGCTCGGGCCACCGGGCGGCGCGCAAGCGGCGAGCAGAAGGATCACCATCGCGGCATGCGTGCGCCTGTGCATCTGTCTTTCCCTCTTCGACGGGAGCGCGCCCCATCCTGCGACGTGCGTCATGCACGTTCAAGGAAGATCGCCCGGTTCTTCAGGGATCCAGGCCCCGACAGCTTGCCGAGCAGCGCGTCCAGCGCGTTGACCAGCGCCCCGATCTCGCCGCGCTCGAAGCGTGCGCGCGGAACCAGGATGATGCCCCAGTGCTCGGTGCGCGCCGATGCCGCCGCCCGCGCGATGATCGAGAAGTCGCGCACGTCGAAGGTGACCAGGGCGCGCTGCTCCTCGATCGCCACGGCGAGCTGGCGGGCGTCGGACCGGCCCAGCGTGTCGCGCTCGACGGCGGCGACGACATCGTGGCCGCGCGCGCGCAGGCCCTCGGCGACCCGCGGGCTGATCATCTCGTCGAGGTACAGCTTCACGAACGGCGACGATCCCGATCGCCGGAAGATCCGTCTCCGGCGCGCTCGCGCACGACGAGGTCGAGCTCGTGCTCGAGCTGCTCGGCGACCTGCAGGTTGTCCTCGATCAGCGCCTCGATCTCGTCCGGATAGGCGTCGAAGTAACGCCGGGCGATGCGCAGGTTGTCGGCAGTAAGCCAGGGATAGGCGTCGAGGATCACCGCCTCGTCGAAGCCGAGCTCGCGCGCCATATCGATGATCTCCCAGATGTCCGGCCCGCCGACCAGCGCCGCCCGGCGGCCGGCCGGACCGTCGACGAAGCGTATCCCCGGGTGATCCTGCAGGCGCACCCATTCCTCGATGACCTGCCGGTAGGTGTCGCTGTCGCTCCGGGCGGGCCACCTTCCGGCGCGCTCAGCGACCTGCCGCGCGAGCTGCTCCGAGATGCGAAAGGACAAGCTCTTCATGGTCGCGTCACATCCTCGTTTCGATCGACATCCGGACCACAACAGAAACACGCGGCGCGCTCGTAGACGTTGCATATATCGTATGCGTTGCACTCGACAGCCACAAGCGGATGACGAGTGGCCGTCGAGCCCCGGGACTTCCCGGTTCGCGACGAGCGCTGCAACGCCGTGGCCTCGCTCCGCGGTGAAGGTCTCCGGAGCGCCTGCTAGGATCTGCCGCCTGAGGTCACCACCGGCCTCACCCCCACGCAACCGGAGCCGGAGCCGATGCCGACACGTTCACGACTGCTGATCCTCGCCGCGCTGCTGCTCACCGCAGTGCCGCTCGTCCAGACCACCACCGATCCCTTCCCCGACCCGGTCGAACAGACCGACGGTGTGATCGGGGTCGGCTTCCGCGAGTTCGCCTCGCTACCGGACATCGACGGCGCGCCCGCCCGCCCGATGCTGCTGATCGACGAGCCCGGCACCGGCCGGCTGTTCGTCAACGACATGCGCGGCCCGATCTACACGGTCGGCTACGACGGCGGCGCGGTGACCGCGTACCTCGACATCAACGACCCGCAGTGGAGCGTCAACGTCGAAGCTTCCGGGCGCGAGCGCGGCATGCAGAGCTTTGCGCTGCACCCGCAGTTCGGCGAGGCCGGCGCGCCGGGGTACGGCAAGCTCTACACCTGGACGGATACCGGCAACACCGATCCCGAGCCGGACTTCGCGCCGGGCGACGGGCAGAACGCGCACGACACGGTGCTGCTGGAGTGGACCGCGCGCGACGCCAGCGCCGCGACCTACGACGGCGGGGCCCCGCGCGAGCTGTTTCGCATCGAGCAACCGTTCGGCAACCACAACGGCGGCCACGCGGTCTTCAATCCCCTCGCCTCCCCCGGCGACGTCGATTTCGGCCTGCTCTACCTCGGTGTCGCCGACGGCGGCAGCGGCGGCGACCCGATGAACATGGCGCAGAACCTGTCGCTGCCCTACGGCAAGATCCTGCGCCTCGACCCGCTCGGCAACGACTCCGCCAACGGCGCCTACGGCATCCCCGCCGACAACCCCTTCGCCTCCGACGACGATCCCGCCACGCTCGGCGAGATCTTCGCCTACGGTGTGCGCAACCCGCAGCGCATCGCCTGGGACCCCCTCAACGGCAACATGTTCTTCTCCGACATCGGCCAGAACATCGTCGAGGAGATCTCCCCGGTGACGCGCGGCGCCAATCTGGGCTGGAACGACTGGGAGGGCAGCTTCGCGTTCATCAGCCGGCGCGAGATCAGCCTGGCGAACCAGCGCGGCGACGCCGACGTGACCTTCCCCATCGTCGAGTTCGATCACACCGATCCGTTGATGCCCGGCCGCGCCGCCGCCACCGGCGTGATCGTCGTGCGCTCCGACGCCATCCCGCAGCTTCAGAGCCGCATCTTGTTCGGCGACCTGGTCAGCGGCGAGATCTTCCATGTCTCCGCCGACGACCTCCCGCAGGGCGGCCAGGAGCCGATCCGCCGCGTCCTGCTCAACGATGGCGGCGAGCTGAAGACCTTCCTCGAGGTCATCCAGGAGAAGAACATCGAGCAGGGGCGCGATCCGGCGCGTCGCACCGACATGCGCTTCGGCACCGGCCGGGACGGGCAGATCTTCCTGCTCAACAAGCAGGACGGAACCATCCGGCTGCTGGTCGCGGGGATGTAGCGGGAAAGCGTCGCCACCGGGCTACCGGCTTCTCGATGCGTGATCTGCCGGCGCCGATTCGTGGGCTCGGATTCGCCGACTTTTCCTCGCCACCGTGCGTCTCAACACTCAGTGGCCCCGGCCCGGCGGCCGAAGCTCGAGGCGTGTGACGCCTTGCCGCGGGTGGGTGCCGCCCGTGCGGTGAACATCCCCGAGATCCACCTGCCATGCACAAGGCCAGCATCCGGCGCCCGCGCCGGTCGCACCGGTCGCTCCCCGCAAACGAATCGACGCGCGCCGCTGCTTCTCTCGAAGGATCGCGTGCGCTGACCACCTACCTCGCCGCGCCCGGTAGCCGGCGCGACCTCAAGGTCGCCGCCTTCGGCGCACTCGTCGCCCACTTCCTGCTCTTCTTCATTGTGCTGCCGAGCGCGCAAGTGGAGCCGCTACGTATCGAAGAGCGCAGCTCCGCCACCGTGCTGCAGCGCTGGCGGCCACCCGCGCCGCCGTCGCGGCCGGAGCGGCC
>JASFRZ010000144.1:0-10508 GCA_050114655.1 Acidobacteriota bacterium
GGCACCAACTGGGCGCGCTTCGCCGCCACCGCCGGCGGCGTGATCGGCCAGACGCTCGCCATGGAGGGCGTGTTCGCCTTCTTTCTCGAGTCGGCGTTTCTCGGCGTCCTGCTGTTCGGCGAAAGCCGAACAACGCCCCGATTGCACTGGCTGGCCTCGCTGGGCGTGTTCGCCGGCTCCTGGCTGTCGGGGTACTTCATCGTCTGCACCAACGCCTGGATGCAGCACCCGGTGGGCCACACCATCCAGCCCGACGGCCACCTGGTGCTGTCGAGCTACTGGGCGCTCATCTTCAATCCCTGGGCGGCGTGGCAGTATGCCCACACGATGATGGGATCGGTGGTCACCGCATCCTTCTTCGTCGCCGCCGTGGCGGCCTACTACCTGCTCGCCGGTCGCGCGCCGCTGCAGGCGTGCGCCTGGCTGCGCCTCGCGGTACCCATCGGCGCGCTGGCGAGCGTGCTGGTGGCGTTCCCCACCGGTGATCGCCAAGCCTACATGGTGGCAACCCACAAGCCGGTCGCCTTTGCCTCGATGGAGGGCCTGTTCCATACCGAGGACGGCCCGGCGTTGGTGATCATCGGCCAGCCCGACGTCGAGAACCTCGAGCTCGACAACGCCATCGAGATCCCCGAGCTGCTCGGGTTCCTTACCTTTCGGCATCTCCGCGCCGAGATTCACGGCCTGACCGAGTTCCCGCGCGACCAGTGGCCCGACAACATCGCGTTGCACTACTACGCCTATCACGTAATGGTCGGCCTGGGGACCATCTTCATCCTGATCATGGCGATCGCCGCCTTGCAGCTGTGGCGCGGCACCCTCTTCAGCACGCGCCCCACTCTCTGGGCGCTCATGGCCGCCCTGCCCTTTCCGTTCATCGCCAATACCGCCGGGTGGATGACCGCCGAGCTCGGGCGACAGCCCTGGGTCGTCTACGGTCTGCTGCGCACTGCTCAGGGGCATTCTCAGCAGGTGGCGGCCGGCAACGTGCTGTTCACGCTCATCGGCTTTGCCGGTATGTACGCGTTGTTGAGCATCCTGTGGGTCTTTTTGATGGGGCGTGAGATTTCTCTTGGCCCGGAGGAAGGCTGATGCTGCCGACCGTCTGGTTCTGTCTGGTGGCGGTGATGATCACCATGTACGTGATCTTCGACGGCTTCGACCTCGGGGTCGGCGCCGTCTACCTGCTCGCCGGACGCGATCCGGGAGAGCGCCGGCTCCTGCTGCGCTCCATCGGGCCGGTGTGGGACGGCAACGAGGTCTGGCTGCTGGCAGCCGGCGGAACGCTGTACTTCGCGTTTCCGCGCCTCTACGCGGTGTCATTCTCGGGTTTCTACCTGCCCTTGATCATGGTGCTGTGGCTGCTCATGGGGCGTGGTGTGGCGATCGAGCTGCGCAGCCATCTCGACGATCCGCTGTGGAAGTCCGCCTGGGACGCGGTCTTCAGCGTCTCGAGTGCATTGCTGGCGCTGTTTTTCGGCGTCGCCCTCGGCAATGTCGTACGCGGTGTGCCGATCGGCGCCGACGGATACTTCTTCTCCCCCCTGTGGACCGATTTTCGCCTCGGTGAGGAGCGCGGAATCATCGACTGGTACACGTTGCTGAGCGGCGTCACGGCGCTGCTCGCACTGTCCCTGCACGGCGCGCTGTGGGCGGCCTTCAAGACCGCCGGTGAGGTCAACCGCCGCACCGCGGCCATCGCGCGGAGCCTGTGGTGGCCGGTCGTGGTAACGACCGTGCTCCTGTCGCTGGTGAGCTTCGCGGTACAGCCCAAGATCGGCGTGAGCTTCGCGGCACGCCCTTGGGGGGTGTTCTTTCCACTGGCCGCGCTTACCGGCCTGCTTGCAATGCGCCGGTTCGCCGCCCGCGGCGACGAGCTGCGTGCCTTCCTGGGCTCCTGCGCCTACCTGTTCGGAATGCTCACCAGCGTCGTGTTCGGCCTCTCTCCGTGGGTGCTGCCGGCCGGCCCCGACACCAGCCGCTCGCTCACCGTCACCGAAGCCGCTACCGCTGCCTACGGCCTGTCGGTGGGGCTCCTGTGGTGGATCCCCGGTATGTTGCTGGTGGCCGGCTATTTCCTGTTCACCTACAGGAGCTTCGCCGGTAAGGTCGAGCCTTCGGAAAGCGGCCACTACGGATAGCGGGCGCGCGGCGACGGACGCCCGCGGAGGCTTTCGGCGCGCGGGAGGCGGAGGGTCTCAGCGCGAGCGCGGTACGAGGAGCTGCTGGCCGACGCGGATCACCGTGCGCGAGCCCATGTTGTTGGCCTCTTGAATCGCGCTGACCGACGTGCCGTAACGATTGGCGATGATGGTGAGGTTCTCGCCGCGGCGTACGGTGTGCGAGGTGAACTCGGGCTCGACGCGGTTGAGGGTGATGTCGAGCACCGTGCCGGCGGGCGGCAGCTGTTCGTCCCACAGAAAATTGTCGCGTAGGATGCGCCACTCGCTAGTGTCGTACTGCGCGCGGATGCTGGCGATGGTCTCGCCGGACGTCACGGTGTGTTGCACGACCTCGGGCTCCTCCTCGGGCTCGTCGTCCTCGTCGTCCTCCGGCGGCACCCAGAACAGGGGCAGGCGCAGCTCCATGCCCGGCGGCAGCGTCTGCAGGTGCCATAGCTGATTCTCGTCGCGCAGCGCATCGAGCTTGACGTCGAAGGCGAAGCCGACACCGAAGTAGTTGTCACCCAGGCGACTGCGGTAATAGATGACGTCGTCCTCGATGCGGTAGAGGTCGCCGCGCGGTCCGTCCGGGTGAGCGATGAGCATTCCCGGCTGCATCTCACGGATGCCGATGTAGGGGTTGTAAAGCCGTAACTGCAACAGCGGGATGCCGAGCCGCTGGGCGACGGTCCACCAGGTGTCCCCCTCGCGCGCGACGTCGAGCTGCAACTCGCTGGCATAGCGCCGAATGGGCTCCTCGTACAGCTTCAACATCATGCGGTAGTGCCCTACCCCGATGACATACTGCAACGACTCCAGGCGCATCGGACGGTTGCGCCCGACGGTCGCCGGGCCACCGTTGTATGCCGCCAACGCGTAGTCCTCGCGATCGAAACGATCGACGAGCTGGGCGAGGTACTTGATACCCGCCTCGATGTTGTCGTTCACGCCGAGCGTGCGCTGGGTGGCCGGCATGACCTGGAAGTACCCTTCGGCGCCGGCCCAGGAGGTGAGGCCGGCATTTCCACCCGACTCGTACAGGCACACGGCGCGGGCGAGGTCGTAGTCGAGCCCGTAAACGGTCGCCTGGGTGCGAATGCGGTCCTCGATCTCCATCACCTTGCGATAGAGGCCGAGGAAGCCCGGAGAGAGGTCCTCGCGCGTCAGCGTGGCGGGATCGACGAGCCCTCCCGAGGGGCGCGCGGGCGGCGTCTGCGGGGCTTGCTGTACCGTCGCTGCGGGCACTTGAGGCGCTTGCACGGTGAGCGCGCCGGGCAGCGCCGGTGCGAGCACCGCGCCGCCTGCCATGACCACTACCCCACGCCACCGTCCACGCATCGGATTCCCCGAAGAGATCGTCCAACTGCCCCTCACGTCGCTGTTTATAGCAATGCGGCGCGCGTTCCCGCAAGCAGTACTGCGCCGTGTGGGCCGCGCAGAATCGCGCGGTTGCGTGCATCGTACACGCGGGCTAAAGTGCGACGAACTGCGGGCTCCCCTCTCGCCCACCCGCAGCAGCGCCCCGACAGAGGAGTTTCGAGCTCTAGATGCGCCTTATTTCGCACATCAAGCAGGACAGGACCCGCCTCGCGGCGGCGGTAATCCTGGGCGCCATCGTGGTCATCGGGTCCGGCGTATTGCTCGCTACGCTCACCACACCGCCAGGCGACGCCGCACAAGCGACGCTGACCGGCGTCACCTCACCGCGTCTGGTTCCCACGCTTCCGCCCGCCTGGCCGATGTCGCTCGCCGACCGCGCGGTACGTGAGGTCACCGGGGAATTTCGCCGGGGCGACACCTTCTCGAGCGTGCTGCGGCGCGCGGGCGTACCGGCCAACCTGATCGAAACCGTCGTGCAATCGATCCGTGCCGATTTCGATGTGCAGAAGATCCGCGCCGGACGCCCCTACAAGGTCTTCTTCAATGCCGACGACGACCTACTGCTGTTCCGCTACCGTCCCGACCGGCAGACCGCCGTTCTCGTGGCCGAGGGCCAGGAGGGCTGGCTGGCGGAAGAGGTCGTGGTGCCCTACGACATCCGCCCACGCTTCGTGCACGCCGACATTCGCGGCAGCCTGGAAGGGGCCATCGCCGCCACATGGGTGTCGCGCAGCGACGCCATCGGCCTGGCGCGCAAGCTCGCCGACATCTTCGCCTGGGACGTCGACTTCGCCGCCGATCTGCGGGTCAGCGACAGCCTCGACGTGGTGGTCGAGCAGCGCTTCCTGGAAGGCGAGTTCGTCGGTTTCGGCGATGTCCTCGCCGCCGAGTTGCACGTCAAAGGAGGCGTATTCCGCGCGGTGCGCTATGAGCGCTCCAACGGCCTCGTTTCCTACTTCACTCCGCGCGGCGAGTCGCTGCAGCGCGCCTTTCTGCGCTCGCCGGTGAACTACTCGCGCATCTCCTCGGGCTTTTCCTATCAACGCAAGCACCCGGTGCTCAACGTGGTGCGTCCCCACTGGGGCGTCGACTACGTCGCTCCCGCCGGTACCCCTGTGCACGCGACCGCTGCGGGCCGGGTGATCTACGCCGGGCGCACGAGCCAGGCCGGCAATCATGTCAAGATCCGCCACGGCGGCTCCTACACCAGCTGGTACCTGCATCTGCAGGGCTTCGCCTCAGGATTACGCGTCGGCGACAAGGTCGAACAGGGACAAGTGATCGGCTACGTCGGCAGCACCGGCCTGGTCACCAACACCCACCTCGACTACCGCCTCGAGATCGACGGCCGCTTCGTCGATCCGCTGCAGATCGATTTTCCAGCCTCCGCCCCGCTGCCGGACGAATACATGGCGGAATTCGGCGCGCAGCGCGACCGCTGGATGAGCATTCTGCGCCAGGGACAGGCGAATCGTCCGGTGGTGCTCGCCGGCAGCGGCGAGTAAGCGCGCCCGACAGCCGCTCCTCTCCTGCCCCACGCACCCTCCTGTTGCGGCCTCCGATAAGCGGTAGACTGCCGCCATGCGCGCCTTTGCGCTCACCTGTGAGGCCCTCGCACACCTCGACAGCGTCGAGGGCAAGGTGCAGTGCGCGGCCGCGTACCTGATCGCGCGCGACGCCGAGGAGATCGCCATCGCGGCACGCTGCCTTGCCGGCGCGCCGTTGCCCCCCGGCAGCCCGGCAACGAACGTCGGCGCGGCGAGCGTCGCCACGGTGATCGCAGAGCGCTGTGGCATCCCTTCCGCCGCCGTGCGCCGCCGAGCTGTGATCAGCGGTGACCTCGGCACCACCGCGGCGGCGCTGCTGGAAGCCGCTGAGGCGGGTCCCGGCACGGGCATCTCCCTCGTCGACGTCGCGCGGACCATCGGCGAGCTCGGCGACCATTCGGCCGAGGCTCGCCTGCGCCTGTTGCGCCGCCTCTACGGCGCGGTCGATCCCCTGGAAGCCAAGTACCTCACCAAGCTGCTCGTCGGCTCGATGCGCACCGGCATGCAACTGGGACGCGTCGAGGAAGCGATCGCTCTGGCATTCCGTCTGCCACCGGAGGGCGTCCGGCGCGCCCACATGCTGCTCGGCGACATCGGATTGCTGGCGCAGCGCGCGCACGCCGACGACCTCGGTGAGGTGCGCCTGCGTGCCTTCCGCCCGCTGCGCAGCATGCTGGCCCATCCGGCGGAAAATCTGGAGGCCGCTCTGGCGGACCTGAACACCCCGCTCATCGTCGAGCCCAAGCTCGACGGCGTTCGTGCGCAGGTGCACGTCCGCGGCGCGCGGCACCGTGTGTACTCGCGCAGCCTGGAGGACGTGACCCACCTGTTCCCGGAGCTCGGGGCCGTGACGACCGTCCTCGACGGCGAGTGGATCCTCGACGGCGAAATCGTCGCCTGGAAGGACGCCGTGCTGCCCTTCGAGCAGCTGCAGCAGCGGCTCGGTAGGCGCCAGGTGCCGCTGACCATGCTGCTCGACGTGCCGGTGGTATATCAGGCCTTCGACGCGCTGCGCGCAGGAGGCGACGACCTGCTCGACGAACCGCTGCTACGCCGCAAGGAGCTCCTCGACCGGCTGCCCCTCGATGGCCCGGTGCGTCGCCTGCGCCACGAGGTGTTATCGGAGGCCGCGACGATCGCCATGCGCTTCGAGGAGAGCGTGGAACAGGGTCACGAAGGGCTCGTTCTCAAACAACCCGGCAGCGCCTACCATCCAGGAGCGCGTGGCAGGGATTGGATCAAGCTGAAGCGCCCGCTCGGCGCGCTCAATGTCGTCGTCACCGCAGCGCAGTACGGCTCCGGCAAGCGCGCCGGCTGGCTCTCCGATCTCACGTTCGCGGTGCGCGGCACGGACGGCGAGTTGCTCGACGTGGGCAAGGCGTACAGCGGACTTACCGACGAGGAGATCCGTACGCTCACCGATCACTTCAAGAGCACCACTCACGACCGTGCCGGTGACACCCACCTGGTCGAGCCGACCGTGTTTCTCGAGGTCATCTTCTCCGGGATCCAGCGCAGCCGCCGCCACGCAAGCGGCTTCGCCCTCCGTTTTCCGCGCATCGTGCGGCGGCGCGCCGACCTCGACCTGGAGGCAATCGACGCCGTCGACCGGCTCAGGGAGTTGCTGGCGCTGCAGAAGGGGCGCGCGATTCGCCGCTGAGCGCGGCGCCCCGCCGAACCAGCCAGCCGCCGATCAACGCGCCGAGCAAACCGCAGGCGAAGCCCGCCGGCATGTCGACGGCATGGTGGTAGCGCGTATAGACGCAGGCCACGGTCATTCCGGTGGACAGGAACGCGCCGAGCCACACCACCCAGCGGTAGCGCCGCGTCCAGGCAAGGCCGAAGACGATCGCCCATGCGCCGGCGACGTGGCCGCTGGGAAAGCAATTCCCCGATACCGCGCCGTGCTCGATGATGCGGTCCATCATCCACGTGAATACCCCGCCACGCAGCGGCGTCATCTCCGCCATCAGCGCGGGGTTTTCCCACGGTCCGCGCGCCGCCAACCAGGGGTAACAGAGGAACGCCAGCACGAAGGCCAGGGCCAGGCTGGTGATGGTCGCGTCGAAGCCCGGCGCCGGCAGATCCTCGCTGTCACGTCGTTCGAGGCCGACGTAGGCGAGCAGCGCGCCGCCGATCAGGATGATGTAGTAGGACCAGTAGAAGAAGTGCATCACCTCGGTGGTCGCGGGGCTCACCCAGTCATTCATGATGCGCGACGGAAGGTCGCCGAACAGCGCCGCATCTGCGCGATAGAGCCACGGCTCGAACCAGTACGGCGTGTCGGGGAAGATCATGTTGACGGTGAACCGACCCTCCTCGAAAAAGAAGAGCGCGAGCAGCAGCGGGTATGCGTAGCGCACGAAGCGAAGGAACTGCTGCGGCAATCGCAACGCGAGCGACCCGGCGCGCGTTTCCCACGCCGCGCCGCGGGGCGGTAGAATCAACAGAATAACGACAACCGCCGCGTGGAAGCCGACCAGACGGGGCCACTGGGGCACGTTGCCGGCGTGCAGCGCGATGAGCAGCCCCATCCACAGCGTGTAGCCGGCCATGATCCAATCCACCGGTACCCACCGCGTCCGCAGCCGCTCGAACCAAGACATTCGATGACCCTCCGTTTGTTGGCGATCCCAGTAACTCTACTTTGCGCCGTGGCGGGTGTCGCTCCAGCGCCGGTCCCGCCGGGCGCGACGGCAGCGCCGCAGATCGAAGCGCGCACGTTGCAGGACTTCCAGCGCTACGCTGCCGCCACCGAGCGGCGCGTACAGCAACAGCTCCAGCCCACCGGGCCGTTTCTCTACATCGACTACCTGCCCGAGGGCGAGCGCGCCGGAATTCTCGCCGATCTACGCAGCGGGGAGATGTACATGGACCGGCTCGAGACGCGCGACGCAAGCGGCAAGGAGATCGAGGTACGCGACGGCATGGTGCACCACTGGCTGGGCGCGGTTTTCATTCCGGGTGTGACCGTCGAGGAAACGCTGGCGCTGGTACAGGATTACAACCACCACGCCGAGATCTACCCGAGCGCGGTCGACGCTGCGCACATCATCGAGCGCGATGACGGCCACTTCGAGGTCTTCATGCGCTTCCGCAAGAAGAAGGTCATCACCGTGGTGATGGATACGGTGCACGACGTGCAGTACGTCACGCTGGCGCCCGGACGAGCGTACTCGACGTCGCGCACGACTTCGGTGCGCGAGGTGGAGAACCCCGGCGAGTCCGACGAGCGCGTGCTGCCCGAAGGAGAGGGGCACGGCTTCCTGTGGCGGCTCAACTCGTACTGGCGCTTCCTCGAGCGTGACGGCGGGACCTACGTCGAGTGCGAGTCGATCTCGCTGACCCGCACCATTCCGTTCATGCTGCGCTGGCTCGTCGGCCCGTTCGTCAACGACGTGCCGCGCGAACAGCTCGCCGACCTGCTGCAGACCACGCGGCAGGCACTGATCAACGATTGAGGCTCCCTTGCGGCCTTTGGTAGCGGTGATCGGCAACGGCGACGCGGAGACCGAGCGCGATCGTCTGGCGGAACAGGTCGGCGCGCTCATCGCCCGGCGCGGCCTCGGCCTGGTCTGCGGCGGCCTCGGCGGGGTCATGGCAGCGGCCTGCCGCGGCGCTCGCGATGCCGGACCCACCGGACCGGTCGTTGCCGTCTTGCCCGGCACAGACCGCGCTGACGCCAATCCCTATGCCGATGTCGTCATCCCCACGGGAATGGGATACGCGCGCAACCTGATCGTCGTTTTGAGCGCCGACGCGGTCATCGCCGTCGGTGGCGCGAGCGGCACCTTGAGTGAGATGGCCCACGCCTGGCAGCTCGGCAAGCCCATCTGCGCGCTTGTCGCCGTCGACGGCTGGGCCGCGCGGCTTGCCGGCAGCACCCTCGACGGCAAGCGCAGCGATGCGGTGTACCAGGCGCAATCCATCGCCGACGTGGAGGCCTGGCTCGACGCGCTCGAGCTCGGCGAATCGAAGCGGCCCTAGCCGCGCAGCCTTTTGATCGCCTCGGTCAAGGGCGGCACGATATCCATGAGGTCGGCGACGATTCCGTAGTCGGCGTACTCGAAGATCGGCGCGCGGGGGTCCTTGTTGACCGCCACGATGACGTCGCTGTCGCGCATGCCGACGACATGCTGGATTGCCCCCGAGATCCCCAGCGCGATGTACAGTCGCGGACGCACCGTCTTGCCGGATGAGCCGACCTGCAGCCCGCGTTCCAGCCAGCCGTTGTCGACGATCGGGCGCGAGGCCGCCAGTGCTCCACCGAGCGCGGCAGCCAGCGCCTTCACCGCCTCGAGGTTTTCCTCACTACCCACTCCCCTGCCGGCGGCGACCACCACCTCCGCCTCGGTGATGTCGCCGGCCTGCGCCTCCGCCGCCTCGAAGTCGCCGACGGTCCAGCGGATGGCAGCCGCGTCGATATCGACTTCGAGGGTTTCGATATCCGCGGCGTCGCCCGCCGGAGTGGCGACGAAGGCGCCGCGCTGGCAGGTGATCACCGCGGGTCCCTCGGTCAGGCATCGCTGCGTCGCTACCAGCTTGCGACGGTAGACGAGGCGCTGCACCCGGATCCCCTCGTCGTCCTCCATGTCGATCGCGTCGGTGATCAGACCAGCGTCCAGGCGCGCGGCCAGCACCGGGGCGAGGTCGCGTCCGAGAAAATGGGAGTGCAGCGTGAAGATGGCGGAGGGCGCACGTTGCTGTGCCAGCGGCACGATAGCCTGCGCGTAGCCGTCGGGGGTGAACTTCTCGAGTGCCGCGTTGCGCAGAACCAGAACCTGATCGGCGTGCGCCGCCACCTGCGACGTCAACCCTTCGGCTTCGGCGGCGCAGACGAGGGCAATGGCCCGGCCTCCCACCTTGCGCGCTGCGCCCAGCAGCTGCAGGGAGTCCGGATCGACGTGCCCACCGCGATGTTCGATGACGCACCACAGGTCGCCGCTCACAGTACCTTCTCCTTCTCGCGCAGGATGGTGACCAACTCGCCGACCACCGCGTCGGCGCCGCCTTCGAGCATCTGCGCCAGCTCGCGAGGCGGCGGATACTGCAGCTCCACGGTCTCTACCTGCGCCGCCAGACCTTGCGCCAGCTCGGCGAGCTCGACGCGTGCCAGCTCCTTGCGCTTGGCCGCCATGATCCCCTTGAGGCTCGGGTAGCGCGGCTCGTTCAGCCCGGTCTGGATGGTCAGCACGGCTGGCAGCGGTACGTCGACGTTGAGATAGCTGCCGGCTTCGAGCTCGCGTCGGATCTTGGCGACGCCGTCGACCAGCTCGACACCGATGGTCATGGTGACGCACGGAAATCCGAGCGCCTCGGCCACCAGCACGCCGACCTGTGATCCGCCGAGGTCATCGGTCTCGACGCCGGCGAGCACCAGGTCCGGATCGATGCTGCGTAGCGCGCCGGCGAGCACGGC
>JASFRZ010000145.1:0-10506 GCA_050114655.1 Acidobacteriota bacterium
GTCGCCTGGCCCTCGCCGCCCGGCTCGGGCAGGGTTCTTGAAAAGGGATTTACTACACGACCAAGAAAGGCGCCCGTGTGTTCACCGGTGGTGGTGACGAAGAAGCGCTGACGCGCGGCGTGTTCAACACCTACACGCAAGACAACCTGCGTTACTCGCAGGTGGCGCCGCTCAGCCTCTACGACGAAAAGAACACCGGCTCCAACCTGCCGGCGCAGATCGACCTGTACGCCACTGACGGCGACGAATACCCGGTTCCTGTTCATCGCCAAGGGGGGCGGCTCGGCCAACAAGACGGCCCTGTTTCAGGAGACCAAGGCGCTTCTCAACCCCGACGCGCTGCTGCCGTTTCTGGTGGAGAAGATGAAATCGCTCGGTACAGCGGCCTGCCCCCCCTACCACATCGCCTTCGTCATCGGCGGCACGAGCGCCGACTGGGTGATGAAGATGGTGAAGCTGGCGTCGACCGGCTACTGCGACAACATGCCCACCGCGGGGGACGAGAGCGGCCGCGCCTTTCGCGACATCGAGCTCGAGGAACAGCTCCTGAAGGAGTCACGCAAGATCGGCCTGGGTGCGCAGTTCGGTGGTCCTTCTTTTGCCCACGACGTGCGCGTCATCCGCGGCCCGCGCCACGGCGCCTCGTGCCCGGTGGGCATGGCCGTATCCTGCTCGGCGCATCGCAACGTCAAGGCCAAGATCACGCGC
Organism: Acidobacteriota bacterium; assembly: GCA_050114655.1. Lineage (GTDB taxonomy): Bacteria > Acidobacteriota > UBA890 > UBA890 > UBA890 > JASFRZ01. Next base: position 709 of record JASFRZ010000145.1, read on the forward strand.
GACGGTATGTTCATCGAAAAGCTCGACAAGAATCCGGCGCGCTGGCTCGAGGACACCGGTGATGAGACCGGCGACGAGGCGGTGAAGGTCGACCTCGACCAGCCGATGGAAGACATCCTCGCCGAGCTCACCAAGTACCCGGTCAAGACGCGCCTGTCGCTCACCGGCACCATGGTCGTGGGCCGCGACATCGCGCACGCCAAGATCAAGGAACGCATCGATGCCGGCGAGGAGATCCCCGAGTACCTCAAGAAGCACCCGATCTACTACGCCGGGCCGGCCAAGACTCCCGAGGGTATGGCGTCGGGATCCTTCGGCCCCACGACCGCCGGCCGTATGGATCCGTACGTCGATCTGTTCCAGTCGCTGGGCGGCTCCAAGATCATGATCGCCAAGGGCAACCGCTCGAAGGCCGTCACCGACGCCTGCAAGAAGCACGGCGGCTTCTACCTGGGTTCGATCGGCGGTCCGGCGGCGGTGCTCGCCAAGGAAAGCATCACCAACGTCGAGGTGCTCGAGTACCCGGAGCTGGGCATGGAAGCCGTGTGGAAGATCGAGGTCGAGGACTTCCCCGCCTTCATCCTGGTGGACGACAAGGGCAACGATTTCTTTCAGGAGCTGTAGGCTGCCGCGAAGTCGGCCGCGGCGGGTCAGCTCGGTAGCAGCGGGGCGGCGTCGACGATCGGAAGGCGCCTGATTGCGCACGGTCAGTCGGGCAGCCCCATGCGTCTCAGCAGTTCTCCAAGGCGGGGATCGGCGCGCAAGGGATCGAAGCGGGGATCGGCACGCACGAGGAACAACGTCGAGGCGCGTTCATCGTAAGCACGTTCGAGCCACGAGAACGCCCGGTCTATCTGCTCGTCCCGTCCGTCCCATGCCAGCCAGGTGGCGGCGGTAAGAGCGCTTACGTCGCCCCGTTCGGCGCGCCTCGCGAACCGTTCCGCCCTCCATGTCAGTGCCGCATCCGGCCCCCGGTCCTCGTAGACGGCCCGCAAAGCCGCCGCCTCGCTCGCCGGCATCCGTCCGCTCCATTCGGCGATCGCCTCCTCATGCCGACCGAGCTGCCATAGGGCGAGCGCGCGCCAATCGCGGACCTGATCGGGCACGGTGAATTCCTGCATCGCCTTGCGGACCTCCGTCTCGACCTCTTCGTAGCGACGCACGAAGATTCGGTGTCCGATTGCCGGGATGACGGCGACGAGCGAGTACGGATCGGCCCTGCGTCCGAGCTCGACTTGCTCGAGGCTTTCCTCGGGCCGACCCATGGCAAGCAGGTAGTCGCCGTATCCGTGTCGCGCGATGGGATCGCCGGGGTTCAACTGAAGGGCCCTGCGGAAGCTCTCGGCCGCCGCTTCCCAGTCCCAGTCGAAGTACATGGTCACGCATCCCAGCACCGAGTGCGCCTCGCTCAGCCGATCGTCGAGCTCGAGGGCGCGCAACGCCGCTCGCCTCGCCTGCGACGCGTGCTCCCCGCTGGACTCGTAGCCCAGCCCACCGAGCAGAAGGTGCGCCCCGGCGAGCGACGCCCACGCACGCGCGAATTCCGGATCGATTCGCGTCGCCTCCTCGAAGTGGACCAGCGCACGCGACAGCCCTTCGCCGGTGAACCGATTCGTCGCGTAGCGCCCGCGCAAGAACGCGTCGTGCGCCGCGGGATCTACCGGCCTCGGCGTGCGCACCTCCGAGGCAAGCTCGGCGGCAATCTCCCCGCCGATTGCCGTCGCCACCTCGCCGACGAGCGCGACGACGTTCTCCAGCTCCCGCTCATAGCTCGCGGCCCAGACATTCGAATCACTCGTCGCATCGATGAGTTGGGCCGTGATGCGCACGCGCCCGCTGTCGCGGAGCACGGTGCCCTCGACGACGGCATCAACATCGAGCTCCCGGGCGATCTGGGGAATGCTCTTGTCGCTCTCGCGGTATCGCATCATCGACGTACGAGAGATCACCCGCAGGGAGCCGTTGTTCGCCAGTTCGGTGATGAGCGCGTCGTGGATGCCCTGCACGAAGTACTCCTGCTCCGGATCGTTCATCAGGTTGTCGAACGGCAGGACCGCCAGCGATTCGATGCTCGATGTGGCGCCGGTGGAGGTCACGAAGGCGCCATCCTGCCCGATGCGACGTAGCGACACGACGGCCAGAGAGAGGACGACGACGACCGTAGTTGTAACGACAAGCGGACGAATCCAGGAGCGACGATGCGACGAAGCCTCTCCGCTCGCGGGCCCGCCGTGGAGGCCGCGAGTACCCGCGCTCGCGCCGGTGATCTCGACGGCACCGACAAACCGATAGCCCCGCCGCGGCAACGTCTGGATGTAACGCGGCCGCCCGGGCGAGTCGGCGAGCGCTTTGCGCAGCTCGCTGATCACGTGCACGAGCGCATCGTCGGAGACATAGGGCTCGTCCCAGCAGGCCGCCAGCAGCTCCTCCTTCGAGACGACCTTGCCGGCGTGAGCCAGCAGGTGTTGGAGCACACGGACGCTCAATGGAGCGAGCGGGATCTCCTCGTCATCGCGCGACAGGATGCCGTTGGCGCCGTCGAATCGATGCGGACCGAAGGAGAAAACGACCCGCGATCGGTCCTCGGCGGCAGGCGAAGAGCTCATCGTAGTTTCCTGTCGCTTCACCCTGGCGCTGCGCGGGAGGCCGGCGGCCTCCAGGGCGTTGCTTGCCGGCGTCCTCGCCAGTTCCGCGGTCAATCTTCAGAAATCCCGCGGCTCTCCCACAGGACTCGCCGCCTCGCCAGCGACAAGCTGGCAGCAGCGAGGCCGACGTTCGACCTCACCCATCTTAGAACGCCGCCGAAAGCCGAGTACACAAGTGCTTGCCACGGCGGCACAGGGAGGTGCCAGGAATGACCAGAGCTCCATGGCTGCAAGTCACTGCCCTGGTGTTCGCGGTGACGACGCTCGCGTGTGGCGGAGATCGCTGGGATACCGTCACCGCACCGGAGCTGGATCCGTCGGCGCAGTACCTACCGGCCCAGGATCCGGCCGGCGACCACGCCAAACGTACCTACTTCACCGGCATCGAGGTGCCGTTGCCGCCGGCAATCTGCGCTCTGTTCGACGGCTTCTCGATCGATCCGATGGGGGTGTGCTCGAATCACTGGTTCCAGCCCGTCGGCCCCGGCCGCTGGCATGCGCGCGGTCGCAAGGCAATCTTCATGGACCTGAGCGCGGAACCACGCATGACCGGCCTGCAGATGATCGACGTGTTGGCCAATTTCGACGACGAGATGTCGGGACCGTTGAGCGGCAAGTTTCTCTTTCGGGTCGGTGAGTTCTCGGCGCTCGGATTCGTTCCGGAACCCGGTGGAGGCACCTGGGAGGGCACCTGGCACGGCCGATCTCACGCCGATGGGGGCTTGACGTACCAGGGAGTGGGACGCGGTCGCGGCGGCAGCGTCGACGGGCTGCAGGCACACGTCGAAGGGCGGTTCATCCCGAGCGATCCGCCGACCCCGATCCAGATCAGCGGCTATATCTTCGACCCGAAGGCTCGTTGAAGGCTCCACCCGGCGGGCGAACCATCACTCGCCACCCGCGGCGTCGCCGTTCCAGATGCCGCGCGCGACCCGCCAGCCGCCGTCCGGCTGGCGCTGCCACACCTGCAGGAACCTGCTCCGGCGCTCGACGGTGTCGCCGCCGGCGCGCGGACGCAAGTACCAGGTAAAGGCTCCGCGCCGGAACGCTCAGTCGTCGATCACGACGACCTCCTCGGGGAAGCTGTCGAAATCCTCGATGGCAAAGTCGTCGAGAACGGCGCGAAAGAAGGCGCGAATCGCCTCGTCCCCGTGCCTTGAGGCCTGATCGGGCGGCATGATGACCGCGTCCGGGGCATAGAAGGCGAGGATGCCCTCGAGGTCATCGACCTTGATCGCCGCAAGGAATCCGTCGACCGTGGCTTCGATCGCGGCGACATCGGCGTCGTGGGAAGTGCTCATCTACAATCTCCTCGTTCGATACCGAGCCGGCGGCATTGTAGTCTCGCGCCGGATCGGGCACACGGGAACACCGCGGAGACGGGGACGAATGAGCGAAAGCAGCCTCGAGATCGACGGTGTCGTCCTGGAGCTGCAACTTGGCGACATCGCGCGCCAGAACGACATCGACGTCGTGGTTAACGCGGCCAACGCCGAGCTACGTATCGGTGGTGGCGTCGCCGGCGCATTGCATCGGGCCGCCGGGCCGGGGCTCGAGGAGGAGTGCCGACCGCATGCCCCGATTGACCCGGGAGAGGCGGTGATCACCGGCGCGCACGATCTTCCCAACCGCTGGGTGGTGCACTGCCTCGGCCCGGTATACGGGCGCGACCGTCCGGAAGACGAGCTGCTCGCGTCGTGCTACCGGCGCGCCCTCGAGCTGGCCGACGAGGAAGGCGCCGGAAGTATCGCCTTCCCGTCGATCTCGACCGGGGCCTCAGAGTCGGCGAGACGGTCGAGCTCGCCTACGTCGACCAGACCCGCGACCTGGTGGAGCCCGAGGAAACCGTCTGGGACGCGATCAGCGAGGGCCACGACGTCATCAAGCTGGGCACGCGCGACGTCAACTCACGCGCCTACGTGGCGTCGTTCGGCTTCAAGGGCTCCGACCAGCAGAAGAAGATCAAGCACCTGTCGGGCGGCGAGCGCAATCGCGCCCACCTGGCGCGCGTGCTCAAGGCGGGCGGCAACGTGCTGCTGCTCGACGAGCCCACCAACGACCTCGACGTCGACACCCTGCGCGCCCTCGAGGAGGCCCTGCTGGGCTTCGCCGGCTGCGCCATCGTGATCTCCCACGACAGGTGGTTCCTCGACCGCGTCGCCACCCACATGCTCGCCTTCGAGGGCGATAGCCACGTCGAGTGGTTCGCCGGCAACTACGCCGATTACGAGGCCGACTACAAGGCGCGCAAGGGGCATGACGCAGACCGGCCGCACCGCATCAAGTACCGCAAGCTGACGCGCGACTGAACGCCCTCGGGATACGGCTGCGATGGAGGTTCAGTCCCCGCGCGACGGGCGGCCCAGCAAATGGGCGTTCACAAGGTCAACAAATGGTCGTTTGATATCACCGCAAACAGGCGAATATAATGGGCGTAAACGGGCGCTCAGCGATTGTCGGTGTCGGCATATTGCCGCAGCGTCCATCCTCTCCGGGGTGTGGCAATGGTGGCTTACCGCCCGAGGGTCATGGATGCGGAGCTGGCGGATCGACTGCTGTCGGCCGGCGCGGTCGTGATCCAGGGACCGAAGGCATGCGGCAAGACGGAAACGGCCCGTCGGGTCGCGAAAAGCGCCGTTTTCCTCGATATCGATGCCAATGCCCGCCAGGCTGCGACGCTTGCGCCGGAACGGGTCCTGGAAGGCGAGACGCCGCGCCTGATCGACGAGTGGCAGCTCGCCCCGGAGATCTGGAACCACGTGCGACATGAGATCGACGCGCGGGCACAACCGGGTCAGTTCATCCTGACCGGTTCCCTGATTCCCGCCGAAGACACCGTTCGCCACAGCGGCGCCGGAAGGATCAGCCGGTTGATGCTGCGGCCGATGAGCTCGTTCGAGACGGGTCGTTCGACCGGAGCCGTCTCGGTCGAAGGCATGCTCGCCGGCGAAGCACCGACGACAAAGGACCCCGGCCTGGCCATCGGCGACGTTGCGGAGAGCATCGCCGCCGGTGGTTGGCCGCGCCACCAGGACCTCTCCGTTCCGGCTGCGACTCGGTCCGTCCGCGACTACGTCGAGGAGATCACGCACACCGACGTCGCCACCGTGGACGGGGTGCGCCGTGATCCCGCAAAGGTCGCGCGACTGATGGCATCGTTGGCGCGCAACGTGGCGACTTATGCTTCGAACAACACGCTCGCCGCCGACACCGGCGCGACCGCCGAGCAGCTCGACCGCCACACCGTGAGCGACTACCTGACCGCTCTCGAACGACTGTTCATCATCGAGGACCAGCCCGCGTGGGCGCCGCACCTCCGGTCGCGGGCCCGTCTGCGCAGCGCCTCGAAGCGGCACTTCATCGATCCGTCGCTCGCCGTCGCGGCGCTCCGAGTTTCCGCCGACCGCCTGCTCGACGATCTGCGGTTTCTCGGCTTCTTGTTCGAGTCGATGGTCGTCCGAGATCTACGTGTTTACGCCCAGGCTTCGGATGCCCGCGTCCTGCAATACCGCGACGAAAGCGGCCTCGAGGTCGATGCGATCGTCGAACAAGCCGATGGCAGGTGGGCCGCGTTCGAGGTCAAGCTCGGTGGAGGGCTGATCGACGAAGGCGCCGAGAACCTGCTGCGTTTCGCCAACCGCGTCGATACCGAACGCTGCGGCGCGCCCGCGGTCCTCGGTGTCATTACTGCCTCAGGCGTTGGTTTCCAGCGCCCGGACGGCGTCCTGATCATCCCCATCGGTGCGCTGGGGCCGTGATGCGCGCCCCGGCAAGAACCGGGTGTGGTCTTGTTTCGGGTCATTCGGCAGGAAGGGCGCGTCGTTCGGCTTCAAGGGTGCCGACCAGCAGAAGAAGATCAAGCACCTGTCGGGCGGCGAGCGCAACCGCGCCCACCTGGCGCGCGTGCTCAAGGCGGGCGGCAACGTGCTGCTGCTCGACGAGCCCACCAACGACCTCGACGTCGACACCCTGCGCGCCCTCGAGGAGGCCCTGCTGGGCTTCGCCGGCTGCGCCATCGTGATCAGCCACGACCGCTGGTTCCTCGACCGCGTCGCCACCCACATGCTCGCCTTCGAGGGCGATAGCCACGTCGAGTGGTTCGCCGCCAACTACGCCGACTACGAGGCCGACTACAAGGCGCGCAAGGGCCACGACGCCGACCGGCCGCACCGCATCAAGTACCGCAGGCTGACGCGGGGCTGAACGCTCCCGGGGTTGCGGCTGCGGTGGGAGATTCACCTGATCGACGAGTGGCAGCTCGCCCCGGATCAAGTGCACGCCGGAGAGGGGCTCTTCGTCGGCGTAGAGACCGGGACGAGGGACCCCAAGCGGCGGCGGTAACCTTGCATTACTGACATTATAGTCCATAATTACAAGGATGATTGCACGCCGCATCCAACCGCATCTGGACGATCTTCTGCGTGAGTACCCGGCCGTGGCGCTGCTCGGGGCCCGGCAAGTAGGCAAGACCACGCTCGCCCTCGAGGTCGCGGATCAACGACCGTCGACTTATCTGGACCTCGAATCACCGGCGGATCGCAGCCGACTCTCGGACGCGGAGCTCTACCTCGCGGACCACCAGGAGGAGTTGGTGATCCTCGACGAGGTACAGCGGCTTCCCGGCCTGTTCCAGACCCTGCGCGGCGTGATCGACAAGGGCCGACGCGCCGGACGGCGCGGGGGTCGTTTCCTGTTGCTGGGATCCGCCTCGATGGACCTGCTGCGGCAATCCGGCGAGTCGCTGGCCGGCCGCATTGCCTACGTCGAGCTGGCGCCCCTCGATGTCCTCGAGACACCGGCTGATGATCACGACCGCCTGTGGGTGCGCGGCGGCTTCCCGGACAGCTTTCTGGCCGCCGATGCCGCCACCAGCTTGCGGTGGCGAGAGAACTTCATCCGCACGTATCTGGAGCGCGACGTGCCCCAGCTAGGCCCGCGCATCCCCGCGGAGACACTGCGCCGCTTCTGGACCATGCTGGCGCACGCCCAGGGTGGTTTGCTCAACGCCGCGTCCCTCGCGCGCGGTCTCGGTGTCGCCGGCAAGACCGTAGCCCGGTACCTCGACCTGATGGTCGACCTGCTGCTGGTGCGGCGTCTGCCGGCATGGCACAAGAATGTCGGCAAACGCCTGGTCAAGTCTCCCAAGGTCTATGTGCGTGACAGCGGCGTGACGCACGCGTTGCTGGGTCTCGCCGGCAAGGACGAGCTGCTGGGTCATCCGGTCGTCGGCCATAGCTGGGAGGGGTGGGTCATCGAGAACCTGCTGGCGGTGGCGCCGGACCGTAGCGCGGCGAGTTTCTACCGCTCGTCGGGGGGCGCCGAGATCGATCTTCTGCTGGAGCTTCCGGGGCGACGACCCTGGGCGGTGGAGATCAAGCGCAGCCTCGACCCGAGACCGAAGAAGGGCTTTCATCACGCCTGCGAGGACGTTCGGCCCGAGGCCCGCTTCGTCGTGTATCCGGGGAGCGAACGCTACAAGCTCGCCGGTGATGTCGAAGCGATCAACGTCGTCGACCTGGCGCGGCAGGTCGCGTTGGCTTGATCTAGGCGTCGCGCGACTCAGCCGCGCCATGTGTTCACCATTCCCAAGCGCTTATGACCGTACTTTCGCTACGAGCGTGCGTTGCTGGGGGATCTGGCCGGATGCGCCTGGCGTGCGCTGCGGCTCTGGGTGCTGGCGTATTTCGAGGACGAGGCGGTGGTGCCGGGTGCCGTCGGGTTCATCCAGACGGTCGGCGAGCTGCTCAACTGGCATCCGCACGTGCACCTGCTCGTGTCCGACGGGATGTTTGATCGGGAGGGGACGTTCGAGCGCTTCACGTTCTTCGACACGCAGCTCATCGAGCAGCTGTTTCGCGCCGAGGTGCTGCGTCTGCTGATGGGCAAGGGGCTGATCTGTCAGGACATCGTCGACAACCTGCTGTCGTGGCGGCACAGCGGATTCTCCGTCAACGGCGACGTGAACGTCCCGGACCGCGAGTCGGCGGCCCGACTGGGTCGCTACATGATCCGCTGCCCGGTGGTGCTCGAGCGCATGTTGCTGGATGAGGGCACCGGCGAGGTGCTCTACCGCACCCGCCCCTCGCGCGCCGACCACCCGGAGGGCCCGGTGGCGCGCTGGGACGTGTACGAGCTCATCGGACGCGTGCTCGATCATCTGCCGGCGTCGAACCAGCAGATGGTGCGCTACTGGGGCTTCTTCTGTGAAGCGGCCCTTTGTGTCAAGCGAGAACTTCGTGGCTTACATGGCTTGCTCCTGGCAACGTGCGTGAAGCTGGCGAGCTGGTTCAGCGAGGTTCTTCATCCTTCTGTTCGCGCTCCTTGGGTGGCGACGATCGTCGCCGGCGCATGGGGAGTTCGACGGGGCGGAGGCGCACTCTAAGCGACGGCCCTCGACTTCGACCAAGAAAATCCTCGCGCTCATCCGCCCCCGAGCTCGGCCTCACTGAGCTGATTCGGTTGTCTTCACTCGCGCTCATGTGCTCTGTGATCACGTCCGGTGCGGTTCAGGCGGCGGCCTGGTGTCGTGGCCTACCGGTGCGTAGTCGCTCGGGCTGTAATCCGTCCCGTCCCGCCACATCGCGTACAGGAGCCCGGCCAGCCGGCGCCCCAGGGCCACCGTCGCCACACGCTTGCCCCGCCGGTCGCGGATCCGCCGTGCCCAGCTCTGCAGCGGCGCCACCTCCGGCTGCACCGACCGCTGGATCGTCCACGCCGCCTCCACCAACAGCCATCGCAGCCGCCCGTTGCCCGCCTTCGTGATCGATCCCTTCCTCTGCCGCTCCGCGGAGCTGAACTCCCGCGGCACCAGTCCCAGGTACGCCTCCACATGATGCGCACTCTCGAACCGATCCACGTCGTCGAGGATCGAGCGAAACGCTGCCGCGGTCACCGGTCCCACACCCGGTACCGTCTGCAGCCGTGCGACCACCTCGTCGTTGTCGGACAGCTCCGCGATGCGGGTGTCGCAGTGCTCGATCTGATCGTTCAGCGGTCCCATCACCGCCAGCAACGGCGCGATCTCGGAGAGTAGATCTTCCGGCAGCTCGACCTTCTCGAGCCTCTCGACGAACTTCTTCGCCGTCCCGCTCCCCACCCGGTACCCTTGGCGCCGCAACTGCGATCGGATCAACGAGATCAGCCTCGTCCGGCT
>JASFRZ010000146.1:0-10501 GCA_050114655.1 Acidobacteriota bacterium
CGGCGTGGCAAGAACCAGACCGTCGCACGCGGCGATCTTCTCCTTCAGTACGACCACCGGCGCGGGTAGACCGTGCTCGGCCTCGAGATCGCCGTCATAGAGCGGGAAGCCGGCGATCGAGGCGATATCGAGGGAGGTGCCCTGCGGCATCACCGTTGCGGCGGCGCGCAGCAGAGCGGTATTGAACGATCCCTTGCGCAGGCTTCCAGAAATACCGATGAGTTTCATGCGGGCCAGGATGTCGGCTCACTTCCCGAAGGGCAAGTTTGGGGATGCGGTCCGCAACAGCAGGCCGTCATGCGCTCTCCGGTCGCGAGCGAATGAGACCGGTCGCCTCCGCTACTCCCACTCGATCGTGCCGGGTGGCTTCGAGGTGACATCGAGCGCCAGGCCGGTGATGCCGGGGAGCGCCAGGATGTCGCGGCGCAGCTCGTCGAGCAGCGCCGCGGGTAGCTCGACCGGACGCGCGGTCATGGCACGCTGGGAGGCCACCGGGCGGATGATGATCATCTCGCCCTTCTCGTCGCCGTCGGCGTAGTGCAGGGCACAGGGCACCAGCACGGTGGGGCACTGCCAGATGTCGTCGTACAGGCCGTGGCGCTCGAGGCCGTCCATCACCAGGGCATCGGCCTCGCGCAGCAGGTCGAGGCGCTCGCGGGTCACGGTGGCTGCGACGGTGTGGGCGGAAGTGGGTGCCTGCGGTGCCAGGTTCCAGACGCAGCGGTTGATGCCGGGGACCTCGGCGGTGATCGCCGAAGTGGCCTCGATGAGGGTGTTCCAGAAGGCTTCTGGATCGGGGCCGCTCAGCATGACCGGGTGCTCGTAGGCGCGCAGGTCGGCCTTCACGCCCACCGAGCGCATCGGTAGGGCGAGGGCGTCGAGTCGGAAGCGCGACACCACCGCCGCGACGGCCGGCTCGAGGGTGTCAAAGCTCGAGCGGTCGTCCTCACCGTCGCTGCACAGCAGGCGCACGCCGAGGCCGGGGCCGGGGAAGGGATGGCGGTGCACCAGCTTGTCCGGGATGCCCAGCTTCTCGCCCAGCTCGCGCACCTCGACCTTGTAGAGCTCGACCAGAGGCTCGACCACGCGCCCTTCGGCGATCAACTCCTCGATGATCGGCACGCGGTTGTGGTGCGTCTTGATGGTATCGGCGCGCTTGGTGGCGCCGGTCTCGATGGTGTCGGGATAGATCGTTCCCTGCCCGAGCAGGTACTCCGAGATGCCGAGGCGCTCGGCTTCGCCGTTGAACACCTCGATGAAGGTGTCGCCGATGATGCGGCGCTTCTGCTCCGGCTCGGTGGCGCCGGCCAGCGCTGAAAGAAAGGTCTCGGAGGCGTCGACGAAGGCGAGGTTGTCGCCCAGGCCGAGATGGTGGAAGTAGTCGACCACCTCGGCGCTTTCATTCTTGCGCATCAGGCCGTTGTCGATGTGCAGCAGGTGCAGCCGCTCGGGGCCGAGCGTCTTCGCGATCAGCACGGCCGCGACGGTCGAGTCGACGCCGCCCGAGGCCAGCAAAAAGACCGAGTTGTCGCCCACCTGCTCGCGCAGCCGCTCGGCTTCCTCCTCGAGGTAGCCGTCCATGCTCCACGACGGCTTGCAGCCGCAGATGCCGAGCACGAAGTTGGCGATCATGCGGTCGCCGTGGATGGTGTCGTCGACCTCGGGGTGGAACTGGAAGCCATAGCGCCGGTAGGTGTCGGAGCCGATGGCGGCGAAGCGGTGGCCCTCGGCGTCCTTGGTCGCCTTGCTGTAGCCGAGCTCGAAGAAGCCCTCGCCGACGCTGGTGACCGAGTCGTTGTGGCTCATGAACACCTGCTCGACGTCGTCCAGGCCGGCCATCAACGGGTGGTCGTCGACGACGTGCAGGTCGGCCTTGCCCCACTCGCGCCCGCCGAAGATGATCTCGCCGCCATAGTGGCGCGCGATCTCCTGGTGGCCGAAGCAGAAGCCGATGATCGGCACGGGCAGGTCGTAGATGCCCTTGTTGTAGTCAGAGTCCTCGCCCTGCGAGGCGAGTGACGGGCTGCCCGATATGATCACGCCCTTGAAGCCGGCGAAGGCCTCGATGGGGTCGTCGGGCTGGCGGATCTCGGCGAGCACGCCCAGGCGCCGCACCTTGGTGGCGATGAGGTGGGCGTACTGCCCACCGAAGTCGATGACGGCGATTTCGTCGTGCTTCATCGGAGCTCGGCACCTCCGTTGGCTCGCGGTGGCGGGCGGATGCGCCATTCTACCCGCGACGCGTCATCGCCGCAGACCGGCCCCGCGCAGCGCGCGGCGCGGCGGACACCGGACAGCCGCCGGCGCGCGGAAGCGGCTACAGAATGACCTCGAAGCCCTCGAACTGCGGGTGGCTAAGGTAGGTGCCCTGCGGCGCACGCGCATCGGAGTGAGCGCGCTGGAACGACTCGGACTCGGTCCAGTCGTAGAACGCTTGCTCCGACTCCCAGACGGAATGGGACGCGTACAGCGTGCACTCCTCGTCGGACGGGCCACGCAACAGGTGAAACTCCTTGAAGCCCGGCGTGTCGTCGAGGTAGGAGTCACGCTTGCGCCACAGCTCCTCGAATACCTCTTCGCTGCCGCGCGCGACGCGGAATCGGTTCATGGCGATGAACATGGAAAGCTCCGGTGACTGCGGTGAAACGATCGAGCGAGGGCAAGGGGTCGATGCCGGCCCGGTTTGAGGTCGGCGCCGACCTGCAAGAAGATCAAACCATGTCCCGTCGATTGCTGCTGATCGTCAACCTCGGAACGCCGGATGCTCCGACCCCGGAGGCGGTGCACCGCTTCCTGCTCGAGTTTCTCTCCGACCCCGGGGTCATCGATCTGCCGCGCTGGCTGTGGCAGCCGATCCTGCGCAACATGGTGTTGCGCTCGCGGCCGCGCAAGGTGGCCGAGCTGTACCGCTCGATCTGGACGGAGGGCGGCTCGCCGCTCGAGGTCGGTACCAGAGCCATCGCCGACGGTGTCGAGGAGCTCGCCGCCGGCCGTCTCGCGGTCGCCTGGGCCTATCGTTACGGTGAGCGCTCGATCGAACGCGCGTTCGACCAGCACGTCGATACCGACACCGAGGTCGCGGTGGTCCCCCTGTACACCCACCACACCAGCTCGACGAGCTGGTCGGTGTTTCTCGAGGCCGAGCGCGTGGCGCGAGCCCGCGGCGTGATCGATAACGTGCGGCGCGTCGAGCTGCCGCCCGACGATCCCGGCTTCATCGCTGCGCAGGCCGACCGCTGCCGCGAGACCTTTGCCGCTGCCGGGGGCGAGCCCGACCATCTGTTGCTCTCCTACCACGGCATCCCGACGCGCTACGACCGCCGCGAGCGCGGCCGCTACAGCAGCGACTGCCGCGCCACGACCGAGGCGCTGCTCACCGCGCTCGATTGGGACCCGCAGCGCGCCAGCCACTGCTACCAGTCCAAGTTCGGCCCCGAGCCCTGGCTCAAGCCGGCCACCGCCGATCGCATCGAGGAGCTTGCCGACGAGGGCGTCAAGAGCCTCGCCGTGGTTACTCCGGGCTTTCTCACCGATGGACTCGAGACGATCGAGGAGATCGGCATCCAGGGAGCTGAGGCATTCGAGGAGCGCGGCGGCGAACGTTATCTGCGTGTGCCGGCGACCGAGGCCCACCCGGGGCTGATCGAGGCGATCGTGCGCTGCTCTTTCCCCGATCTGGCCGGTGGCTGATCGCAGCAGCTCCCTGCGCCTCCGGCGCGCTCATGGCGTCGGAAGCTCGCGTACCGACGGCGCGCCATTTTTTACATTGCGGTGACAGCTCTGTGACAGTTTTGCCGGGCTCGTTTTGTACCCTCTGGCTGTCATGCTTCCTGCTAGCTGCCAGCCCGCCGCGAGGCGGCCCCGACGAGCCCCGGGAGTCCCATGGACCGTATCGGTCTGACCTCCGTAAGCTGGCGCCGTCAGGGTACGGAGGCGGTTGCCGCGTTCACCATCCCTCATGAGCAGCGCGCCGAGGCGTTGCCGCGCATCGCCGATGCCGCTGGTCTCGAGGAGCTCGTCTACCTGGCCACCTGCAATCGCGTCGAGCTGATCTACGTCGGCCACGGTGCGCGGCCGGTGGCGAGCTACCGGCCGCGCATCTACGAGGCGATCACCGGCAGGGTGCCGCAGCCCGGCGAGGCCGAGCGCGCACTCACCGCGTGGGTCGGCGAGGGTGCGGTGGAGCACGTCTTCGATGTCGCAGCCGGGCTTGATTCGGCGATGGTCGGGGAGACGGAGATCCGCGGGCAGATCAAGGACGCGCTCGAGCTGTCGCGTGCGCTCGGGTTGATCGGATCGCGCCTGGAGTGGCTGTTCGAGGAGGCTTCCAAGACCGCGCGGCGGGTGCACGGCAACACCGAGATCGGCCAGGGCAAGGTATCGCTGGCCGAGATCGCCATCCTGCATGCGAGCGAACGGCTCGCCGAAACGCCGTCGCCGCTCGGGCTGGTCGGGGTGTCCCCCATGACGGAACGCTGCGCCGAGAAGCTGGCGCGCGCGGGCATCGAGATCGTCGTCTTCAACCGCAGCCGCGAACGCGGAGAGAAGCTCGCCGCGAAGCACCGTGGTGCGGCGCGCCCACTGCATGAGCTCGGTGAGGGCAGCGACGCGCTCGAGGTGTTGGTGTGCGCCACCGGCTCGCCCGATCCGGTGCTGACCCGCGCCGATCTCGAACGCCTCGCCGCGCGCACGCCGTCGCGCCGGCCGCCACTGATCATCGACATGGCCAACCCGCCCGACGTTGCACCCGCCGACGCGCGCGCCGCGGGCGTCGAGCGCATCGGCATGGAGGAGATCGTCGAGGAAGCACGTGAGCATCGCGACTCCCGCGCCGCCGACGCCGCCGAGGCGCGCGAGGTGGTGCGCCAGTCGCTCGACAGGCTGCGCGAGAGCATGGCCGACAAGGCGCTCTCGCCGATGCTGGTGTCGATCCAGCAGAAGTACCAGGAGACCACCGAAGTGGCGTTGGACCGCCTGTTTCGCAAGGATCTGACTTCGTTGAGCGAGGACGACCAGGAGGTCGTGCGGCGCTGGGCGCAGGTGCTGGCGCGGCGGCTGGCGCACGTACCGCTGGTGGGCATGCGCGCCATCGCGCGCGACAAGGGGTTGAGCGCGGCGGAGACCTTCCTGGCCGACGCCGACGAGTTTCTGCGGGACGAGTTGCGGCAGCATCTGGCCGCCGATGGCGAGGCGACTTTGCCGGCGGGCGAGGGCGACCCCGAGCTCGAGGACGAGGGAGCACGGTTGTGACGATCAGGATGGGCGCGTTGCTGCCGGCTCAGAGCTACGAAGCGGCGCGCACGCGCGACGGGAGGCGGCCATGAAGATCCGCATCGGCTCGCGTGGCTCGGCGCTGGCGCTGGCGCAGACCAACGCCGTCGCCGAGACGTTGCGCGGCAACGGTCACGAGGTCGAGGTGGTGATCATCCAGACCGCCGGCGACCGCGACGTCGCCAGCAAGTTCTCCGACATCGGTGCGCCCGGCGTTTTCGTGCGCGAGATCGAGGCGGCGCTGCTGGGCGGGGACATCGACCTGGCGGTGCACAGCTACAAGGACCTGCCGTCGGCTGAGCCCGACGGGCTGCACGTGGCGGCGATCCCCGAGCGGCTCGATCCCGCCGACTACCTCGTCGCCCGGCCCGAGTTCGTTGTCCACGTGGTTGGCGCCGCCGCCGACGCGCCGCTGCCGCTGGCCCCGCGGGCGGTGGTCGGCACCGCCTCAGAGCGGCGCCGCGCGCTGTTGCACTCGCTGCGCCCCGACCTGCAGCTCGAGCGCATCCGCGGCAACGTGCCGACCCGGCTCGACAAGCTGCGCGAGGGCCCGTACCAGGCGATCGTGCTGGCCGGCGCCGGCCTGCAGCGACTGTTGCGCGCCGCCGACGCGCCCGACCTCGGACTGGAGGATTTCGTCGATCTGCGCCTCGACCCCGCGTTGTTCGTGCCGTCGCCGGCGCAGGGCGCGATCGCCCTGCAATGCCGGCGCGAGGATGCTGTTGAAGAGGCCCTCGCGCCACTGCACGACGAGGCCGCCGCCCGCCCGGTGCGCGCCGAGCGCGAGCTGCTGCGCCTGGTCGACGGCGGCTGCAGCCTGCCCTTCGGCGCCTGGGCGCGCGCGATCGACGGCGGCCGGCTGGAGCTGCACGCGGTCATCGAGGCCGAGGGGCGTCTGGTTCGCTCGATGGGCCACGGATCCGAGCCCGAGGAGCTCGCTGCGCGTGTGTGGGAGGCGCTCGAGGCAGACGGTGCCCTCGACGGTGTGCAGCATGGTGAGGCGGTGGAGTAGCGATGAGCAGCAACGGACGCTGCATCCTGGTGACCCGGGGGGAGGAGGATTCGCAGAAGTGGGTGGCCGAGCTGGCCGCGCGCGGCCTGCGCGCGCTGGCGTTTCCGTGCATCGCCAGCGAGACGATCCGCGATGCGCAGACCGCCGAGCAGCTCGGCGCTGCGCTCGATGAAGCCGACTGGCTGGTATTGACGTCGGTGCGCGGCGTACGCGGGGTCGCCGAACTGGTCGGAGCGCGCCGCGCGGGCAAGGTGAGCATCGCCGCGGTCAGCGAGACCACAGCCGCGGCCGCGCGCCAGGCGTTCGGTCACGTCGACCTGACGGCTCCCGACGGCACCGCGGCCTCGCTCGGCGAGGCGCTCGCCGGCGTCCTGCGTGATTCGTCGCGTGGCGCCGCCTTCCGGGTGGTGGCGGCCGGCGCCGAGACCCCCAGGCGCGATCTCGAAGACGCCCTCATGCCGCTCGGCGTGCAGGTGCAGCGCATCGCGGTGTACCGCACCGTGCCCGCCCCGTTGCAGGAGCCGCGCGAGGACCTCGGCGCGCGCGGCATCGATACGATTTTCCTCGCCAGCCCTTCCGCCGTGACCGGGCTGCTGGCGCGCGCCGTCGTGCCCGGCGCGGCGCACATCATCACCATCGGACCCTCAACCTCCGCGGCGGCGCGCGACGCCGGCCTGGCCGTACACGGCGAGGCGGCGGCACGCTCGCTGGAGGCCATGATCGAGGCAATGTCATGAGCACCAAGACCGAAACCACAACGTCGAGCATGTCGATGCGGCCGCGCCGCCTGCGCGGCTCCGGCCGTCTGCGCGAGCTGGTGCGCGAGACGCGGCTGACCGCCGACCAGCTCATCATGCCGCACTTCGTCCTGCCCGCCGACAAGGCCGACGATCCGGTGCCCTCGATGCCCGGCATCTCGCGCTACGGGGTCGACGACCTGGTCGACCGGGTCGTTGCCGACGCCCACCTCGGCATCCGCGCGGTGCTGTTGTTCGGTACTCCGCCCGAGGGTGCAAAGGACGAGCACGGTACCTCGTCGGCCGCTCCGGACAGCGCGGTGGCGCGCGCCATCGGTGCGATCAAGGACAAGCTCGGCGACGACGTCGTGGTGATCACCGACGTTTGCCTGTGTGCCTACACTTCGCACGGCCACTGCGGCGTGCTGCGCGACGGCAAGGTGATCAACGATGAGACCTTGCCGCTGCTCGCCGACATGGCCGAGGCGCACGCGCGCGCCGGCGCCGACCTGGTGGCGCCGTCGGACATGATGGACGGTCGCGTCGGCGCCATCCGCGCGCGCCTCGACGCCACCGGCTTCGGGGACGTCGGCGTGCTCTCGTACGCGGTGAAGTACGCGTCGGCGTATTACGGCCCCTTCCGGGACGCCGCCGAGTCGAGCCCCGCCTCGGGCGACCGCAAGGCATACCAGATGGATCCCGCCAACGTCCGCGAGGCGATCCGCGAGGCGCGTCTCGATGAGCAGCAGGGCGCCGACATGCTGATGGTCAAGCCGGCGCTGGCCTATCTGGACGTGATTCGCGCGGTGCGTGCCGAGAGCACGCTGCCGCTGGCCGCCTACAACGTCTCGGGCGAGTACTCGGCGGTCAAGGCGGCGGCCGAGCGCGGCTGGATGGACGAGGGCGCGGTGGTGCGCGAGAACCTGCGCGCCATGGCGCGCGCCGGCGCCGACGTCATCATCACCTACCACGCTCGCGCCGCGCTGGAGAACGACTGGCTATGAACGAGCGATCGGCGGAGTGGTTCGAGCGCGCCCAGCGCCACATCCCCGGAGGGGTGAACTCGCCGGTGCGCGCGTTCCGTGCCGTCGGCGGCGAGCCGGTGGTGATCAGCAGCGCCGCGGGCGCCGAGATCTCCGACGTCGACGGCCGCCGCTACATCGACTTCGTCTGCTCCTGGGGGCCGTTGATCCTCGGTCATGCCCACCCCGAGGTGGTCGCGGCGGTGAGCGAGGCGGCGGCACGCGGCACAACCTACGGCGCGTTGTGCACCGGCGAGGTCGAGCTCGCCGAGTTGGTTACCTCGCTGTACCCCGGGCTCGACCAGGTGCGCTTCGTCTCGTCCGGCACCGAGGCGACGATGAGCGCCATCCGGCTGGCGCGTGGCGCGACCCGGCGCGACTTGATCGTCAAGTTTTCCGGCTGCTACCACGGCCACGCCGACCACCTGCTGGTGGCGGCGGGCTCAGGGCTGGCAACCTTCGGGCAGCCTGACTCCGCGGGCGTGCCGGAGGCCTTCGCGTCGCAGACGCGGGTGCTGCCGCTCGACGACGAGCGCGCGCTTTCCGATCTCTTCGAGGCCGAAGGTGACAACATCGCCGCGGTGATCATCGAGCCGATCCCGGCCAACAACGGCCTGCTGCTGCAGCGCCACGAGTACCTTCAGGGATTGCGCGAGACCACCCGCGAGTACGGCGCGCTGCTGATCTTCGACGAGGTGATCAGCGGCTTCCGCGTCGCGCCGGGCGGTGCCGCCGAGCTGTACGGCATCAAGCCGGACCTGGCGACGTTCGGCAAGGTCATCGGCGGCGGCCTGCCGGTAGGCGCCTTCGGCGGATCCGCCGCGATCATGGCCAACCTCGCGCCGCAGGGAGCGGTGTATCAGGCCGGCACGCTGTCGGGGAACCCGGTGGCGATGGCCGCGGGGCTGGCGACGCTGCGGGTACTGCAGCGCGAGGACGGCTGGAACCGGCTGGAGGAGTCCGGTAAGCGGCTCGAGGGGCTGCTCACCCCGGTCCTCGAGGAGGCGCCCATCGACGCGCGGCTGGTGCGGCAAGGCTCGATCTTCTGGCTCGCGCTGCAGGGTGGCGAGCCGCCGCGCCGCGCAGACGCCATCGACGCCGCAGCGGCGGACATCTACGGGCCGCTGTTTCACGGCTTGCTGGAGCGCGGCGTCTATCTGGCGCCGTCCGCCTACGAGGTCGGTTTTCTGTCGCTGGCGCACCGCGACGTGCATTTCACCAAGTTCGCCGAGGCGCTGAGCGAGGCGTTGGAGGATTCGGGAGCCGGTCAGTGAGCGACCTGTGGCCGCGGATCGAGGAGCACGTTCGATGAATGACCTGTTGCTGCGCGCGTTGCACGGAGAGCGCACCGAGCGCCGGCCGCTGTGGATCATGCGCCAGGCCGGGCGGTACCTGCCGGAGTACCGCGCGTTGCGCGAGAAGAACTCCTTCGAGGAGCTGTGCGCCTCGCCCGAGCTCGCCACCGAGGTGACGCTGATGCCGCTCGAGCGTTTTCCGCTCGACGCCGCGATCGTCTTTGCCGACATCATGAGCCCGATCGCCGCGCTCGATATCGACGTGCGTTTCGCCCCCGGGCCGGTAATCGACGAGCCGCTGCGCGACGCTTCCTCCATTGAGAACCTGCCCGAGCCCGACCCCGCGGCGATCGCCCCCGAGGTCATGGAGACCATGCGCTCCGTCAAGGCGGCACTGGCCGACCGCGTACCGGTACTGGGATTCTCCGGCGGGCCGTGGACGCTGGCCGCCTACCTGGTGCAGGGGCAGGGGGTGCGCGATTTTCCCGCGCTGCGCGCGCTGGCTGCCGAGGATCCGGGACTGGTGGGCGAGCTGCTCGAGCGCCTCACGGACCTCGCCTACCACTACCTGAAGGGCCAGGTCGAGGCGGGCGCCGACGCCGTGCAGTTGTTCGAGACCTGGTCGGGGATCCTGTCGAGTGCCGACTGGGCTCGCATGGTGCGGCCGCACCTCATCGATCTGTTCGAGCGCCTCGAGGAGCTCGACGTGCCGCGCATTCTGTTCATGCAGAATGCCGCCCACCTGGTGGGCGGCATGATCGGCGTGCCGGCCGACGGCTACTCGGTGGACTGGCGCGTCGATCTGCCCGGGTTGCGCCAGGCGCTCGGCCCGCAGAAGGCGCTGCAGGGCAACATCGACCCCGCGATCCTGCTCTCCGGCCCCGACAACACTGCGCGCGCCGCGCGCAAGTTGCTGGCGACCATGCCGCGCGAGGGCCATGTCGTGAACCTGGGCCATGGCATCCTGCCGCAGGTGCCGATCGAGAGCGTCGAAGCGCTCATAGAAGTGGTGCACGGCGAAGGTCAGCGGGCGAAGGAAGATTGAAGCGATGGTTAGTGGAGAAGGAAGTGCGTAAATGACAGATCAGCAAAAGAGATCCGTGGAGCGTGGCCCGGATGAGCTGAACGGCGGCCGCCCGCTCTCCTCGGCGGTGACCGCCGATC
>JASFRZ010000147.1:0-10457 GCA_050114655.1 Acidobacteriota bacterium
CGGGCTCCTCCTGGTCCGCGGCCTGGAGCAGCGACGCGAGATCGCCGTGCGCGCGGCGCTGGGCGCCGGCCGCCCCCGCCTTGCCCTGCACGTGCTGACGGAAGGGTTGCTTCTGGCGCTGATCGGCGGCGCGGCCGGGCTCGCTCTCGCGGCGGCCGGACTGGGCCCGTTTCTGCGCACCTTCCCGGGCGACCTGCCGCGCGCTTCGGAGCTTGGCCTCGACCCGGTCGTCCCGCTCATTGCCGGCGCTCTGGCGCTCTTCACCGGCGTGCTCGCCGGCATCGTTCCCGCACTGCGACTGGCGCGGGGTGCGGGCGACACGTTGCGGGCAACGGGGCGTGCCTCGTCGGCCGGGAGAGCGCAGAGCCGCGCACAGTCGCTGCTCGTCATCGCGCAGATCGCGATGTCGTTCACCCTGCTGGTGGCAGGCGCGGCGTTCATCGTCAGCTTCGTGCGCCTGTCCTCCGACGAGCTCGGATTCGACCCCGAAGGCGTCGTCACCCTGCGCATCGTGCTGCCGGAGCCCTATCGCGATCCCGAGAGCCGCTCGGCGCAGTTCTTCCGCAACCTCGAGGAGCGCATCGCCGCAGTCCCCGGCGTCGAGCAGATCGGCCGCTCGAGCCAGGCGCCGTTCATCGACGGCCTGTCGTCTCCGCCCACCGAGGTCGAGCTCGACGGTGAAACCGTCACGGAGTCGGTCCATTCGAGCAACGTGACTCCGGCGTACTTCGACGTCATGGGTATTCCGCTGCTGCGCGGGCGCATGCTCGCCGAGACCGACCAGCGCGGTGCACCCGCCGTGGCGCTGGTCAGCGAAGCGTTCGCGCGCACCTATTGGCCGGATCAGGATCCGCTCGGGCGCCGCGTTCGGCTCGAGCCGGGCGACGACGAGTTGCGGCCGTGGATGACCGTGGTGGGCGTGGTCGGCAACCTGCACTACCGCTACGGGGGCTCCGCGATGCCCGAGCTCTACATCCCCTACGAGCAAGACAACGGCATCTTCTATCAGACGCTGCTGGTGCGCACGGCGCTGCCGCCCGCCGTGCTCGTGGAAGCGGCGCGCACGTCGGTACGCGACGTCGACCCCGAGGTCTTCGTGCGCACCGGCGTGTACGCGGACGCGGTCAACCGCTCTCGCAGCCTCTCCCGGCCCCGCTTCGCGGCACAGGCAATCGGCGGCCTCGGGCTGGTCGCGGCGGCGCTCGCCGTGCTCGGCCTGTACGCCGTGCTCGCCTTCTCGGTCATCCAACGACGTCACGAGATCGGCATCCGCATGGCCCTGGGGGCGCGCCGGCATACTGTCGTCAGCAACGTGTTGCGGCGCGGGCTGCGGCTCGGATTCGCCGGCCTCGTCGGCGGGCTGGCGATCACGCTGGCGGCGGGACGGGTGGTCGGCGCCCTGCTGTACGACACCAACCCGACCGACACGACGATCCTCGTTGCCATGGCCATCGTGCTGCTCGGGGCGGCGCTCGCGGCGAGCTACCTCCCCGCCCGGCGTGCGACCCGAGTCAGCCCGGTGGAATCCCTGCGAGGAGAATCACCTTGACCGGCGCCACAGCTGAGGTGCTTCGGTGGGAAAAGGCTCCGATCCGAACACGTACGCATCGAGGAACAGCCGGGCGAACGGTGAATCCAGCAGATCTCCCGCCCCCAGGGCGCGGTGCCTGCTGCTCATCGCGTCGGTGTTCGCCATCACCACGAACGCGAGCTTCTTGTCCGGAGCGCGGACGATCAGCGTCGAGGTGGCGTCCCACCAGCCGTAGTGCCACTGCAGCTCGACACCGCGTATCGGCGTCACGAACCAGCCGACGGCGTACGGCAACACGTCGCCGGCATTGGAGATCGCCGGTGTGAACATCACACGCGTTGTCTCCTCCGACAGCAGACAGTGCTCGTCGATGGCAATCGAGAACCGGGCCATGTCCTCGGCCGAGCCCACCATTCCGGCGGCCGGGCTGAAGCTGCGGCGGTAAGCGGAGCGCACGAGGCCGTCTTCGGTCACCGCGTAGGGCGCGGCGGTGTTTGCGCGAAACGCGTCGCGGTCGAGGCCGGTGAGATCGAATTCCGCGGTGTGGACATTCGGTGCGGTGTGCTCGAGCTGCAACGGCAACAGGATTCCCTCGACCAGCAACTCGCCGAACGATTTGTCGGCGGCGCTCTCGAAGACCGCGGCGATGTTGGCGTAGCGCGCGCCATCATAACGGTAGGCGTCACCGGGCACGCCGCTCGACGTATGGTTGACGAGGTGGCGTAGGCGCACGACGCCCTGGCTCGGAACTTCGATGCCATAGCGCGAGATCGGATCGTCCAGGCTCACCAGCCCCTGCTGTACGAGCTGCATCAGCAGGACCGCTGCATAGGGCTTGGTGAGTGACGCGAGGTGGTAGGAAGTCGAAGGCGTGGCGGCTGCGTCATTCAATGGGTCGGCGTAGCCCAGCCCCATCGACCAGACGATCTGTCCGTCGGCAACGAGGGCGGCCGACATCCCGGGAATGTCGTGCGAGACACGCAGGGCATCGAGGCCTGCCGCGAACCCGGTGAGCCCCTCCATCGGCGTGACGACGACGCTTTGCCCTCGAGCGCCCGGACAGCCGGTAGCGACGAAGAGGGCGAAAACCACGAAGTACGCGCGCCAGCGGCGATCCGCCACGCTCACTCCCGTCGCAGCGCGATGACTGGATCCACTGTGGCAGCGCGGCGTGCCGGCAGCCAGACCGCCCACAGTGCCGCCACCACCATGACCGCTGTACCGGCAGCCAAGGTCAACGGATCGGAAGGCTCGACCCCCACCAGCATCGCCTGGATGAAGCGGGTGAGCAGGAAGGACGCGCCGACGCCGAGA
Source organism: Acidobacteriota bacterium (assembly GCA_050114655.1). Taxonomy (GTDB): domain Bacteria; phylum Acidobacteriota; class UBA890; order UBA890; family UBA890; genus JASFRZ01. Next base: position 2,846 of record JASFRZ010000147.1, read on the forward strand.
ATCAGGCCGAGCACCACAGGACCGAGCGCGCGCCGGACCACCAGCCGGCCGATGTCGGCGTGGCGCGCTCCCATCGCCATGCGCACACCGATCTCCCGCCGCCGGCGACTGACCGACAGGCTCATGACGCTGAAGATCCCCGCCGCGGCCAGGCTCAGGCCGAGCACGGCGAGCATGCCGAACAGCTCGGCGTTCATGCGCTGCACGTAGGTGAAGCCGCGCACGACATCGGTATACGGCAGGATGTTGACGATCGCGATCTGGGGCTCGAACTCGCGCAGCCACGCCCGCAGCCGGGGCACGGCGGCAGCCGGATCACCAGTGGTCTTGACCATCAGCGCGCTGCCCGAGGTGTAGGTTTGTTGCGGGTACGACAGGAACACGGTCGGCTCGACGTCGGCGAGGAAGTCGGCCACCTTGGCGTTGCTCGCCACACCGACGATCTCGAACGAGCGCTCCTCGCCGCCCTGGCTGGAGGGAAGGACGAGCCGGCGGCCGACCACGCTGCCGTCCGGCAGAAAGCGGCGCGCCAGGGCCTCGTTGACGATGGCCACATCCGGCGCCCCATCGACGTCGGTCCACTCGAAGGCGCGACCCTGCAGGAGATCGATCCCGACCGTCGCGAAGAAGCCGGGATTCACCCGCGCGATGGTCAGCTGCTGCGGCTCGCTCTGTCCATCGATGCGAAACTCGGCCTGGCCGTGGTACGACAGCAGCGCGGCGTAGGCGATGGTCGCCTGCCGCACCCAGGGCTCCTCGCTCAAGCGCTCCGACAGCTCGCGGAAAAACCGCTCCCGCCCGTCCTCCTGCACCGACGTGCTGCTGGTCGAGATGTAGCTGGCGATCGTCGGCTCGTAGTCGAATCCCGGATCGATGCTGCTGACCGAATCGAGCGTGCGCATCAGCAGCCCGGCAACCACCACCAGCACGATCGAAAGCGCCACCTGCAACGCCACCAACAGATCGTGCAGGCCGGGGACACGGCGCGCCCCGAGGCGATTTCCGGCCCCGACGGCGCCGGCGGAGTCGGCCTTGAGGATCGCCAGGGCGTCGCCGAACGTGGCGCGCCAGGCCGGCAGGACCCCGGCAACGAGCCCGGTGAGCACGGACACCCCCAGGGCGAACAGGAGCACGTGGGCATCCACCGAGACCGTCCGCGCGAAGTTCTCGCCCCAGACGCTCGGGCGCGCGAAGTATGAGCCGATGCGGGCTGCCAGCGGGCCGGCAAGCAGCAGCGCGATGACGCCGCCGGCGACCGATAGCAGCACGTTCTCCAGCAACGTCTGCCGCAACAGCCGGCGCGGCGGCGCACCCAGCGCGGCACGGATGGCGACGTCGCGCTGCCTTCCGGCGGCGATGGCGAGCAGCAGGTTGGCGACGTTGGCGCACACCAGGAACAGCAGGCCGACGGCGGCGAACATCATGATGCGCACCGTGGGCATCTCCTCCACGCGTGAGCGCGGGTCGATCCAGGTGGGATCGTCGAGGCGCAGCCGGCGAACGCCGTCCGGGCGCGGGTATGCCTCGTCCAGCCCGGCGGCGATCGCGTCGAGCTCCTCGCGGCCCTGCAGTGTGGTGGCGCCGTCGCGCAAGCGGCCGTAGACGCGCACCAGCGGGAGGTCGCGATTCTCCGCCGCCCGCGCGAAGCTGGTGTAGCGATCTGCAAACGGGGCGAAGGGCACCCACACCTGCGGCTGGTACCCGGCCGTCGCGCCGATGTAGTCGGGCGCAGCCACGCCCACAACGGTGAAGGGGCGGTAGTTCAGATAGACGGTGCTGCCGATGACCGATTCCTCGCCGCCGAAGCTGCTCACCCACCAGGCGTGCGACAGAACCGCCACCGACTCCGCTCCCGGGTGATCGTCCTGCGCTTTCAAGCCACGGCCGAGTTGCATGTGGACGTCCAGCACCGAGAAGTAGTCGCCCGACACGGGCTCGATGAAGGCAACCTCGGTGAACTCCTCGTGGCGCACGCTGGCGGCGTAACCGATGCGCGCCGCGGCGACGCCGTCGAACGATCGCTGCGCGGCGCGGTAGTCGAGAAAATCCAGGTACGAGATGTCCTGGTACGGCGTCTCCTCATCGACGGCGAAGAGGCGTACCAGCCCGTCGGCGTCGACCCCGGGAAACGCCTCGAAGAAGCCGTTCAGGTAGGTGAACACGGCGGTCGATGCGGTCAGCCCGAGCGCCAGGATAACGACCGCGGTCAAAGCGGCGACGGGCCGTCGCCGCAAGCTCCGCAGGGAGAATCTCAGGTCGCGAATCAGGTCGTACATCGGTTCCCTATCCTACCGGTTCGGCCTGTGTTGAATCACCGGCGCTCCCGGCAGCGGCCGCAGCAGCACGCCGTCGATGACGCTCATTGCCCTGCCCTTCCGGGAGCGATTTCAACGCCGGTTCCGCGGGGCCTTGACGCTGCTGCCCTACCGGGCCATTATTTCCGCAACGGATATATCTATAACAGTAGCAAGTGAGCGTGACAATGCCCAAAAAGAAATCACGCGGTGCCGACGGCGCGCCGCTGACCCCGGCCGTCTTCCACATCCTGCTGGCCCTGGCCGACGGCGCGCTGCACGGTTATGGGATCATGCAGTCAGTCAAGGAGACCGCGGATCTGGAGATGGGTCCGGGGACGATCTACGGCTCGATTCAGCGCATGGAAGAAGCGGGGCTGGTGCGTGAAGCAGACGCTCCCACCGGTGACGAAAACGGCGATTCACGCCGTCGCTACTACGCCCTCACCGACAGCGGGCGCAAGGCGCTGGAACTGGAATCGGAACGCGTGGCACGCCTCGCCGAGTTGGTGCGCACCAAGAAACTGATCTCCGGCGGAGGTGCCTAGCGATGAGCGTCTTCGTGTACCGGTTCCTGTTGTTCGCCTATCCGGCGTGGTTCCGGCGCAAGTTCGGTGCCGCGATGGTGGCGGACTTCGCCGATTGCTACCGCGACCGGGCGGGCAACGGGACGTGGAATGGACTCGGCACCTGGCGCATCATCGCCAAGGACCTGTTGATGTCCGCACCACGCGAGCGTATGGCCGCTTGGCGCCGGCTGACGGCGGAATGGCGCAGCACGACACCGCCGGACGTACCGTCTCCCCCACCGCGCAAAGGTTCGCAGCGCGGCAGCGGCTTCGACGGGGTGCGCGGCGATGTCCGGCTCGCGACACGCACGCTGCTGCGGCAGCCGGGCTTCACGGCCGTCGCCATCCTCACCCTGGCACTCGGCATCGGCGCCAACACGGCGATCTTCAGCGTCGTGCACTCCGTCTTGCTGACCCCGCTTCCCTTCGGCGAACCCGACCAACTGGTGCGCATCTGGGGCTCCAAGCCGGACCGCGGCTGGGCACGCACCTCGTTCACCCATGCCAACTTCTGGGACTTCCGCGACATGGTCACGGCGTTCGAGGATCTCGGCGCCTACGGCGGCGCGTCGCTCAACATGACCGGCTTCGACTTCCCCGAGCAGCTCGACGGCGGCCGCATCTCCGCCGGCTTTTTCCACATCCTGCGCGTCGAGCCGGTGCTCGGCCGGACCTTCCTGCCCGGTGAAGACCAGGAGGGCGGCGAGAACCGGGTGGTGTTGCTGGCGAATGACTTCTGGCGCACGCGCTTCGGCGGCGATCCGGAGATCGTCGGCAAGCGTCTGACCCTCAACGGCAACGACTTCGAGGTCGTCGGCGTTCTCCCCGCCGGCGAGCCCTGGCTCGACGCAGCGGACGTCTTCGTTCCGATGGTCCGACGAGCCGACATGGATCGCAGTAGCTTCGAGCTCGCGGTGATCGGACGCATGTCGCCGGGCGTCGACCTGGCAACGGCGCGCGTCGATCTCGAACGGGTGGCGCGCATCCTCGAGCAGCAATACCCGGAGGACAACGCCGGCCTGGGCGTCGACATCGCGCCGTCGAGCGACTGGATCGCGCCCGACCAGCTGCGCACCGCGCTGTGGGTGCTGATGGGAGCAGTCGGCCTGCTGCTGATGATCGCCGCGGTCAACCTGGCGAACCTGCTGCTTGCCCGCGCCACGGGCCGCGCCAAGGAGACCGCCGTGCGCAACGCGCTAGGCGCCGACCGCTTCCGTATCGCACGGCAGGCGCTCACCGAGTCGATGTTGCTCGGGCTCGCCGGGGCCGTGGTCGGCGTGGGGCTCGCGGCGGCACTCATCGAGTTGCTGAAGGTCTTCGATCCGGGCGGCATTCCACGGATGCACGACACTGCGGTCAGCCTCACCGCGCTCGCCTTCACGCTGGCCGTGGCGCTGCTGACCTCCGGGATCGCCGGCCTCGCACCGGCCTTCCAGCTACCTTCTGCGGACATCTCCGGCGCCTTGCGCGAAGGCGATCGCGGCGTGGCGGGCAACGCGCGACACAAGCGTGTGCGCGCCGCCCTGGTCGTGGCCGAGGTCGCCCTGTCGCTGATGTTGCTGGTCGGCGCCGGCCTGCTGATCCGCAGCTTCGACAGCATGATGCGCGTCGAGCGCGGCTTCGACGCCGACAACCGCCTGCTGATCGAGGTCACCCTGCCGGGGCGGAATGACGGCATGGTCCCCACCGACGATGTCTTCCGCGAGTTCCTGCCGCGGGTCGCCGCGTTGCCGATGGTGCAAAGCGTTGCGGCGGTCAACATGCGCCCGATCGGCGGCGGCAGTACCGGGATGGGCGTCGGGGTGGCCGGGCAGGCGGAAGATCCCGAAGCGACCGTGCCGTGGGCCGACTGGCGCATGATCACGAAGGATTACTTCCGCACCATGGGAGTGCCGTTGCTGCAGGGCCGCACGTTCACCGAGCAGGACCGCATCGGGGACCCGTGGCGGGTGATCATCAGCGAGAGCCTCGCCAAGCTCCTATGGCCGGAAGAGAGCGCGCTGGGGCGCGAGATGGTGCTGTGGAAGGGGCAGAACGGCGGCACCGCGGAGATCATCGGCATCGTCGGCGACATGCGCGAGCGCGGCCTGTCGCTCGACCCAACGCTGGTGGTGTACATGCCCTACTATGGCGCAGCCTGGAACCCGGTCAACTTCGTGCTGCACACCACCGGAACGCCGACGGACCTGGTCCCCGAGCTGCGCGCGCTGCTCGCCGCCGTCGACCCCGATCTGCCGATCGCCAACGTCGAGACGCTCGACGAGCTGGTCATCGGCTCGGTGTCGGTGGACCGCTTCAACGCCCTGTTGCTGACCGCGTTCGCCACGGTTGCGCTACTGCTGGCGCTTGCGGGCGTCTACGGCGTGCTCGCGTACACCGTGCGGCAGCGGACCGGCGAGATCGGCGTGCGCCTGGCGCTGGGAGCCGGCACGCGCGAGATCCTGCGGCTGGTGATCCGCCAGGGAATGCGGCCGGTGATCCTGGGCATCGCCCTCGGGATGGCGGGCTCGGTAGCGTTGTCGCGCTATCTCGAGAGCCTGCTGTTCGGCATCACGCCGACCGATGCGACCACCCTGATCATCGTACCCCTGGTGCTGTCCGCCGCCGCGATCGTTGCCTGCTACATCCCCGCCGCGCGCGCCATGCGTACCGATCCGGTCGTGGCGTTGCGCCAGGAGTGACACGGCTCTCGATGGACTTGTTGGTAGTGGATCTTCGCTTCGCCGCCAAGCAGCTACGGCGCAGCCCGGGCTTCGCTGCGGTGGCCATCCTCACCTTGGCTCTGGGCATCGGCGCGACCACGGCCGTGTTCAGCGTCGCCGACGCGGTCGTGCTGCGACCGCTTCCCTACCCGGAGCCCGGGCGACTGGTCGCCGTGTATGAAACCGACACAGCCACCGGAGACGAGCGGGATACGTTTTCCGGAGCGACGTTTCTCGACTGGCGCGCGATGAGCACGTCGTTCGAGGAGCTCGCGGCGTTTCGCAACCTGGCGTGGACGCTGACCGGCCCGGACGCGCCGCGCCGCGTCAACGGGGTCTCGGTGACACCGAACTTCTTTGAGGTCTTCCGCGCCGACGCCGAGCTCGGGCGCCTCTTTTCGACCTCCCTGGACCCGCCCGGCGGCGATTCCGTCGCCGTGATCAGTCACTCCATGTGGCAGAGGGACTACGCCGGTGCCCACGGGGTGCTGGGGCAACAACTCGTCCTCAACGGCGAGGCCTACACCATCGTCGGCGTTTTGCCGCCGGCATTCGACTTTCCGTACCGTGTCGATGCCCCGACGGAGGTCTGGACCGCGGCGCACTTCCGCGTTCCCGATCCGCCGATCGACCTCGGCGAAGATCCGTCAGTAAACCGCGGCGCCGGGTACCTCTCCGCCGTGGCGCGCCTTGCCGACGGTGTGACCGCCGAGGACGCGCAGGCGGAGATGACGCTCATCGCCGAACAGCTCGCCGCCGAGTACCCCGACACCAGCGACGGTGAGGGCGTGAGCATCGTGCCCTTGCGCACGTCGATCTCGGGCGATGCGCGGCCCCTGCTGCTCGCGCTGCTGGCAGCCGTCGCCCTGGTGATGCTGATCGCCTGCTCGAACGTCGCCAATCTGCTGCTGGCGAAGGCGTCGCAGCGGCGCCAGGAGATCGCCATGCGCGTCGCTCTCGGGGCGAGCCACGGACGCCTTCTTTCGCAACTTCTCACCGAAAGCGTGGTGCTCGCCGGTGTCGCCGGGGTTGCCGGCATCGTGCTGGCGCGCTTGGGCATCGACGCGCTGCTCGCTATCGCTCCGATCGGGTTGCCGGGAGCCGAGACGGCGACGCTGGACTTGCGAGTCCTCGCCTTCTCGCTGGCAACGGTGCTAGGCGCAGCGATCCTCTTCGGTCTCGCCCCGACGCTCAGCGCCCTGCGGCCGGACCTCCGGTGCACCGTCCGCGAGGGCGCCGCCAGCATCGCATCGCGGCGCGGCCAACGGAGGCTCGGCCGGGTACTCATCATCGCCGAGGTGTCAATGTCGCTGTTATTGGTTATCGGCGCCGGGCTGATGGGGCGCACGTTCTTCACCTTGTCGTCGATCGAGCCGGGGTTCGATCCGACCAACACCCTGGTCGCCCACGTCGCGCTACCCGACGCGAAGTACGGCGAGGACTACCAGATCGTGGGCATGTTCAACCGGGTCGTCAGCACCCTCCAGGAGACCCCGGGCATCGAGTCGGCGGGATCGGTATTGACGTTGCCGATGCACTGGAACCTGCGGGGCACGCTGCGGGTCAACATCGACGGCGGGCTGGCGGACGAAGAAGACGACACGCTCGCCGGGTTTCAGCTGATCACACCGGGCTATTTCCAAACCCTGCGGATCCCGCTCGTGCGCGGGCGTCTCTTCGACGCCACGGACGCCGCGGGAGCGCCTTCCGTGGCGCTCGTGAACGAGGCGTTCGTCGCGAGGTACTTTCCGGGCGAAGACGCGCTCGGCAAGCGCCTCACCTGGAGCGACCCGGAGGACGAGGATTGGGCCACCATCGTCGGCATCGTGGCGGACGTCCATCTCGAAGGCCTGGACACGGCGGCGGTACCGGAGACCTACCTGCCGTACGCGCAAGCGGCGATGCCGTACACAACGTTTGTCGTGCGCAGCTCCCGCGATCGTGCCGACCTCACCGCCATCGTCAGGCAGGCGGTCCTGGAAGCCGATCCGGACCAGCCGATCACCGGTGTAGCGACGATGGAGGAGGTGCTGCGCGACTCGCTCGG
>JASFRZ010000148.1:0-10454 GCA_050114655.1 Acidobacteriota bacterium
GGCGTTGCTTATCGTGGCGCGTGTCGCGACGGCGATCCTGAGCTCGGAGCGGCACGCCGCCGAGCTGACCGCGTGGGAGAGGCGCTACGAGACGCTGGTCAACACGATGGGATCGGCGGTCTACGAGTGGGATCCGGGCTCCGGTCGGGTGATCCGCAGCGGCGCCGTCGAACAGATCTTCGGTGGCGAAGACGCCGAGGTGAGCGACACGGTGGACGCGACGCTCACGCTGATGCATCCGGACGACCGCCTCAAGGCGGAGACCGACTTCCGCGAGGCGGTCAAGCGCGGCGGTCCGTTCGAGCTCGAATACCGTCTGCGCAACCACGACGGAACCTGGCGGCTGATCCGCGATCGCGGCTTCTGCGAACAGGACGAGAAGGGCGATCCGGCGCGCGTACTCGGCATCATGGCCGACGTCACCGAGGAGCGGAACAACGAGGAGCGCCTGCGGCGCGCCGAGAGGCTCGCCTCGCTCGGCGGCCTGGCCGCCGGAGCAGCGCACGAAATCAACAACCCGCTGGCGGCGATCTCGCTGGCGGCGCAGATGCTCATGGAGGACAACCGCTTGCCGGAGGACGTGCTCGACGATGTGCGCGTGATCGAGCGTCAGGCGAGCCGGGCCGGCGAGGTCACCGACCGGATGCTGGTGTTCGCGCGCCGCCGTGAGGGCGAGCGCGACGCCTACGACATCAACGACCTGATCCGCGAGGTGTTGCGTAGCCGGCGATACGAGATGCAGGCTCACGCCATAACCCTGGTCGACAGCCCGAGTGAGGGCCTGCCCCAGGTGTGGGTCGATCCGGTGCAGATCGAGCGCGTGCTCACCAACGTCATCATCAACGCGGAGAAGGCGCTTGCCGAGATGCCCGACGACGAGCGCCTGCTGACGGTGACCACACGTGCCACCGGCACCGGCGTCGCGGTGGACGTGGCGGACACCGGTCCGGGTATTCCGGAGCACGTGCTGCCCAACATCTTCGACCCCTTCTTCACCACCCGAGAGGTCGGCCAGGGCACCGGACTGGGGCTGAGCATGAGCCACAGCATCGTCCAGGCACACGCCGGCGAGCTCAAGGTCAAGACCGCTCCGGGCGAGGGCACCACCTTCACCATGGAGTTGCCGCGCGCCGCCGCGGGAATCGACGCCGCCGAGAAGAACGTCCGCGGGGCGCGCAGGGCGCCCGATTTCGTGCTGCGCGAAGACGGCGCGTCACGCCCGCTGAGCGTCCTGGTCGTCGATGACGACAAGGAGATCCGCGAGTTGGCGCGCCGCTATCTGGTCGGCAAGGGGCACAGCGTCACCGAGGCATCGACCGGCCGCGAAGCCCTCAAGCTGGTCACCGCGAACGAGTACGACGGCATCGTGCTCGACCTGCGCATGCCGGACATGTCCGGCGAAGGCTTCTTCGAATGGCTACGTCGCAACAGGCCGGAGATGGCGACGCGGGTGACGGTCATTTCCGGCGACCTGGTGAATCCCCAGACACTCGAGACCCTCGAGCGCATCGGTCAGCCGTACCTGCTCAAGCCGTTCAAGACGCACGAACTGCTGGCGTATATCGAAAAGAACGCCGAGCTGGCGGCGTCGACTGATTGAGGAGGAGGGCAAGCGCTTCTTCGCGGCGCCTGTGCACGAGCCCCGATCGGTGCCCGGGCGGGATCGCCGCGGTGCTTGTCTACTCCTGCAGGAAGGGTACCGCCACTTCGCCGGCCACCCGGCCGCCGCCGAAGCGGTTGGAGTTGACCAGCAGGGCGACCACCATGCGTCGCTGCGGGATCAGCAGAAGGAATGCGCGGCCGCCCACCGACGAGCCGCCGTGGTGCATCACCCGCAGCCCGGCAATCGCGCTGTCACGCATCGGGCTGTCGGCGGGAAACAGCTCGCCGAAGGTACCGACGCTCCAGCCGATGCCGTAGCCGGTCTCCTCGCCGCCGTTGGTGTGTTGCGAGGTGAACAGCAGGTCGAGCCCTTCCTGCGGTAGGAAGCCGGGTTCGAGCAGGGCGTCGCCGAAGCGCACCAGGTCCTCCACGCTGGCGATGAAGCCGCCGCCGGCCCACTTGTAGGAGTTGTCGACGAAAGGCGCATTGCGTACCCCATCGTTGCCGACCTGGTAGAAGCGTGTCCGGTCGGGGATGATCCGCCGCGGGTCGTCGGCGTGCGTGTGGGTCATTCCGAGCGGATCGAAGACGTTGGCCTGCATGTAGCGCAAGAACGGCTCACTGGCGGCACCCTGGACCACCGCGCTGATCAGGTTCCAGCCGTAGCTCGAATACGAGTACTGCTCACCGGGGGGAAACAGCAACGGGTCCTCGCCGAAGATTCCCAGGGCATCAACGACGTCGTCGTAGTGTCGCTGCCCCTCCGAGACCGACTCGTCGCCGCGGTAGTGGCGAATTCCGGCGAGGTGGCCACCGAGTTGGCGGGTGGTGATCGGATACTCCTTCCGCGGGAACGACGGCACGTACCGCTGCACCGGCGCGTCGAGGTCGAGGCGGCCGTCGAGCGCGAGTTGCACCACCGCGGTGGCGGTGAGCGGCTTCGACACGCTGCCGATGCGGTACAGGGTGGTGGAGCGGGCCGGCACGCGGCTCTCCAGGTCAGCGTAGCCGAACCCTTCGGCCCACACGATGATGCCGTCGATGCCGACGGCGGCGGAGATGCCCGGGATGGCGAGCGCCTCGCGGTGCGCCCGTACCTCCTCGCGCGCCTGCGCGATGGCCGGGGCATGGGCGCCCGTGATCTGCGGCGCCGCAGCACGCGGGGCCGCCAGCGCGGCGGCCAGCGCAACGACGAGCAGTGACGCGGCGACGTGCGGGACCCGGCTTCGGCGTTGATCGATCGCGGGCATGACAATCCTCCGGGTTAAGGCACGGCCTGCAAGCCGCCGCCTTTGCTGGTGACGACGGCGCCATGTTGCCACAGTCGTGCTCACTGCCCCCGGGGATGGTCGATCGCCGCCTGTGCTGCCGCCAGGCGCGCCGCGGGGACGCGGAAGGGCGAGCAAGAGACGTAGTCGAGGCCGACCCGCTGCCAGAAGTCGATTGATTGCGGATCACCGCCGTGCTCGCCGCATACCCCCGTTTCGAGCTTCTCGCGCACCTCGCGTCCGCGCTGCAGCGCGGCCTCGACCAGCACCCCGACGCCTTCCTCGTCGACGTGCTGGAAGGGATCCGACGGCATGATGCCGAGCTCCTCGTAGCGCGCCAGGAACTCCTGGCTATCGTCGCGCGAGAAACCGTATGTCATCTGCGTGAGGTCGTTGGTGCCGAAGGAGAAGAACAGAGCCCGCTCGGCGATCGCGCCGGCGTCGATGCAGGCGCGCGGTGTCTCGATCATGGCGCCGATCGGAAAGCGCAGGCTCACCTCGACCTGGCGCACTGAGGGCTTGATGACGTTGTCGGCGATCCAGTGCAGCTCGCTTGCGTCGGCGACCAGCGGCACCATGATCTCGGGCTTCGGCTGGCCGCCACCGTCGATCACCTCGCGCGCTGCCGCGGTGATGGCGCGCACCTGCATGCGGTAGATCTCCGGGCTGGTGATGCCCAGGCGGCAGCCGCGATGGCCGAGCATGGGGTTCTCACCGCGCAGCGCGTCGATACGGTGCGCCAGATCCCCGGCTTCGATGCCGAGGCGTTCGGCGAGCACGGCGATCTCATCCGGGTCCTCGGGCAGGAACTCGTGTAGCGGCGGGTCGAGCAGGCGGATGGTGACCGGCAGTCCGTCCATCGCCCGCAGGATGCCGACGAAGTCCTCGCGCTGCATGACCTCGAGGCCACCAAGCGCCTCATCACGTGCCCCGTCGGTGGTGGCGAGGATCGCCGCCTGCATGTGGGGGAGCCGGTCGGCGGCGAAGAACATGTGCTCGGTGCGGCACAGGCCGATGCCCATGGCGCCTAGCGAGCGGGCGCGGCGAGCGTCTTCCGGGGTGTCGGCGTTGGCGCGCACGCCGAGCTCGCGTGCCTCATCGGCCCAGCCCATCAGGGTGGAGAAGGCGCCGCTGACCTCGGGCTCGACCAGCTTCACCGCCCCGGCGTACACGCGGCCGGAGGTGCCGTCGATGCTGATCACGTCGCCTTCCTTGAAGACGCGCCCATCCACCATGAAGCGGTGCTTTTCGGGCTCAATGAGCAGCGCGCTGGTGCCTGTGACGCAGGGCTTCCCCATACCGCGCGCCACCACCGCCGCGTGCGAGGTCATGCCGCCGCGCGCCGTCAGCACGCCGCGCGCCGCCGCCATACCGCCGACGTCGTCGGCCACCGTCATCGGGCGCACCAGGATGACGTCCTTGCCGGCACGGCTTTGCTCTTCGGCCTGTTGCGCGTTGAACACCACGGCACCGATCGCGGCCCCGGGCGAGGCCGGCGCGCCGCGCGCGATCGCTTCCAGGTCGCCGTTGTCGGCGACGCGTGGATGCAATAGTCCGTCGAGCGAAGCAGGATCGACGCGACCGAGCGCCGTCGAGCGGTCGATGTGTCCTTCCATCACCAGGTCGACGGCGATCTTCACCGCCGCCGCCGCGGTGCGCTTGCCGCGGCGCGTCTGCAACATGAACAGCTCGCCGTCCTCGACGGTGAACTCGAGGTCGAGCATGTCGGCGTAGTGTTGCTCGAGACGTGCGGCAATGGCGAGCAGCTCGTCGTATGCCTCCGGTAGCAAGCTCTGTAGGGATTGGGCGTTGCCGCTCGCGGCGTCGAGCGGGATCGGCGTGCGCACGCCTGCGACGACGTCCTCTCCCTCGGCCTGCACCAACCACTCGCCGTACAGCAGCGGCGTGCCGGTGGCCGGGTCGCGGGTGAAGGCGACGCCGGAGCCGGAGCGATCGTTGAGATTGCCGAACACCATTGACTGCACGTTGGCAGCCGTGCCGAGGTCGTTGGGAACCCCGTGAAGCTCGCGATAGGTGCGCGCACGGGGGGCGTTCCAGGAGCTGAACACCGCCTCGACGGCGCGCTCTACCTGCTCCACCGGGTCGGTGGGAAAGGGCTCGCCGATGGCGTGCTCGTAGAGCTTCAGAAACTCCTCGATTACGCCCTGGAGGGCGTCGGCGGGTAGAACGGCGTCGCTTTCGACGCCGCTCTTCGCCACCGCCGCGTCGAGCACCTCCTCGAACTCCTCGAGCTTCAGGCCCTGCACCACGTTGGTGAACATCTGGATCAACCGCCGGTAGACGTCGAGGGCAAAACGCTCGTTGCCGTTGCGCGACAGCGCTTCCACCACCGTCTCGTTGCAGCCCAGGTTGAGGACGGTGTCCATCATCCCCGGCATGCTCACCGCGGCGCCGGAGCGCACCGAGACGAGCAGCGGGCGTCGATCGTCGCCCAGGCGCTTGCCGCAGCTCTCTTGCAAGCGGTCCAGGGCATTGCGCACTTCGGCGCGCACCTCATCGGGGATGCGGCCGTGCGCCAGATAGGCGTGGCAGGCCGCCGTGGTGATGGTGAAGCCCGGCGGTACGTTGACGCCCAGCCGGGCCATTTCCGCCAGGTCGGCACCCTTGCCCCCGAGCAGCTCGCGATCGACGCGGCTGCCGTCGGCGGTGCCACCGCCGAAGAAGTAGACGTGCTTGAAATGCATGTTGGCTCCGTGCGTTGGTGTCGACCAGGACACCCGGTAATCGGGTCGGCGCTAGTTGTCCAGCGAGGCGACGGGCGCGTCCTTCTTGACGGTCAGTACCGGGCAGGTCGCGTAGCGCACCACCCTCTCGGCCGTGCTGCCGATGACCAGGTGGCTGACGCCCGTGCGACCGTGGGTCGACATGACCAGCAGGTCGGCATTCTCGTCCTCGGCGGTTCGGGCGATCTCCAGGCCGGGGTCGAATCCGCGCACCAGGAGGGTGCGCACCTGCACCCCGTCGCCGGAGACCGTCTCGCTGGCCTCCTCGAGGCGCTCCTTGCCGTGCGACTCGATCTCGCTGACGTGCTCGGCGGGCAGCGGCGGAAAGCGCCACTCGGGGTTGGCGGGGTCGTAGTCCCAGACGGTGACCACGTGGACCATGAGCAGCTCCGCGCCGTAATGGCGTGCGAACGACACCGCGGTCTCGAGGGCGTGCTCGGCGCCCGGGGAAAAGTCCGTGGCCAAGAGCACCCGCTTACCGCCGAAGGACTGTGGTTCCCCCTGGCGCGGCGAAACCGTCATCACCGCGCACGGGGCCAGGCGAACGACCTTCTCCGCCACCGACCCCCACAGCATATGGTCGAGGCCGGTGCGCGCGTGCGTCGGCAGCACGATCAGGTTGGGATCCTCTTCTTCCGCGAGCCGCACGATCTCGCGGAACGCGCTGCCCCGCTCCACCGCCACCCGCACCGTTGCGTACTCGCGCACGTCGTCGTCGATCAGGCCCTCGAGCTGCTCGTGTGCCTTCTCCTCCATGGCGCCGTAGTAATCCTCGATGTCGAAGCCCTGCACCACCGGGCCGACGTGCGGGTAGGGGTAGTCGAGCACGTGCAGCAGGAGAAGCTCGGCGCCGAACTCGGTCGCGAGAGATACCGCCGGCTTGAGCGCGTACGGGGTGGCCTCGGAGAAATCTACCGGGCAAAGAATCCGCTTGATCACGCGGCACCTCCTGTAGTGGGACCTACTTCAACAGCAGAACGGGGCATGGGGCGACGAGGGCCAACCGGTAGCTCATCGTGCCGGCGCCGGTCTCGGGAGACTCAAGATCGACGCGATGAGAAGAGAGCACGAGCAGGTCCGTTCCGGACTCCGCCGCCTTGAAGATCTCGTCAAAACGATTGCCGATTACCAGCAGGGCGTTCCAGCGTGTGTCCTGTTCGTCGAGCCGGTGGCCGAGCCGCTGGATCTTCTGCTGCGCGGTCTTTTCGAGCCGGCGGTAGAACTCGTCGTCGCTGTCGGGATCGAGCCCGGGAACCGTCTGGACGACGTGAATCAGCGTGATGGTGCCGTCTTCAGCGGCCAGCCCGGCCGCTAGATCGACGGCCGCGACGCTTCGCTCGGTGAAATCCACCGGCACGAGAACGCTGCGGAACATGTCCACCTCGGGGACGAAGTTTGTTGCGTATCCGCTTGTGTCCACCTATATAATACGATAAAAAGGTCTGAATTCACACTTTAGGGTGTGTGAGCCTGGGACTCGGCGCGACATCGAAGGTGGTTCCATGATCTACACGGGATCAGCAAGGTACGCCATCCGCGCGATGGTGCGCCTCGCCATCGAAGACGGTGAGGGACAGCCGTTTTCGGCGGCAGGTGTCGCCGAGGCGGAACAGATACCTCCGTTCTACCTCGCCAAGGTGCTGCAGGATCTCGGCCGCGCCGGGTTGTTGAAGTCGGCGCGCGGCCGCGGGGGCGGCTTCTACCTGAGCCGTCCGGCCAGCGAGATCACACTGTTCGAGGTGGTGTCCGCGGTGGAGGATCCGCGTCGTCTCGAATCAGAGTGCGTTCTCGGCATCGATGACTGCAGCGACGAGACACCGTGCCCGATGCACGAGACCTGGAAGGCGTTCCGCGACAGCGCCCTCGAGGCGCTCCACACGCTCACCGTCGCGCGTCTGGTGGAAGAGCTGGAGCGCAAGAAGCGGTTCGACGCCGCGTAGCTCGCCATCGCCTCGGGAGCGCCGCCCCACCGCGCGCCCGCCTGCCCACGAAACGCTGGGCGTTCAGCGCACAAGAAAAAGGCTCCTGAGGCTGGACTCGAACCAGCAACCCTCCGGTTAACAGCCGGATGCTCTGCCAATTGAGCTACTCAGGAACCTAAAAATACAAGCGGGACGTCTTGGCACACGTCCCGCCAAGGTGACGGTAGCAAAGCTACCGGCGCCTCTCAAGCGCAAGCCATGAGGTGGCGGTTGCAGCGTTGCGCTCAGCAGGCAGGCGCACTAGAGCTCGCGCCGGCCTTCCAGGGATCTCGCCATCGTCACCTCGTCCGCGTACTCGAGATCGCCGCCGACCGGGATGCCGGCAGCGATGCGCGAGACGATGATGCCGAGGGGCTTGATGAGGCGCGCGATGTAGGCCGCGGTGGCCTCGCCTTCGACGGTCGGGTTGGTCGCGACGATGACCTCGGTGACCGAGCCCTCCTTGACGCGCTCGAGCAGCTTGCCGAGGTTGAGCTCGTCGGGACCGATGCCGTCGAGCGGCGACAGGGCACCGCCGAGAACGTAGTAGCGGCCGGGGAAACGCGAGGTGCGCTCGATGGCCTCCACGTCGAGGCTTTCCTCGACAACGCATAGCAGATCGTCCTGCCGCCGGGTGTCGGCGCACAGGGCGCAAGGGTCCTGGTGGGTGAGGATGTTGCAGCGGCTGCATGGCTTGACGCCGGCGCGCACGGCGCGGATCGCCTCGGCGAGGCGGTCGGCCTGATCCTCGGGGACCTTGAGCAGATAGAACGCTACCCGTTGCGCAGTCTTGCGTCCGATGCTCGGCAGGCGCGTCAGCTCCTCGATGAGGGCCGCTACCGGCCCGGCGTCGTCGAGCGCCACCGGCGTTCAGCCCATCATCCCGGGCAGGCCCATGCCGCCCATCATGCCGCCGAGCTTCTGCTGCAGCTCCTCGTCGACGCGCCGCGCCGCCTCATTGACCGCCGCGACCACCAGGTCCTGCAACATCTCGACGTCCTCCGGGTCGACCGCCGCCGGGTCGATGTTCAGCTCGAGGAGCTCCTTCTGGCCGTTCACCGTGGCGGTCACCACGCCGCCCCCCGCGGTTGCGGAGATGCGCATCTCGGTGAGGTCGCGCTGCAGCTTGTCCTGCATGCGTTGCGCCTCCTCGAGCATCTTCTTCATCTTCTTGTTGATCATCGGTCCTTCCTGTTTCAGGCGTCGTCTACATCGATCAGGTTGCCACGCAGCGCGTCGAGAAACTGCTGCACCAGCGGCTCTCCTTCTGCGCGTTCCCACAGCTCGTCGCGATGGTGTTCCTCGGCGTTGTCCGGTTGCGGAGCCGTGGTAGCCGCGGCGACATCGGGGACCGCGGCGGCGGCCTCGTCGACAGCAGTTCCGGTCTCGCCGTCGAAGCCGGCCACCACCTTGATCTTGCGCCCCAGCGCTGCCTCGGCGGCCTCTTCGATGGCGGCGAGCGCGGCGCGATCGCGCAGACGTGCGCGGAAGATGCCGCCGGATTCCTGGAACGTCAGAAAAAGCGTGTCGTCGCGCAGCACCGCTTCGTCGGCGCGCTCGACGATCTTGGCGATGAGCGGTTTGTCGGCGCGAATGCGCTCCACGATGATGCGCATCTCGGAACCGCGCGGGGCGGTGTTGGAGGCCGCTGCCGGCGTGCTGTGCGACGCCGCCGAGTCCGACGAAATGCTGCCCGGATCGGCGGGCTCCGGCGGTCGAGTCTCCGACGGCGGCGGCGCAGCCGGGGGAGGCGCGGGCTCGTTGCGGGGAGTCGGCGCGGACCCACGCGCGGGATCGCTCCGAGGTGTCGGCGCCGCGGCCGCTGTCGGACCGCCGGCGGATTTCCCGCTGCCGGCTGCGGCCTGCCTGGCGAAGAGCTTGCCGCCGCCGGTTCCGCCGGTCGCCGCGTTGCCGCCGCCGCGCGGCGCACCACCCGTCTGCCCGCCGCCCGAGCCGCGCAACTCGGCGATGAGCGTCTCGATGGGCTCCAGGCGCGGCATACGGGCAAGGCGCGACAGCACCATCTCGAGCTCGTAGCGCGGCACCTCCGACTGCTTGATGCGGTACTCGCTGCCGGACAGCAGCGAAAAGGCGCGGTCGAGGTCGTCGACCGCGAAGCGCCGTGCCTGCGCCTGCAGCCGCTCGAGATCACCGTCGGGCAGGTGCAGGATCTCCCCCGCGTCGCTCACCGTGGCCACCACCAGCAGGGCGCGCACGTGGCCGAGGAGATCGAGTACGAACTGGTGCAGGTCTACGCCCTGCTCGACCATGCGGTTGACGAAACCGAGCACGCCGGAAAGGTCCTGCTCGGCGAGCAGGTCGGCGGCGGTGAACAGCAACTCGCGGTCGACCATCCCCAGCAGTCCGACGACCGTCTCGTCGTCGACCTCGTCGCCGCCGAAGGCAATCAGCTTGTCGAGCAGGCTCTGCGCGTCGCGCAGGCTACCGTCCGCGGCGATCGCCACCATCGCCAGACCGTCGTCCGACAGCTTGACCTGCTCGGCGTCGACGATCTCGCGCAGACGCGCGCTGATCTCCGCCTGGCTGATGCGGCCCAGAGGATAGTGCTGGCAGCGCGACAGGACGGTGGGCAGGATCTTGTGGGGCTCGGTGGTCGCGAGCATGAAGATGACGTGCGGCGGCGGCTCCTCGAGGGTCTTGAGTAGCGCGTTGAAGGCGCTGGTCGACAGCATGTGGGCTTCGTCGATGATGAACACCCGGTAGCGGTCCCGCGACGGCGTGTAGCGGGCGAACTCATTCAGCTGGCGGATGTCGTCGACGCCGGTCTGGGAGGCAGCGTCCATCTCGACGACGTCGAGATTGCGGCTCTCCTCGATCTCGACGCAGGCCTCGCAGGTACCGCACGGGCTCGCCGTCGG